>JAYELT010000081.1:0-12535 GCA_034717715.1 Chloroflexota bacterium | reverse complement strand
AAAAACATTTGTCAGACAATTGACAGATGGCTCATTTATCGATAAACTAAATAGGTAATTGTCCGACAAACTCACCAACCTCATCGGAGGGATATGTCAACCCTATTGATAAAAAACATAGCTGTTCTGGTCACTATGGATGACCAGCGTCGAGAGTTACAGGATACCAACCTGTATATCAAAGATGGGTTCATCACGGCAATTGGTGATGCCCAAAACATGCCAGACGCGGCCGATGAATTAATGGACCTGAGCGGCCACATTGTTCTCCCTGGTTTCGTAAATACCCACCACCACTTCTATCAAACTTTGACACGTGCTGTTCCCAAAGCCCAAAACGCCAACCTGTTCCACTGGTTGAAAACGCTTTACCCCATTTGGGCACGACTCACACCTGGGGATATCCGTGTTTCCACGCAAACTGCACTGGCGGAATTAGCCCTCTCAGGCTGCACCACTGCATCCGATCACCTGTACTTATTCCCCAATGGATCCAGTCTGGATGATGAGATCCGGGCAGCTGCAGAAGTGGGATTGCGGCTGCACGCCTCACGCGGTTCTATGAGCCTCGGCGAATCCAAAGGCGGCCTACCTCCTGACAGCGTTGTGGACTCAGAAGATCATATCCTCAAAGACAGCCAGCGCCTGATCGAAACCTACCACGATCCTGATCCAGGTTCCATGGTGCAGATCGTCTTGGCGCCTTGTTCGCCCTTCAGTGTGACTGGGGAATTAATGCGTCAATCAGCCGTGCTGGCAAGAGAGTATGGCGTTCATCTCCATACCCACCTTGCTGAGACCAAGGACGAGGAAGATTTTTGCATTGAGAAGTTCGGCTATCGACCCGTTGGTTACATGCAGGAGGTTGATTGGATAGGCGATGACGTCTGGTTTGCACACAGCGTGCATGTCAGCCAGGATGAGATGCAGCTGTATGCGGACACAGGGTGCGGTGTCGCTCACTGCCCTGGCTCCAATATGCGCCTTGGATCAGGGATTGCCCCCATCATGCACATGCGATCGATGGGTATCAAAATCGGGATTGGCGTGGACGGTTCAGCCAGCAATGACAGCTCGCACCTGATTGAGGAAGCGCGTCGGGCTATGCTCCTGGCAAGGGTTGGCGCTGGTTTGCAGGGTGCTTCACGGTCCGGAGAGAATGCACCTTCATTAATGAGCGCCCGTCAAGTGATTGAGATCGCCACACGCGGTGGCGCAGCTGTCCTGGGTCGAGAAGATATTGGGGTATTGGCAGTTGGTAAATGTGCTGACCTTGTTGCTATCAACCTCAACCGGCTGGGTTATGCGGGTGCACTGCATGATCCAGTAGCTGCGACCATGTTTTGTGCCCCTCAAAATGTAGATGTGAATATTGTTGGCGGAAAGATCATTGTTAAAGACGGCGAACTGACCACCCTTGATGCTCCTACCCTGGTTCAAGAACACAACAAAGCTGCAAAAAGATTATTGAATGGATAATCCAGTGACAATACCCAGCCTGAAAACAACCCTCATCAACATCACTCAAACACAACATGCCCAGCATCATGCACCAGGGAAAAAAGAATGAGCGATAATCATTCAACCTATCAACGCCTGCAAAGTTCACTCAGTGATCTTATTCAAAACACACCCAAGGGGAGCAAACTGCCCTCTGAGCCGAACTTAGCCAAACAATTCAATGTTTCCCGTGCCACGCTGCGAGAAGCCATGCGCACCTTTGAAAGCCAGGGGCTGCTCAGGCGTCGACAGGGGTTGGGGACCTTTGTCGTCGGTCCGACACAGGTCATTGATTCAGGCCTGGAAGTTCTTGAGAGCATTGAAACACAGGCTGAAAGAATAGGATTTGATGTTGATATGGGTAAATATCAGATCACGCATATCCAGGCCAATGCAGGACAAGCTGAGAAATTAGACTTGAGTGAAGGATCTCCCTTAATCAAGATAGATCGGGTGATCTTAACAGATAATACACCAGTCGCTTATCTGGTCGACACCCTCCCCGAAACCATTCTCGATCCAGAGATCCTGACCAACCAGTTTAGAGGTTCAGTCTTGGACCTCATCCTCCAAAAAGGTGATCCCGCTCTGTCGATTTCCAAAACCGAAATCAGCGCTGTCCATGCGCCAGTTGAAGTAGCCAAAGCACTCGATATTCAACGCGGCGATACACTCTTGCTGCTCAAGGCACTTTTATTTGATGAAGAAGGCAATCCCATCGATTACTCTCACAGTTATTTTTTACCAGGCCATTTTCGCCTGCATATTATTCGGAAAATTGGCGGTGCCAGATCATGAAAAACACCCCACAAACAACCATTCTATTTACCAAAAGGAGACATGTACCATGCGTAGTTTTTTAGGTCGAGATATTCTTTCATTAAAAGATTTCGAAAGGAATGAGTTTTTCCGTATTTTTGAAATCGCTGAAAAACTTGAACCAATTGCCAGGAACCGGCAAAACACAGATCTCTTGAAAGACAAGACTCTTGTAACCGCGTTCTACCAGCCAAGCACCCGCACCCGCCTCGCCCATGAGGCAGGTATGATCCGGTTGGGCGGTCAGGTGACAGGTTTTTCTGACTCCAAAATGACCCGTGCCGGCGACTTTTATCAGGAATCCATTAAGGACACCGTGAAGATGCTTGAGTTCTATGGCGATGTAATCGTCATGCGCCATCCACAAATAGGCGCCCCGCATGAAGCCGCTAAATGGGCCAGTGTGCCTGTGATCAACGGTGGTGATGGATGGGGAGAACACCCCACCCAAATCCTGACGGACCTTTATACAGTCCTGCGAGAAAAAGGCCGCCTTGATGGTCTGCGCTGGCTGGCGGTTGGCGATATGCGCATGCGCACCATGCATTCCCTCGCCTACGGTCTGACCCAGTTTGACTGCCCGATCACCTTTGTTTCACCTCCTGATAAATCGCTCACCAAGGATTTCAAAGAGGAACTTAAAACCTACAGCCTGGACTATAAAGAAGTCGAACATGTTGAACAGGCTATCGCTGATGCTGATGTCATCCTGGTTGAACCAGTTGTTCAGCCCGATTACACCAAAGCGCGCGACGAACGTACGGGCGATGAAGGCCTAACACCATCCAATTACAAGATCACACGGGAATTGCTTTCTAAAAAAGCAAAATCTGATGCGATTCTGCTGCATTCGCTTCCTCGCATGGATGAAATCCCCCCCGATGTGGATATCACCAAGTGGTCACGTTACTGGCAGGAAGCCTTCAACGGCGTCGTAATGCGAATGGCGCTGCTGGCATCCGTCCTGGGCAAAATGGAATAGTTTCAGCAATGGATAACTCAAAGCCGCGACTCAAGATTCCAGTCGCGGCTTTGATCAAGAAAAGGAGATAATAATGATCACAAATTTACGTGGACGCGACCTGATCGGCGACCTGGATTTCAGCAAGGAAGAAGTTGAGACCGTTCTGGATGTGGCTTTTGACCTGAAAATGAAACGCGCCCTGGGACAGCCGCATGCATACCTGGATAATAAAACACTCGGGATGCTGTTTTTCTTTTCCAGCACCCGTACGCGCTGCAGTTTTGAATCGGGAATGGCACAATTAGGCGGTCATGCTGCATTTATTGAATCCAAAACCACACAGATCTCTCACGGTGATACAGAAAAAGAGATCGGTGAGATCCTTGGACGCTATTTTGACGGCCTGGCCATCCGACACTGTGACTGGGATGTTGGAAACCGCTATCTCAACCTGGTCGCCAGCGCTTCTCGTGTGCCAGTACTCAATATGCAGTGCGATGTCTACCATCCCCATCAATGCCTGGCTGACCTGATGACCATCTGGGAGAAAAAAGGCCGCGACTTGCGCAGAAAGAAAATGGTCGTTTCCTGGGCTTATGCGGCATCATATGCCAAACCGATCTCAGTTCCTCAATCTTTGATCCTGCAAATGCCCCGCTTTGGCCTGGACGTGACCCTGGCGCATCCCCCGGAGTTCGAATTGATGCCTGAGATCATGGATCAAGCACGCGAACAAGCTGCGAAATACAAGACGAATTTCAATGTCGTCAACAGCATGGAAGAGGGCTTTGAAGACGCGGATATTGTTTATGCTAAGTCCTGGGGACCCCTGGTCACCACCAGTGATCCCGATGAGATCAAGAAAATCACCCAAAAGTACGAGAGCTGGATCACCGATGAACGCAAGATGGCGCTGGCAAAAGAGGATTCCATCTACATGCACCCCCTGCCAGCTGACCGCAATATCGAGGTGACCGATGGCGTTATTGACGGACCGCATTCTGTTGTCTTTGACGAGGCTGAGAACCGTCTGCATGCCCAAAAAGCCGTCATGGCACTGACCATGGCATAAAACCTGAAAGTAAAATTAAAGGAGTGTTATAAGTATGGATAAAAAAGGAATTGCAGTCGTTGCCGTGGGAGGCAACGCACTGATCAAAGATAAAAATCACAAAACCGTGCAGGATCAATTTGAGGCTGCAAAAGACACCATGAGCCACATTGTCGACATGATCGAAAAAGGTTGGGATGTGGTCATCACACACGGAAATGGCCCACAGGTTGGTTTCATCCTGCGCCGGTCCGAACTCGCTAAGGATATCCTCCATGAAGTTCCGCTGGACTATTGCGGGGCTGATACCCAAGGCGCAATCGGGTATATGTTTCAGAAATCCTTGGATAACGAATTCAAGCGACGCGGTATTCAGAAAGACGCCGCCACTGTTGTCACCCAAACCATTGTCAATAAAGATGACCCGGCATTCACACACCCCACCAAACCTATCGGTACCTTTATGGACGAAATGGAAGCAAAATCACGCCAGGACAATGATGGTTGGATGGTTGTGGAAGATGCAGGACGCGGTTGGCGTCGGGTTGTCGCTTCTCCCTTACCGGAAGGGATCGTTGAAGCCAACGTGATCAAGAACTTGATCGATGCTGGCATTATCGTTGTTGCTGTCGGCGGCGGGGGTATTCCAGTCATCATAAATGAGGCTGGCGATATTGAAGGCGTTGATGCTGTGATCGATAAAGATTTCGGTTCTTCCCTGCTGGCAACGATGATCAATGCGGATCTTTTCGTCATCAGCACGGCTGTTGAAAAGGTGGCATTAAATTTTAATAATGATGATGAAGTTTGGTTAGACAAAATGACAGTTGCTGAAGCAAAACAATACATTAAAGAAGGCCATTTTGCCCCAGGCAGTATGCTCCCTAAAGTCAAGGCGATCATCCAATACCTGGAAAATGGCGGCAAGAAAGCTTTGATCACGGATCCGGAACACATCGGCGAAGCCCTGGATGGCAAAACCGGTACATGGATCGTTCCTTAAAAATAATATATGAAGGGCGGCTTTAATCACAACAACCGCCCTTTTTACAATCTTGTGCCAACCACCAGTGAGGTGATAGCCCTATGAACCACACATTTTCACATTTCACATGTTCCATTTGCGGTGCGGAGTACGCCCACGATGAAGTCACCTACACCTGCCCGAAAGACAATGGTAACCTCGACATCATTCTTGATGTAACTTCGCTGAAAAATAGTATTTCTCCGGATAAGTTCCCATCCGTTCCAGAAGCATCCCTATGGCGTTATCTTAACCTACTTCCCGTTGAAGACCCGGGCGGGTTTGGAACGCCGCTGCGTCGTGCCGGATGGACGCCGGTCTATAAACCCATACGATTGGCAAAGCAGTTGGGTCTGAGGAACCTGTGGATTAAAGACGAAAGTCCCAACCCCACTGCCTCTTTCAAAGACCGTGCCAGCGCCATCGTTGTGGCTCATGCCAATCAGATCAACGCAGAAGTCATCGTAGCGGCCTCCACCGGTAATGCCGGCGCAGCGCTGGCCGGGATGGCTGCGGCAGTTGGTGCCAAAGCCGTCATATTTGCCCCCAGAACAGCACCCCCCGCCAAGATCGCCCAGTTGCTTGTCTTTGGGGCAAAGGTGCTTTTAGTCGATGGGACCTATGATCAAGCATTTGATCTCAGCATTGAAGCGACCCATCACTTTGGTTGGTACAACCGCAACACGGGATTTAATCCCTTCACCGCTGAAGGTAAAAAAACCGCTGCTTTTGAGATCTGGGAACAGGTCATCCGGTGCATCCCTGAGTATAAGAAGCCATTGACAATTTTCATCCCCGTTGGTGACGGCAATATTATTTCCGGCGTGCATAAAGGCTTCAAGGACCTGCACTCGCTGGGCTGGCTCCAGCAGATGCCGCGGATCTTTGGCGTGCAATCAGAAGGATCTGCAGCCATCGCCAACGCCTTCCACCAGGGAGGGGAAGACATCAAAGCTGTCCAGGCGGATACTCTGGCTGACAGCATCTCCGTTGACCTGCCCCGAGACGGTGTGCGGGCTGTACGAGCAGCACGAGAAACCGACGGCACATACATCACCGTGCCGGATAGCAATATCCTGGCTGCGATTGCTGCCCTGGGGCAGGTTGGGATCTTTGCAGAACCAGCTGCAGCAACAGCTTATGCTGGTCTCGTAAAAGCTGTTGAACAATCCATTGTGACTGAGGATGATCCCGTACTGGTGCTCAGTACGGGCAGCGGCTTGAAAGATGTAAAAGCTGCCATGCAGGCTGTTTCTGCAGCACCGATCATTGAACCCACGTTAGATGCAGTGAAAGAGGTGATCTGATGGAAAACCCGACCTTTACGATCATTGCACCTATCTATAACGAGCTTGAGAATATTCCCGAACTCTATCCACGAATCAGGGATGTCATGGATCAGACCAATGAACCCTGGGAATTGATCCTGGTCGATGATGGGTCCACAGACGGTTCCACGGAAGTTATCCACAAACTGGCAGAGAACGACAAGCGTGTACGACCAGTTATCTTTGCAAGAAACTTTGGTCACCAAATTGCTGTCACTGCTGGTATTGATTACAGCCGAGGTGATGCCGTGGTCATCATTGACGCAGATTTACAAGATCCACCTGAAGTGATTCTGAAACTGATCGAAAAGTGGCGAGAAGGCTACGAAGTCGTGTATGCGGTTCGCGAGGAACGTGAGGGTGAATCCTGGTTCAAAAAACTTACTGCATCAATCTTTTACCGCCTGATCCACGCTGTCACGAACGTGGACATCCCCCTTGATACCGGTGATTTTCGCCTGTTAGACAAAAAAGTTGTCGATATCATGAAAACCATGCGCGAGAGGCATCGGTTCCTACGCGGTATGTCTGCCTGGGTGGGATTCAAACAGGTTGGTGTGAAATATAAACGAAAACCACGCTACGCGGGCATATCGAAATATCCCCTCAGCAAGATGATCCAATTCGCTTTGAATGCGATCACCAGTTTTTCCTATTTTCCCCTTCAACTCGCGACCTACATCGGCTTTATCGCGGCTGGCTTGAGTGTACTGGCTATACCGATCATCGCGATCCTGCGGTTGACCACCGGCACCGTCTTGATGGGTCAGGCGACGACCCTGATCATGGTGCTCTTTCTGGGTGGCGTTCAGCTGATCAGCCTCGGGATTATCGGAGAATACATCGGACGTATCTATGACGAAGCGAAAGGTAGACCTTTATACACTGTTGCGGAAGCACCTGAGGATATGAAGAACGATATGTCCTGATAAACTTTCAAATCTTGACTAATATACATCTTGAAAAAGAGCTATAATCAATCAGATATTAATTGTCTGACAATTAACTAAGGAGACCTCTTTATGGCTACAATCGATTTAACAATTTACCCCGATCGTCTTGAACGTACCGTCAAAAGGGCACGGGACCGCAATATTATCATCCCAACCTTCGAACAGATGCGAAATCCCAGCCTTGTCCCGGACATGGTCAAGGAAGAACTCACAAAAATCGGCCTATGGGACCTTCACCCACGTAACCTTTTCCGCATCACCTGGCATAATGAGCCCAAACCCAGCGGCGGGTTGTTCGGCGGGTTAAATTTCATGGAGTTCCCTGAAATCCTGACCGGCACACCGGCCAGGATCATCGCCCTTGAAGGAAAATGGATGCCAACCGGTTCCCATAAAGTGGGCGCAGCCTTCGGGTGCCTTGTGCCGCGTTTAGTGACCGGGCAGTTTGACCCCACCCAGCAAAAAGCCGTATGGCCATCCACCGGCAATTATTGCCGTGGCGGCGCATACGACTCAGCCCTGCTGGCCTGTGAATCAATCGCCATCCTGCCAGAGGAGATGAGTCAGGAGCGTTTTGACTGGCTTGCCAGTATCGCCGGTGAAGTCATCCGAACGCCCGGCTCCGAATCAAACGTTAAAGAAATTTTCGACAAGTGCTGGGAACTGCGCGCAACGGGTGAAGATTTGATGATCTTCAACCAGTTTGACGAATTCGGCAACCATCTCTGGCATTATGATCTGACCGGTCATGCCCTGGAAACCATGGTGAAGCAAATTGCGGGACCCCGTGACGAATATTGGGGCGTTGTCTCCGCAACAGGCTCCGCCGGGACAATCGCCTCTGGCGATTACTTGAAAAAGGTTTTCCCGAGCAGCTACATCGTCGCATCAGAAGCGCTCCAGTGCCCAACTTTGCTATCCAACGGCTTTGGCGCGCATCGCATTGAAGGTATCGGCGATAAGCACGTTCCGTGGATCCACAATTCCAAGAACACGGATGTTGTCGTCGCCATTGATGATAATGCTGTAGTCAACTTGGCCCGCTTGTTTAACGAGCCGGAAGGTCACACACATCTGGTAAATTCCGGTGTTCCAGTGGAAACCGTTGAAAAATTGGACTTGTTAGGATTTTCCAGCATTTCAAACTTGCTTTCCGCTATTAAAGCAGCAAAACACTTTGAGCTTTCAGAGAATGACATAATTGTGACGATGTTAACCGACTCGATGGAACTATATCAGAGCCGCTTACGAGAGATGCACGAGGAAATGGGTGAATATACAGAAAAAACGGCTGCTGTAGACAATGCCCGTTGGCTGAAAAGCCAAACGACTGATCACCTTGAAGACCTCACCTATGAAGGGCAGAGGCGCATCCATAACCTTAAGTATTACACCTGGGTTGAACAGCAGGGCAAAACCTACGAGGAGATTCTGGAGCAGTGGTACGAGCGTGATTACTGGAACGAGCTCCAGGCACAGGTCCCAGAGATCGATGCCAGGATCAAAGAATTCAACGAAAGAGTGGGATTGCTGTAAGCTAATTCAGCAAAAGCACGAAAGTGAGCTCCCGGATATTATCGTCCGGGAGTTTTTCTTTTTTTAAACCTGTTCCCATATAAGGATTGCTACGATTCAATTAGGTCATATTCAAAACAGATTTCCATATATAAACTGCCACGACCCCTTACGATGCCCCCTGCGGGGGTTCCACTAACGCTCCAGTCTCCATTAGACTTAATTATGCTAATATGAAAATAGTCGAACAGGGGCTGAATAAGTCTACGGCGTCTCGAAGGAGACACATCCTAAACTGCGATGAAGACCCAGCCCTTGTGTGGATCAAAACTAGATAGTAATGACGTCGGCTAGACTGATAATGGAGAAAGTTCAATCCACATTGTTCGACTATCCTCATTTTACATCTTTATCATCAGGAGGACGAAATGAATAAACCAATATTGTTTGTAGGCATTGATGTGGGATCGGAGACCTTCACAGCATCGATTGGGAAATATGAAGAAAAAGCAGGGTGGCAGATTGTAGCCAAACCGACAAGTTTTGAAAACAAATATGATGCATTTAGTCAATTTTTATATTGGCTGAATAACAATCAGGCGTTGGCCAAAGATTGTATTGTTTGCATGGAATCAACTGGTGTCTATGGCGAAGCCCTGGCTTATTGCTTGGTCAGTAATGATTACACATTGGTGATTGAGGCCCCTTTGAAGGTAAAACGAGCCTTTGATCCGGAAGGGCATAAGAGCGACCCTGTCGATAGTTGTCAAATTGCTGAGTATGCCTATCGTTTCTTCGATCAATTAAGGTATTGGCGGCCTAAAGATATGATCATAGAGCAGCTCAAGACCCTTCTAACAGTGCGAGAACAGCTTGTGGAGCAAAGGACAGCGCATAAGAATGCCAATCAAGCCATAAAACGCAAGGTAGTCAGAACACCGCTAGCAGAAGATGTGCATGACAAGGCAATCAAAGAACTGACTGGGCACATCAAGGCAGTTGAAAAGGAGATCAAGCGCTTGATTGATGATGATCCTTCCTCCCGAGAATTACAGCGGTTGATTGAATCTGTCCCAGGTATTGGTTCAACTCTGGCCACGTTTCTGGTGGTGACAATGCATTCAGCACCAGAACCATATAACCCTAAGGCCTTGGCTGCCTACATTGGCATCTGTCCTTATGAGAATAGCAGCGGTACTTCAAGAAAGAAAAGGCCAACCTCACGACATTATGGGCCTTCACCTATCCGTCGATTGTTACATTTAGCGGCCATGTCCGTTAGACAGCATTCTCCGACATTTGAACATTATTTTCTTAGGAAATTAGCTGAAGGGAAACAAAAACAATTGATCTTAAACAATATTGCGAATAAGCTCTTGAAGATTGTTTGTGCTATCGCCCGAACCAGAACCCCATACATCCCGGGCTTCCGTTCGATACATCCAAAGCTTTTAACCATAAAACAACCCTTGACAGTGTCATAGTAATCGCAGTGACATGCCTAACCTGGCTGGAGCTTTTCGATGAGTATCTACACGAGACGAACTGGTAACCCCGGAACCAACACCACACCACCTCCTTTAATCCATGATAGAATCCCCTTAATCCTGAATACTGAAGAGGCCGACATGATCCAAAATCTCCCAGAAACTGCATTGATCCTGGTGGCAATCCTACCTTCCCAGCGTGATTTTGACATCGCCCGTTTGTTTGGCTGGTACCGTATCCCACTCAAAAGCGCTCCCAAGGTCATCTCCGTCGATTACCTGGCCTTTTACCAGACCAAAGCCTTCGGCGAATCCGAACGCTGGCAAATCGCCTACGTCGCTGAGATCCTGGGGCACGAGCTTACTCGGAGAAAAGATCTGATCCGAGATGAACAAGACCACCCCCGTGCCCATGAAGAATACTTCAAACTCCAAATCGGCCCCATACAGCGCCTGGACAAACCCGTGCCTGCAGGGGATTGGAAGCGCATCACGTTTTTCTATACCACCGGGCAGCAATTCCAAACCGCACAAACGATCAATGATTTGGTCATCAAATCTCAAGACGAACGCGAAGTGCTCTGGCATACCCTGCGTGAACGTGCCCTGAAAGCTAACGAATATCAGGCCAAAGACCTCCCCGAGTCAGTCATCGATTCAGAAATTTTAGCCTTGCTGGGGGCATTTGGTAAGCTCTGAACCAAGAAACAACACTCCCCCTCGTCGCGAGCCTCCTGAATTAGCAAAATTTGATCTTGTTCGACTATTCGGACGGTAAAGCATCCCAATCATATGCGCGCCTAAATTGATCACGCTACCTGGCATTCGATCTGTTCATGCTGAGAAACTTGAAACTGACCCTCGTTTATGTTTATAATCTTAATGAGAACAACCAGGAGAAAATCCCATGAAAGTTGTCAAACTGAATTGCTGCACCTGTGGTGCACCTATCTCAATTCCTGAAACGGTCACACAATTCAACTGCGCCAGCTGCGGCAGCCTGCTCACCCTGGAGCAAGGGGAGGGATATTATGCGCTCAAGGCGGCTGAAAAGATATCGGATGCCATTCGCAGTTCCTCGAATGATCAGGTAAAGGAAATGCGCCGGACTCGGCTAATCCAATCACGCGACCAGGCAGAAGCCAAGCTGATAGAAAAACGTAAGGAATACGCGGAAACTGCCACCAAACCCTGGACTCAGTACACCGAAAGCACCCTCGAACAGCTTATCTTCCAGGAGTGGAGCATTGCTGAAGATTACAGGCGCTGCGAACGTGAGCTGGATACACTGGATGGACGGGAATTTGAGAAAAACGACCTGGCACTTGAAAACCAGATCAACTGGATTGACCATTCCATCATGATCCTCTCACAACTGACCAAAGAATCCATGTATTATGACCTGATCGATTCTATGAAAGAGGAAAAAGCGCTTTACCTGGAATACCTGGACGACCTCAGGCGAGGCACTGCCTGATCTAAACCCAGGCGATCAAGAGGAAATACCCGGATTGATTTTTGCTGCCTGACACAAAATCATCTATTAAATCAAAACCGGCCAGTTTGCGGAAACCTGACCGGTAATATTTTCTAATCGAATGATTAGGGTCTAGAGGGGTGTAACGTCCTTCGCTTGCAAGCCCTTTGGACCTTGTTCCACGGAGAATTCCACTTGCTGTTCTTCTCGCAGTGATTTGAATCCGGATCCCAGGATAGCGGTGTGATGTACAAAGACATCGTCGCCAACTTCACGTGAGATAAAACCATAACCTTTTGCATCGTTGAACCATTTCACGGTTCCAATTTCTTTTTCTGACATTCGTAATACTTCCTTTGTGTTTTACTAAAAAATGTTGTTTTCGTGTGCCAGCTATTATCAAAAGATATAAAAAAA
>JAYELT010000080.1:0-3244 GCA_034717715.1 Chloroflexota bacterium | reverse complement strand
GAACGATGGGTCGTCTTCCTTTTCTACTCCCATCCTCCCCTCAATGAACGTATCGCAAAGGCTGAACACTGGGATATTTGATTAACCAAAAATTGAAATTTATTCTCTCTCAAATGGTGTCCCAAGGGCACCTGGCGGCTGGGAACGCATTGCACGGATTAATTTTGTAATACGGATTCTAGCTTTATCTGGCAAGGTTGCTATTAGACGTTCCATCCATTCAGTATTTCCCAAATTTACCAATAACAGCGCAAGGATCATTAAAGGGAAAGGTGCAACTTGAAGGACCTGTGACGGTATAAATGTCACCGTTGATTGCAGCACCAAACCCAACCACTGCAGAAATGCGAAAAGATACCCACCAAGAGCAACTCGAATGGGATTCCATCCGCCAAATATCGTAATGGCTAACACAATCCATCCGATCCCATTTAAGCCCGTGATGGTTCCCTTCCATCCAGCTTTCACACTCAATGTATACAATGGCCCTGCCAATCCCACCAACATCCCGCCGAGAATGGTGTATAGATAACGTGTTCTAACCACGTTGGCGCCCCGCACAAATGCGGCAGCAGGTTTTTCACCAATCCCACGCAGCATCAGCCCCGGACGTGTTTTTGAAATCCAGAACCAGGCTATAAAGATTAAGATCAAGCTCAAATAAGTCATGATTGAGTGCTGAAAGAACAGGGTACCGAAAATAGGGATTTTACTAAGGAAGGGAATTGGTGTGGCGTACATGATCGGTGCTTGGGCGCCCATGATTGGATTACCCAGAAAATAAGCTAAATCTTCACAGGTGATGGCCAGGATAAACCCCACAGCGACCTGCGATTGTTTCAGTGTAATGCTGCTGAATGCCACAATGGCAGAAACAATTGCGCCAACCAGCATACCTGTTAGAAAGCCTAATAGGAGACTTTGCGTTTCTAAAGATACCCAAAAGCCCATCATCGCAGACAAAATGATCAAGCCATTCAGCGAAAGGTTGATCACACCAGCACGCTCAGTTAAGGTTTCACCAATCGCGGCAACTACGATGGGTGCACCGGCTTCAATAACACCTGCTAATCCAAGAAGAATCATTTCACCTGTCATTTAGTCACCTACACCTTTTCCCAAGACACGCTGCTTGACGCCTTGCATGAGCAATATGAACAAGACCAGGCTGCCCTGCAGTACCCCAGTTATTGAAGAATCAAGCTTTAAAACAATCGGCAGTTGGATGCCGCCGATGTTCAAAGCGGCAAAGAACAATGCAATTGGAGCGACCCAAACCGCCTTGTAATTGATCAGCATTGCGACCATCAAACCTAAATAACCGTAGCCGCTTGAAATGGAGGGGATCAGGCGGTGATAGACACCAATAACCTGCAGCGCACCTGTCAATCCTGCAAACAGCCCACAAATGATGAAGGATAACATCAGATGCTGCTTGGTCGGGATTCCCAATCGAAAAGCTGATCGTATACCTTTCCCAACAGCCTTGAGTCGCAAGCCAAAATGGGTTCCCTGCAGCAGGAAATATATGACGATCAGGCCAATTATTGCCAGGGCAATAGAATGCCAATTTAAGTCGAAGGACTCGAAAGTCGGCAGCCAAAACGCCTTGGGAAAAGGATCCGTGCCGCTCATTGAGGCAACGCCTTCCCTGCTCCATGCCCCAAAAATCAATCCGATATTAAGCGCTGTTGCGATAAAATTCAATCCCAACCCACCAAATATTTCATTCACACCCCCATAAGTTTTTAGGACGCCAGCAAGGGCAGCCCAAATTGCACCTCCAGCCATCCCTGCGAGGATTGAAAGCACGATCACCAAAGCAGGTGAGACAGAAGTGTCTTGAAACATGCGAATGACACCCGTCGTCAGGATAGCCCCAAGCGTGATCTGCCCTTCAATACCAATATTCCATAAGCCGGTGGAAAAAGTGACCAGGAGGCCACAGGTAACCAGGACGATGGGTATCCAGACAACAAGAACATTGGATATTCTGCTTGAGCTTCCAACTGCACCTTCCCAAATCAGTCGAAAAGTTTCGATAGGGTTCGCATCAACCAGGAGCAAGATAATACTGATAAATAAGATCGCGAAAACGATACCACCCAGTTGGAATAAAAACGAAAAACTACGCTCTCGGGTTTGATTCATCATTCTCCTCTTTGGCAAACTCCTTTTTCCAACCTTTTCCACCAATCAATTGCCCTAATTTCTCCAGGCTTGTTTGGGATGCATTAAGCGGTGAAGAAACGCGTCCACTGAAGAAGACCAGGATTCTGTCGCTGTACCGCAATATTTCATCTAAATCTGCTGAAATAAAGAAGATCGAAGCACCAAATGCGCATCTCTCCTTCAATTTGTCCCACATATAAATTGCAGATTCGATATCCAATCCCCGGGTTGGGTGCTCTAGAAGAATGACAGAAAGGGAATCTTTCAACATGGATAGAACTGCTCTTTGCTGATTTCCACCAGATAGTGACTCAACAGGCGTCTCAGGTTGACCGATAATATGATATTCATCGATCTTTTTCTCCGCTTGCTTACGAAAATGGCTTTTATCGATGAATAATGGTTTTTTACCTTCTGCCGTAATCGTGACGTGTTCAGCCAGCGTTAAACCTGGCACAAGGCCTTCTTCCAACCGTGAAGCAGGTAGAAAAGACACCTCGTTTTCCATAAATTTAAGATAATTCTTATGGGTCATATCTTTGCCATTGACGATCACACGGCCTGAAACAGATCTTAAAAGACCCACACAAGCTCGTAAAAGCACATCTTGACCACTTCCCTCCATACCGGCTAAGCCAACAACTTCGCCAGCATGTAAATTAAAGTTCACCGGGCCAATTTTCAGGGGATATTTTTCAACAACGAGATCTTCGAGCTCAAAAACGACGCTATCCTTGGCTAATGGTTTTGGGTTAGATAAGATGATCCTTTTCCCAAACATCATTTCCACCAGTTGATCTGTGTCATAAGGTGATTCAACCTCACCAACTAATAGCCCTTTTCGTAATATCGCCACACTGTGACATATGCTTTCGACATCTTCCAGCTTATGAGATACAAAGATGATTGTTTTTCCTTCTTCTGCCAGAAACTTGAGAGCGGTAAACAATTTATCCTTTTGCAGGGAACTGATGCCAGTCGTTGGCTCATCTAATATTAATACCCTGGCACCTAACCATAATAATCGCAAAATTTCTAATTGCTGCCGCTCACCAACAGTCAATGTATCGAT
>JAYELT010000079.1:0-3253 GCA_034717715.1 Chloroflexota bacterium | reverse complement strand
CCCAAACGTGTTTCCAGGTGCAGGTGTGGGTTGCTGGAATAGCCTGTGTTACCAACAGTGCCTATTTTTGTGCCGCAAGTGATAGGATCACCTGCTTTGAATTCGGGTTTGGTCTCCATATGGGCGTAGAGGTGATATATAGACAGGTCACCTGTCAGTCCGGGTGGCGTAACATCTGGACAATAGAGCCGATAGTGTGGATCCTCAGGAACTGGAAGATATCCATCCTGAAGTGTTTCCTGGTGTGATTCGGGCAGATCAGAGAGGGGTGTTTCAATTAAGAGGGTGTAGCCATATGGGATATCGTTTTCAAGTGAGACCACCACTTTTCCAGAGAGGATCGCGTAAATTTCAATTCCTTCAATCGAATTCCGGTCCCCACGCTGGAAATATGCAAAATCCACACCGTGATGACCGGTATCTGCCCCAATCGTTGGGATATCGAGGGGTTTGCTAATGATCGTCTTGAGGGACTCGAAGGTTTCGAGTTCCAGAGGTACACAGACGTGATATGCGACCTGTGTTGGTGTGGGCGTCTCAGGTAAGGTTGTGGGAATGCGTGTAACCGTTGCAGTTGCAGTTGGGATGGATGTCATTGTTGATGAAGGAACCCTATTTGGAGTGGTGGTGCTGGGTGTATTGATGGTCTGAATAGGGCTGCATGCGAACAGCATCAGTAGTGATGTGAGGATCAACAATTTTTGCATCAGGCTTGTATCATCCTGCATTCCATGTAAAATCGTTTTTCTTTCGCTTCTCCCATAGAAAAGGTTTTACGCGGTAGGGCACCATCTAAAATAACTGTTCTAAATAGATCAGATTTATCCATCGCTGGAACATAAAAACCAGCATTATTAGCGGATTTGGCTTTTTCGAAAAGAACTTTGGATCCATGAACATAATCAATGTTCTCAGCACCATCTTTTTTCAGGAATTTGTCCAAGAATTTTTGGAGCACGCCAACAGCGAGATTCGTTCCCGGGTCCTGGATCGCCAAAACGTTGAACGTATTTCCTGTCACCATACCTAGATGGTGCAAGGGACCAACGGCATCGTTCACTGCAGTCATCATGTCATCTTCAGAGGCTGCCTCGCGAATGGAGACATTGTTTCCCCAATAGGTTTGCATGGCCTTTTTAAGATCCACTTTGAGGTTAAAAATCAGGCGATGAATGGGTTCGAAGGTCAGTGCAGGGTCATGGATGTTTTCAATTTCAACCAGTGCGTATCGGGTTGGGTGAGCCATGCCAACGCTGGGCTTGATCTTATCCCAGATCGCCTTAGCGGTTGCGAGTGAATGATTACCATCTCCCATTGCAAACAAAAGTGGGGAATAGCGTCCAGGCTCGAGATTGTATTTTTTAGCAAAATTTTCAGGTTGGATGAGTTCGCTTAAAGCCTTGAAGATGTGTTCTCTTGTACCCTCATCGTCGAGCACCAAACCTTTCAGATGGCCGCTGCCGAGCATCAATTCAAAATCATAAGCAGATTGATAGGCTTTAATGTTTACATCGATGGGGGTAAATACTGTATCCTCGGGATCATCAAATAAAACCAGGATATGGGGACACTCAATGGCTGCTTTTTCACGAATGCGGATGCGAGGGGGTAAGCGGTCCAGGATCGTGCCTTCTGTTGCTCGGATCAGGGTTTGAGCGCCTTTGTTGTAATCATAATGCTCCAAATCCAAGCATACCATCAGTCCCCGTCGAGTTTGACCACCTGTAGAACGTAATACATAGATGAAATCATGTAAGGGCTTGAATAAATCTGATTGAAGATAATCTTTCATCGTGGATTGGGTGGTTTGGATACGATTTTCTTCTTCTGGCGAGCCGAGGAACACTTCAGGAAGGATCATGTGAAAGGTAGAGGGTGAACCTCCAACGATCTCTTCAACCTGCTGCCAGTACTCCGGTTGTGAAGTGAATTGATCGCAAGCGATGACAGCCCATTTCTTCAAATCGATATCCGATCTGGGGAGCAGTATTTTGGGGCGTTTTATGCCGATATCAAACACCGGGTCCATAAAGTCCTTTCTTTTGTTGGTGATGTTTTTATTTTAACTGATATTTAACAGAAATTGATGGCAAATGACGGAATTTTTCCAAGGCCTTATCGCCTCAAGGTTCTTATCTCCTTGTGTTATACGTGAGATGCAATCACCATGAAGGATGTTGTAACTGCTCTCGTTTAGATAGAAGATGAAATCTTCAAGTGGGGAAGGTGACTGCGTCGATTCAAAAAAAGACCACCTATCAGTAGGTGGTCTATATTTCAAGGTATTTTTAGGCTCAGCTATTAAGCAGGTCTTGATCCACACCTGCCACGTATGCCACGCCCACAGTGCCAGGCCCTGTGTGGGTTCCAATAACTGGACTGAGATTTGATAGAAGAATTTCATCCGGGGTGAAATCTTTATTAATTGTATTGAGCAGATATGCGGCAGATTCTGCAGCTGCAGCTGAAATGACCCCGATCATATTTACCTTCTCATATCCATTAACATTTGTTTTGAGTATTTCAATTAATCGATCGTGGGCTCGTCTTCTCGTGCGAACCCTTTCAACAGCCTCAATTTTTCCTTCCACAAGTTCGAGGATGGGCTTCAAGTTTAAGGCTGTGCCCAAGAAGCGCGAGGCACCGCCAATTCGACCACCGCGATGGAGAAACTCAAGCGAATCAACGGCGAAAAACAATTTTGTATGCTCGCGTATTGTGTTGACTATTTCCAAGCAGCGTTCCATGGGAGCACCATGTTTCGCTGACCGGGCGGCAGAAAGCACCATGTATGCCAGAGGAAGTGAGGTTTGTTGAGAGTCAAACAACGTAATTTTCGCATCAGGAACCATCTTTTTAGCCTGTATTGCTGAATCCAGGGTGCCTGATAGGGCAGATGAAATAACGATCGTAAGGATCTCATAGCCCTGCGCATCAAGCTGTTTATAAGCATCCGCAAAAGCCTGGATCGTGGCTTGTGATGTGGAGGGCATTGTTTTGGCTGTTGACAAGCGTTGATAAAATTCGTCGGGACCGATATCAATGTTATCACGCAGGATTTCTTCACCCCAAATGACCACTAAGGGCAGTACAGTGATGTTGTATGCTGCGACCAGGTCTTCAGAAAGATAGGCGGTTGAATCAGTTACAATGGCGATTTTGGACATGATAATTTCCTTTTTACTCAAAAATAAAATAAATCTTTCCAGGTTTCACTCGCTATGATTAACCCTGACGAGATAAAATCGTTGCG
>JAYELT010000078.1:3291-37611 GCA_034717715.1 Chloroflexota bacterium | reverse complement strand
CCTGGATTTCCCTACAATTTACTAGTGGTTGTAGGAGATATGTGTGATGGTTATCTCACATATTAAAATTGTACATGAATGCAATGAGCCTGTCAAGTAAAATTGCACCTTTTGTTAATTGTTTTCTACTTCGTGTAGCACTTGACAAAAATTACTTCATTCCAGGTACTAAAACATACTCACAGTGGATCAACAATAGATATTTAGGGGTGAAATCATAAAGAAAATGGAACTTCAGTGGTTCGTGTTATATCAATGAAAAACAAGATGATCAAAATAATCAAGAATTGGATCCACTGTGTAATCCGCTTGAAAGAGTTGTCTTATAGAGGAATTATTAATCCTCATATTGTTTTTCTCTTTAATGACACCTATACGTGCAATAATTTTTTATAATAAGTTATTTCACAATGATGAATTGAATTGGAAATTGGTTGTCAATATTTGCTATTCCATGATAGAATAGGCTTATGCAACCTCCCGTTCCTGACGAAGTTCTATTGGGATTAATCAAAGCGCAGCCATCTCACGGCTATGAAATGCTGGATAAATTTAAATCAAAATCTCACCTCGGTAGGATTTGGACGATGAGCACGAGTCAGCTCTATGCTGTCTTAAAACGGTTAGAGGAAGATGGGTTGATCGTTGGGCAGCATGTTGTTGTTAAGTATGCGCCTTCAAGAATAGAATATTCCATCACGGAGGAAGGTGATCGGAATTTAACAGCCTGGTTGAATGATGAAAATCCTTCGTCAAGCATCCACCGATTGAGGGTTATTTTTATGAGCAAACTCTATATAGCTAACCTTCTAAAGATGCCAATTGATGATATCATCCAGCATCAAAAAGCTGTTTGTGCAACACAACAAAAGGAATTAATCATGGAGCGCGATCAAGTCCAATCTCAACTGGAAGGTCTGGTTCTTGATTTTATCATCAGCCAATTGGATTCCGCAATGAACTGGCTGGATAATTGTTTATGCACCTTATCCCAACATTCAGAGTGCTAAAAATCGAGAATTTTGAATGTTGAAACAACACAATAATATAAACATATCTTAGGAAATAGTAAAACTATGAAATATAAATCAACTCATCTTACACTTGCATTTCTAATTGCCGGCACCTTATTCACGGCCTGCATGCCAATACAAAAAACACAAACATCATCCAATACCACCAAGGAGCTGGATGGCCAACCAACAAATGTCCAAAGAGAGATGTCTGAGAATATATCAGAAAATACAGAGACACCAACTTCTAACAATCGATTTACGATTGAGGCCGATGATGAACTAAAAACCTCTGTTGCCATTCTTTATGAGGCTTTTTTCCCGGATGATACTGCTATGTTCGTAGAAAATGGTGGGGATTTGGTTGTTACTAAAACATATGAATGCCCAGATGAACGACCTTGCATATTGCCAACTTATTTACCTGAGTCAGTTATGATCCAACAATCGGATAAAACAGACGTGTATGATTTTATTGCATTTGCGATTTCAATTGAGGGACAACAACAACTAATTGATGCTGGAGAATTGTTGCCACAAATCAAATTGGATGACCAGGCTGGAAGCACATTAGAAATCCCTCAGCCAGTCAGTCGTGTGATTTCGACTTATGGCCCTGCAACATCATTTATTTACAGTGTTCATGCACAAGATCGTTTAGTGTCTGCCAGCTACCTTGGGGCGCGCGATCCAAAGGGAGCCGCAGTTATGGAAAAAATGGACTCTCGATTCCCTGAAATTATGGGAGACAAATTTTTCACGCAGACTGATTTCAATGTTGAGCAGGCTGCTGTTCTCAATCCCGATTTAATTGTTACAAGTGCACGCACATCCTGGATTGAAGCCGCAGATCAATTAGGCCTTGATGTTTTTCTATTCAACGCAGAAACGCCAGAGCGGCTCAAGGAAGCTATGCAATTGACCGGTAAGATTTTTGGACCTCATTCAGCGGCCATCGCTGATGCATGGATATCTTATTTTGATGGAAGCATTACTGCTATTCAGGACCAAATAGCCGGGATTCCAGAAGATCAACGAGTACGCGTTCTTTTTACTGGTATGGATCCCCTGAAAGTAGTCAGTGGTGATATGTACCAGACCGATATCATCCTCGCTGCAGGGGGGATTTCCGTCAGTTCAGAGCTAAATGGTTATTGGAATGATGTAAACATTGAGCAAGTTGTCCTTTGGAATCCTGATGTGATCATTGTTCCACCCTATGGTGGCGCAAGCGTAGAGGCTATCACAGAGAGTTCAGAGTGGCAGATCCTGGTAGCAGTTCAGGAAGGACGGGTCTACCAAATGCCTAAACTGGTTGTGCCATGGGATACACCTGCTCCAGATTCTGTTTTAGGTATTGTATGGATAGCTCAACTCATTAATTCAGAGAGTATTAATATCGATTGCGTCACAGAAGCAGAATACTTTTACAACACATTTTATAACTATCCCATCACAGCGGAAGAACTCGCCGCTATTTGCAAATTTGAGTGATCTCGACATGCGTAAATGGATCAAAATAGTCATTTCATTTATGTTCTTGTTGATTTTGTTTGTTGTATCTTTGACGTTGGGACGGTATAAAATTGGGACGATTGATGTGCTCAGGGTACTGTTCTCACCAATTTATCTTAAACTGGCAAATGGGATTCCCGATATTGCGCGTCAGTTGGTCCTGCAGGTGAGGTTACCTAGAATTCTTGGAGCGCTATTTATTGGAGCTGGTCTTGGTGGAAGCGGGACAGCATTCCAAGCAATTTTTAAGAATCCACTGGTTGATTCCAATATCCTGGGGGTCACATCTGGTGCTGGATTCGGCGCAGCTTTAGCACTATTGCTCATGGGAAGTTCATTGGAAGTGCAAATCTCGGCTTTTATCTTCGGGCTATTAGCTGTTTTGCTAGCTTTCTTCGGCAGTCACCTGCATAAATCAACACCATTATTGATCTTGACCTTGATGGGTATTCTTATAGGCTCACTTTTTAATTCCTTAACTGCACTTTTGAAATATGTAGCAGATCCGCTTGATACGCTGCCTGCGATCACATTCTGGTTACTGGGAAGCCTGACAGGTATTACCTGGCAGAGTCTGTTTCCTCTTGCAATTATCACGGTTCTCGGCATTGTGTTTCTCTGGCTAATCCGATGGCGTTTGAATATTCTCTCTCTTGATGACCAGGAAGCAAAAACATTGGGTCTAGATCCCATAAAGATGAAATTGATAATAATCTTCATAACGACTTTGATGACTGCTGCTGCCGTTTCTGTCAGTGGTGTTATCGGTTGGGTTGGATTGGTGATTCCACATGCGGGTAGATTATTTGTTGGTCCAGATCATAAGTACTTACTTCCTATTTCACTAATTTTTGGAGGAGCATTTTTACTTATCATTGACAATATTGCTCGAACCCTTCTTCCTGGGGAAATTCCTCTTGGTGTATTATCCGGATTGATCGGTGTTCCGATTTTGATTGCGCTATTGCGTCGCAGCAAGACAGGATGGTAGTCATGAAACTTGAAGCTTCTCACCTTAGTTTTGCATATGTTCCTGGAAATACAATCCTACATGATGTCTCACTAAAAATAAATTCAGGTGAAACACTATACATCCTTGGTCAAAATGGTGGAGGAAAAACAACATTGCTTTCCTGCCTGGCTGGTTTGCTCCATCCTGATACAGGTGATGTCCAATTGGGTGGAAAATCCCTTTCGGAATACAGTACTTCTGAGCGCGCCCGTTTAATTGGCTCGATACCCCAAATGCATGTGCCGGTATTTGCTTTTACTTTACAGGAAATGGTATTGATGGGACGCGCACCTTACCTCGGCTGGATGGGTACACCTTCCAAAAATGATCAGGAAATTGCTGAGCGCTCTCTGGAACAAGTCGGGTTATTCGAATTACGCCATAGAGCTTTTACAGAGATCAGTGGGGGAGAACAGCAATTGGTCCTAATCGCCCGGGGTTTGGCGCAAAACTGTCAAATCCTTCTGATGGATGAGCCTACAACTCATTTAGACCTAAGCAACCAGCACCAAGTCTTAGAAATCGTTCAGCAATTGAGCAAACGAGGACTTTCTTTTATTATCGCCTCCCATGCCCCCAATGACGCACTTTCTTATGCTGATCAAGTTCTGCTCTTAAATGGAGGATGGGTAACAGCAGTTGGACCTCCTCAAAAAACGATAACAGAGACCTCACTATCCTTGATCTATGGCATTGATACAGAATTGATCTATGATGTTCACAACGGTGCAAGGAAAGCAAAAGCCGTCGTTACACGCAGACCTGTCAGGTTGAGTCCAGAGTCACTTACAACTCCAGGCAACTTGCTGTATGATACTTTAATAAATGCTCACGAATCACCGCAATTAATTTTGGTCACAGGTTTACGAGGTGCAGGAAAAACTTCCTGGTGTTCGAAACTAGCTAAAGTCGCACAAGAGCAAGGGTTGAATGTTAGTGGAATCCTTTCACCTGGTATTTTCACAGGGAAGCGAAAGATTGGAATTGCCGTGAAGAACCTCGCAACAGGTGAACAGCATCAGCTTGCAGAATTACGAAAGGGGGAGTTTGAAGGACTATCAACTCCCCGCTGGAGGTTCAATCCGGAATCGATGTCCTGGGCAAATGATGTTTTACGGTATACCATTCAAAATGACCTATTAATCATCGATGAAATTGGACCAATAGAATTATTACGAGGTGAGGGTTTATCAGCAGGTATAGAACGTATCGATCACAACCAGTATAAAGTCGCTTGTGTGGTTGTTCGCCCATCTTTAGTGCCTACCGCACTGCAACGTTGGCCTCACGCCACTGTTGTTAGTGGTTATTTGGAATAAGTTTCGTAATTCAATTCGGTAATCTTTTTGGCACTACCTCTAATTGAAAGATTTCCCTCAGTTAATCTGTCTTCGATCAACGAATAACATAACACGACTGAATTGTAGTCGTTTGGTCGTTTAATGATTATTAAATCCTGTAAATTTCTTACTCATCCCTCAAGCATGTTGTGAGTATGTGGTCTACGATTATATGAAAATCCTCAACCATCTCCATGCTGTTTGAAGGGATTACAAGACAGTGATCAACGAGTTCTTTCATTTTTCCACCGTTAAATCCCGTAAGGCCAAGTGTTGTTCCACCAATTGCGTTAGCAGCCTCGACCGCACGCAAAATATTGGGTGAATTACCACTGCCGCTGATCGCGAGTAAAACGTCATCAGGCTGCATAAGACTAATAAGAGGTTCAGCAAACACACGATCATAACCTTCGTCATTTGCATAAGCTGTAAGGGAAGGGATATTGTCTCCCAAACCTATCACCCGCATCCGTTTAGAGCCTTGCATGCGTGTATTCTTGCCTAAATCGCACACCATGTGTGCTGCTGTAGCCCAGCTTCCACCGTTACCACAAATAAACAGTGTTTTTTCATTCTCTCGTACATTTTCAATAATTGATATCAGGCCGGAAAGGTCATCGACAGGAAAACGCTCGATTACATTTTCAAGCGTCGCCAGATAATTTACAATCCAAGTTTTATGGTTAGTCATTCTCACTTCCTATTCTCGAGCTGATTTTGATATTCAAAGTAACGTTGGCGCAGTTGATCCTGTGTGACTGTACCGGTCATTCCAATTTGTTGAACAATTAGCGAGCCAACAAGATTCCCAATAAACGCTGCCTCTTTTGGATCAGCCCCTACACACTGTGCCAGGCCAACTGTTGCCAGAACTGCATCTCCTGCACCTACAATGTCTATTGGACCCGTATTTCGATATCCTGGAATGTGGAAAAACTCGCCATCCGAGGTTCCACTGATCCCATCAGCTCCCAAGGTGATAAAGATTGGTTTTTGATGGGTCTCCCAAAAAATCTGTGAACATCTGGCAGAAGCTCTCAACTTATCATTTTTATCAATATCATCCAATGTCTTATCCAAACTTTTAGCTGCACAAATCGCTTCAAACAAATTCATTTTGAGTGAAAGGTCAGTATACTTGTTTGAAAAAGGACGTGAATCAACAATAATGACTTTGTCAGGGGATAGCCTGCCAAGTTCTGATAATTTATCCCTCAGAATTGGAGATAAAGTTCCATAGCCGTCAATTTTCACTTGTTCGAGCACCAAAATTCCATCATAGTTTAATATTGCCTTACTTAAATTTTCGACAAGTGCCAGGTTCAAGGCTTGAGGATTGGATGAGCGGTTGATTACATCAATCCGATTGAGTTCTATAATCTGACCATTCAGCTCTTTCATCATCGGCTTCGTATAGGTGGGTGTAAATCGTCCATCCCATTCAATCAAGAAATCAGTGTTGATATTCGATTTGGTCAACGCTGATCGCAATGTGTAACCATTGCCATCTTTACCTGTATAGCCAATGGCAGAAGTCTGGGCCCCCAAAGCTGAGAGATTATTTACAACAACACCAGCAGCACCAGGCTGACCTCGAAGACCAATCGCTTGAAAAGCTTCTTTTTGAGTTTCCATGGATAACTCTGATAGGGAGCGATCCAAATGGATATATAGGTCGAGGAAAAAATCTCCCAACACTGCCAATTTAACTTGTGTGAAGCGAGATAAGATTTCTTCAAATCGACGAATTTCTATCATGCCTTCTCCTGATGAATTGATGATTGTTGAATGATAAGCCTGTGTAAATTTGGTATTGTCAGCCGATGATCCCCTTGAACATAATGACTTTCACCTCCATCTGCTACTGTTCGTACCAAGACCGTTTTATATGGTCTGAAATAGTAAACCGCATTTGATTTTGAGGTTTCCTTTTGCGGGTTATCACCGAGATCAATCTTATCAAAAACAGCGGTTGTGAAGTGCTTGATCTCATAATTTTCTTGCTTTGCGACATTTCTTGCCATGGAAAGAGCCTTTAGATAGACTTCAGGCCCCATTACCGCTGTTCCGATATTAATCATTACACCACCCTCAAGGTTTTCGACAAAATGTGCCAGGGTGAGAAAATCTCGATAACTGGACTCACCTAAAGCAGCCGGATTGAAATTTGGGTGTTCATGAACAATGTCCTGTCCAATGCCAACATGCACAGTGATCGGGATACCGAGGCGGTATCCTTCAGCAAACAGGCTTGTCTCACGATAGGGAAACTCCAAAGGATTCTCATAGATCATCTTTCCAATGGCTTCTCCCAAACCATATCCATTTTCCTGCGCATAAACAGCAGCATCATTAACCCGACCGGTTTCCTGCCAAAGGCCGAATTGCCCCTCTTTAATATATCGAGCAACGCTTTCCGTTGTTTTTCCTATCATGGCAAATTCCATATCATGGATTGCACAGGCACCATTCGTCCCAATCAATGAGATGAAACCCTTCTGCATCAGGTCAATAATAAATGGATTTACTCCACGACGGATAACATGAGCCCCGATCATCATCATGCTAGTTGCATTATTCGCTTTTGCTTGAATGATGCGATTTGCAAGGACTTCTAATCCTGTTGATTTAAATTCTGGGATAGGGTCGTCAAGGTTTAAAAAAATCTCACGAGTCAGGTCATGTTCTCTTTCACTAAGCGGTTTGAGCTTAAGTCTGCTTCTATCAAAGATTGGATAAGGCATATCTTACTCCTCCAAAGTCAAGAATTTCCATAAATCAGAGAAAGTCAAGAAATCCGCCATGATCACATCTGCGCCTGAAGCAATTAGACGATCTCGTTTCCATAAATCAATTCCAGATCGTTCAGACTCATTCGTTGCCAGTCCAATAGTGATCCCACCGACCTCTTTGGTATTCTCAATTTCCACGTAGCCATCGCCAAAAGCAATAAGTTCTGGTCCGCTCAAATTATTATCTTGAATGATCTTTTGGATCACCATCTTTTTTGAGTAATTCTTGTAGTCATCTTGAGCACCATAAACTCTGTCGAAAAATGGCATAATTCCAAGTAAATTCGCTTCATCTATTACATATTTTTCATCGGTGCCAGAAGCTAAGAAACATTTCACATCGGCATGAGTGATTTCAGACAGTGTTTCTAAGGCACCTGGTACAACCATCTCCACAGGCAATATGGATCTATTGCGCAGCCCTTCCAATCGGGTGATGATGCGCCTCATCAAGCGATGATGATATTGATCTTTATAAACAAGTGGGGGAGCAGGTTGACCGCCGCGTTTCTTAATTTCTTCAACCATCCGGATCATTTGGTATATGGTTTGTTTTCCAGTCGTATTAGCCACATATGTACGCACAACTTCTCGTATCGTCTCTATACTTTCGTGGTTTGGCGTGTCCATAAGGATCTCGACCATCATGGGGATCATAACTTGCTGCCAACCCTCCCTGATGAGTGAAATTGTTCCGTCAAAATCAAAAATTGCAAACCTAATCTTGCCGCGAGGGAATTTGTTGTTTATTATTTCAAAGGGAACCTTATGAGGTTGTTTTCTGCCAATATTAACCATAAAATTAATTGAATTAGAATGGAGAGCCCAAAAGGCTCTCCATTGATGATTTTTGTATCACTTGACGATTTGTGAGACCCGTCCAGTTTCTTTGTGTTGAATGATGAATTTTTGTTTTCCATCAGGCATTATCTCAGTTTTAATAAGGATATGTTCACTATCATAATCCTTGGTGGTTTTAACTTTCTCATATGTCCCACCACGCCAATCCTCTATCTCAACAGGTTCCCACTTTCTTGTTTCATTGGATTTGAACATCGCATCCAGGATTGAATTGACAACATAACCATCATAAAAATCTTCTCTTGGTTTCCTGTTTGTTTCTATCGAATCAAACATGTCATTGAACATCTCGATATAACCAAGCGCATCTTCCTCATTCCCAACCGGGAAGAGCCATCCTTTTTCAGCTTCAGATTTCTCTGACACATAGCCGCCAGCGGATCCGGAAGTGAAAACCTCAAATCCTGTCCGAAGCCAGTGATTCAACCAGATGGTACCCTCCGTACCAGAAATCTCGTCGCGCAGGTCCATACCGCCTCTGAAAGTCCAACTTGCTTCGATTTGGCCTATTGAACCGTTTTCAAAACGAACCAACCCGATTGAGAAATCTTCAGCTGCGATGGGATGAACAAGAGTGTCTAAATGTCCCATTGCTTCAACAGGTCGTATATCCTTCCCAATAAAATTGCGACAGATCTCAGTGCAGTGACAACCCATATCGACCAGTGCGCCACCTCCAGCTAATTCCTTATCAAAGAACCAGGGTGAGTGAGGGCCTGGATGTGTCTCTCGCGAACGTGTCCATAGAACACGTCCCAGGGAGCCACACCTTACATATTCAAGGGCTTTCAGGGTCTTTGGTGTATAAACAAGGTCCTCAAGATACCCATGAAAAACACCAGCTTCTTCAACTTCGTCAAGGATCTCTTTTGCTTCCTTACCTGTTCGTGCTAAAGGTTTCGTGCACAATACTGCCTTACCAGCTTTTGCTGATTTAATAATGGCTTCTTTATGCTGGAAATTTGGAAGTCCCACCACCACAACATCCGTTTCTGGATCATTAATCGCCTCATCCATATCGCCTGTCCAACGGGCAATGTTATAATCTTCAGAAAATTGTTTTGCTGTCTCCGGTGTGCGATTATAAACGATTTTCACGACATCTTCCGAACGGCTCCGCTGGATAGCTTTCGTGTAAAACATACCGATGAAGCCAGCACCAAGCATACTAATTTTGTGCATTATCTCTCCTTTTTGATAATTGAACGGTTTATTGCCTCAAGCCCTTATTGCGACCATAAATAACGAGAATACCCAAAAGTAATGAACCAAAAATTATCTGCTGTAAAGCCTGGGGCAACTGCATTGTGGTTAGCAAACTGGTAATCAACTGGATCACAATTGCACCAGCAATCGTACCAAAATAGGAACCTTTTCCACCCGACATCTGTGTCCCACCAATTGCTACTGCAATTATTGAAGGGAACAGATATTGGGCTCCCAGGTTGGGCCCAGCATTTTGTGTATACCCAACAAGAAGGAAGCCAGAAAATCCTGCAAGTGCGCCAGCCAGAACATAGGTAAGTATCACCATCCTGGTGACTTTAACCCCTGAGAGCCTCGCAGTTCTTCGATTAACGCCAATGGCAAATAGTTGCTTACCGAAACGAGTACGATTCAAC
This sequence comes from Chloroflexota bacterium, assembly GCA_034717715.1. Taxonomy (GTDB): domain Bacteria; phylum Chloroflexota; class Anaerolineae; order Anaerolineales; family Anaerolineaceae; genus Brevifilum. The sequence goes on along the minus strand of JAYELT010000078.1, from coordinate 27,456 downwards.
AGCAGAGCAATCGCAATCCCAATAATCATCCATACAAAAATCATGCCTGGTATCCCCCAAATCAGGTCACGTGCAATGATCCTCGTCATGATTGGGGCAACCTCACCATCATAGTAACCCTTCGTCCACAGGATCAGGGCACCCTGAACAACGCCAGCCATACCCAGTGTCATCACAAAGGGAGATATCTTAAGATACATGATTCCCAAACCATTGATCAATCCTACAAGGGCACCCATGCCTAAAACTAATAATAGTATGGGGAGGATAAGGTTATTATTGCCATCAATGAACATGTAAGTTATCAATGCTCCCACTGTCACCACAGACCCTGCAGAAAGGTCAATACCTTCACTTCCGCTGATGATCACTAATGTTTGACCTGCACCGATGATGGCAATAAAAGAAGCCAGACGGACAATGTTTAATCCTTGATTGACAGCGGTACTCCAGGTGTTAAATCCATTGGGAAGCAAGCCGCTCAATAAGAAGAGGATTATTGATACAATCAATGCCGTCACTGGAGGTGATAATCTAAATCTCCTCTTTTTCTTAATTTGCGCATCATTATTTATTTGGATGTCATTCATTTTATTTTTTTCCTGCGGAACAAACCAACCAAACCAGGACCGGCCAAAGAAATCACGATAACCAGAGCATTAACCAGCGTACGCCACCAGGAATTTAATCGCAGTGATGAGATAATGTTTCGAATGTTTCCAAGCACGATACTGCCAAAAATTGCTCCAACAACGGAACCCGCTCCACCGCTCATTGAAACACCCCCCAACACAGCCCCTGTTACAGACGCCAAGGCCATTTCCGCACCACTGCCTGAAAACCCAGAACCGGTCAAAAGACTGTAGCTAATCGCAGCAAGGGATGCGAGCAAGCCTGAGATGATATATGTTGATATCTTCATCCATGTCACCGGGACACCTGTGGTGTATGCTGCGTTCGCATCTCCACCAACCGCATATAGAAATCTTCCATATTTACGACTGCGGAAGAATGCCCATATCAAAATGACAACACCGATGAACAAAAGACTGATGGGAAGTCCTAAAATACTTGTGTTTCGATAAACATTTGTATAATCTCGTGGAATTGCGCCGCCTGGATTGGGAAGCAATAAAAGTGCTAATCCACCGTATATATAGCTGGATGCAAATGTAATGATAACTGGTTGTAAACCTAAATAAGCTGTGAAAAAACCATTCAGTATGCCAGCAATAATCCCAAATCCTAAGACAATTAAAACCATCAGAATATTTTTACCAGGTTCATTTGACGACACTACAGTGAGCGCTAAAATGACATTGCCTACAGAAACAATTGACCCATTTGACAGATCCAAGCCGCCGCCAAGTAAAACGATTGCTTGACCTATTGTTACAAGAATAACAGGCAACCAGGTCCTGAAATTACTGGTTAGCAACCTGTTCAGTGTCCCAGGTCGAAAAATATTCGCTTGAAGAACAGTATAGAGGATAGTCGTTACAATCAATAATAAAAGTGATAAGGAGATCGAATATTTAACATTTAACTTCTTCCACCACTTTGAAAAGTTAAATTTCTTTAACTTAACCATTCTTCAATTCCTTATTGTTTTTCGAGTTTGAAGTTGAGCCCATGCTTGCTGCGACCAGGTTTGCTTCTGTCAGCATATCTCCTTTCAGATCAGCTTTTATCTTGCCATCATGCATGACCAGAATACGTGGACAAAGCCTTAATAATTCCTGGTCATCCGAGCTGTAGAAAAGAATAGTTGTTCCTCTATCTATTAAGTCATGTAAAAGCGTATAAAACTCTGATTTTGTGCCTACGTCGACACCCTTAGTGGGATCATCAAGAAGCAAAAGCTTTGGATTTCTCAAGAGCCATTTACCAATCACTACTTTCTGAGCATTTCCACCAGACAAACTGCTGACTGGTGAATCCAATGCATCCATCACCAAACTTAATTGTTTGCTGATCTTCCCAGCATCTCTCCGAGCTTTATTAATATTCAGCAGTGGTCTGGCATAAGATTTCCAGTTTGGCAAATGGAAGTTTTCCAAAATTGAACGCAACAACAACAAACCTTCCGATGCTCGATCTCCAGGAATGAGAGCGACATCATGCTGCATAGCATCCATTGGATGTTTGAAGTCAATAGGGGCGCCAAATATGGAAATGTGGCCATAATAAGCATTATTTCCAAAAAGGGTATGGAGGAGGGTGCTTTGTCCCTGGCCCCGCAGACCACCAATTCCAACCAATTCCCCCTGCTTTACAGAAAAACTGATGCCAGCAAGTTTCTCAAATTGAATATTATCTGCGAATAAAACAGTTTCGTGTTGATACTCATTGTTCTGATATGCTGGTTGTTTCACAATTTCTGCTTCACTACCGATCATCATATAAACAATCTCATCTTCAGAGGTTTCAGCAATCGCCACTTCACCTACGGTTTTACCGTTTCTCAGAACAACGGCCTTATCTGCAATTTGAAAAATTTCATCCATTCGGTGGGAGACAAAAACAAGACCTTTACCCTCTTCTTTGAGGAGGTTAACCAGAGAGAAAAGACGTTTTACTTGTTCGCTGTCCAGACTTGCAGTCGCTTCGTCCATGATCAGTACTTCTGGATCTCGACTGATTGCTTTCAATATCTCTACAATTTGCTTCTCATCAGGGGGTAGTGATTTTATAAATGCTTCGGGATATAAACTGGGCTGATAAGTGCCTTGAAATAATTTTAATAATTCATTGGTTTGATCTATCATCTGCTTGTCATCGACAAAACCAGATTTTTTTACTGGTTCATTCGCCAGCCAGATATTTTGAGCTACCGTTAAGGAAGGTACCAGGCTTAGTTCTTGATATACCGCCATAATGCCTGCTTTTTGTGCAACCATTGGGTTGTTGTATTGAACAGGATTGTCGTGAAATGTGATTTGGCCGTCATCCTGCGAGAGAACACCTGTGATGATCTTAACCAGCGTGCTTTTACCGCTGCCGTTTGATCCTACCAGCGCCAGCACTTCACCCGAATGAATTTCTATGGATCCATCTCGAAGTGCATGCACGCCGCCGAAACGCTTTTTGATCTTTTCTGTTTGTAGACAAATTTCGTTCATTAATTTCACTTTGATAATCAGCAAGATAGCCTTTTCAGGCTATATGCATCGCAATACATGGAGTAACTTCGATTTGGAGGTTCCCCATTATGGGGAACCTCCAAGAATGATCATCTTAAGTACATTTCTAGTGAACTATTCTCCAAAGTACTTCGATAACACTTCGTCGCGGGTCATGATGCCCGAGAGTAAGTAGGAGTCCGGGTAATCCTTGAATTCTTCATAAACTTCATCGAAGTTTTCAGCGGTGACAACATAGGGGATCGGGATAATTATCGTTGTACCGAATTGTCCAGCCAGAACGCCGTCTGAGATTTCTTTACCCTCAAGCAATTCCACAGCGATACGCAAAGCAGTTGAGTTCACACCAGGAGCATTTGCAACTGCGATGGTTTCGAAATCAGGATTTTCTTCAAGTAATTTAGCCCACAGATTAAGGAACTTAACCCGGGCTTCACCGACAGGAAGAGGTAGCGGATCAGGATCTGCAGCAATGACAGCTTCCATAGCACCAATGGCCATACCATCCTGAGTCCAGTAACCATCCAGATTAGGATAAGCGGCTAAGAAGTCAGACATAACCTGCTGACCAGTAGCCTCATCCCAGAAACCGGATTCGCTGGCGAGAACGTTAATTCCAGGATATTTTGCAAATGCATCAGTCACTGCCTGCATGCGCAAATTATTGGCTGGGTGACCAATAAAGCCTTCAATCGTAACAACATCACCCTCTTGTAGTTTCTCAGCAAACCAATCTGCACTGGTTTTTGCCCACTCATATTGGTCATGACCAACGTTGGTCACACCTTTAGCTTCAATCTCCTGATCGATGGATAAGACCAGAATTCCTGCTTCAACAGCTTCTTCGAGGATCTGATTCAGAGCAACAGCATCACTTGGGTTCACCAATAATGCATCCACACCCTGATTCATCAGGCTTTCGATTTGCTCAATCTGTCCTGCGACATCGGTGTCAAAACTCTCAATCACCAATTCTTCTGTGAGACCTTCATCCATATATTCTTTATTGGTTTCGATCAGCTCGTCAATCATTTGTGTACGATATTCGCTGCTGATGAAGGGATTTGAGATGCCGATGACATAGGGGGCACCGCTACCGCCACCCAGTCCTTCACATGCAGAAAGCATGGCAGCAGACAGTGCAACGATGGCTAAAACGGCAAAAATTTTAAACTTCTTCATTCTATACTCCTTTAGTTGTGATTGGTAGGTTTAGATTGTGTTTGGTTCGGTTTTTTCTTAAGGTCAGCTCATAACCTCCTTAATCAATGGATTTTTGACAACAAATTCAATCTCAAAACCAGACTGTATTATAGCCATAAGGTTCAATTTATGTTAAGTCATGTTAGGTTTTGATGAACATTGTTTTGTCAAGAGAGTATACGCTTAATCTACAGAATCTTCAAATAAATTTTCGCTCTCAAAATATTTTACAGCATCTTTATAAAGTTGTATAGTTTGACTGGTACCAGTTCTTGTCACACCCAATTTTCGCAGCTCTAACACAACAATCAACATCCCTGAGTGACCTGCTGCTTTGACGTGAACAGAAGGGGAGGTGTGGTCTACCATTAGTTTCAAATCATGCATGGTTGCACCCTGATAGGAATATTTCCCATCTGTACCCTTTACATAGTTATAGCCAGTGGATGTCTTCACATAGTCAACACCTATCTTAGTACAGATCTCACAAAGTTTTATTTTGAATCTGTCATCTGGCAAAAGATCATTTTCAAATATCACCTTTAAGATTGCATCGTGTTTTTTTGTTAATCTTCTGATGGTTAAGATCTCGTCAAAAATATAATCCCAATCTTCACTCAAAACTTTCCCAACATTGACAACCATATCCACTTCTACTGCACCATCAGCTAGGATTTGTTCCGTTTCTGCAGCTTTGATCCCTGTGGTAGCATTTCCATGGGGAAAACCAATCACACCACCCACGACAACATCACTTTCCCTCAGGCATTCCGATGCCAAACTAACATGATATGGTTTAACGCAAACCGAAGCTGTATGATATTCAGCTGCAATTCGGCACCCATCCACAAGTTGTTGATCAGTTAAAGCCGGGCTGAGCAATGAGTGATCAACCATTTTCATTATTTCCTGGACAATTGTCATTCTACTCAACTCCTTTGATCTACCTTCACAATCCGACCTGTTCTCGCTGCTTCTTGGCATGCAATCACTGCTGCCAGCGCTTTATACCCTTCTATGCCAGGAATCGGGACCGGTCGGTTTTCGACAATGGCTCCGATAAAAGCATCAATAATCCCCGATTTGACCTGTTCAACATTGGTAGATTTTTTCCCCAATTCATGATACTCAGCATGTTGATGGCCATAATGAACCACAAGTGGATACACTGGATCAACATAGATACCAAGAACGCCTTTTTCACAATAGATCATTGTGCTGTTATTCTCTTTTTGATAAGACCAGCTTGCGATCATGGTTCCCATTGCACCTTTTACCGTCCGCAGCAGGCATAAAGCATTATCTTCCACATCAATAAGACCGCCATCGGGATAAGTTTTACTGAGGGTATCGAGAAAGGCAACGGCTTCTGTGTAATCATCCCCTAAAAGCCATCTCACCAAATCTAATTTATGGATGGCAAGATCACCTAATACACCGAACCCAGTAATGTTCTTACGATAAAACCATGTGTCAGCCCCATCGATAGCCCAATATTCTGAGCCAGGGTGACCAAAGACTGATGTAAAGGTTAGAACCTTTCCCAGTTTTCCAGATTGAATGATTTCTTTTGCTTTCTGGTTAGCTGGTTCCAGCCGTTGATTATGAGCAATCATCAATTGTTTGCCTGACTTCTCAGCTGATTCAATCATTCGTACTGCATCTTGAAGGGAAGTTGCCATAGGTTTTTCACACATGACGTGTTTGCCAGCTTCGAGTGCAGCAATTGTCATCTCAGCATGGGTGGTATTCGTCGCCGCCACAATAATTGCATCGAGATCAGGATCTTTCAGTATTTGATGATAATCTGTGTAGGCTTTACAATCATACTTTTGTGCTAACTCTTGCGCACGTTCCTCAACAATATCACAAACAGCAGCGACCTCTGCGTCTGGATTACTCAGTGTCTCAGGCAGGTGGCGAACTCGAACAATTTTTCCTGCGCCGATAATTCCAATTCTCACTGTCATATTGTCTCCTTTTTTATATCGGGTATGAAACCTATGTATATTAATCTTCAATCCACCATAAATCCGGAGGTTCTTCGGTTAACAAAATACGACTTAAGAAATCAATTGCATGGTGTAATCCCTCATCACGCGAAGCAAGCGGGTCCTCATGTTCAATACTTATTGTTCCATCATAGCCCACCAATCGTAAATTACGGATAATGTCTTTCCATACAAGTGCGTCATGTCCATAACCGACTGTATAGTGGTTCCAAGCGCGATTCTTTGCTTCTTTGAAATGCTTGTAATCCAAGACACCGTTTTTAGCTGTATTGTAATGATCCATCCGGGTGTCCTTAGCATGAAAGTGAAAAATTGCTTCGTTAAGTTCTCGAATCACCGCTTGAGGTTCAGCCTGCTGCCAGAAAAGGTGTGAGAGGTCAAGGTTCACACCTAGGAATTCACTGTCGACCGCATTCCGAAGATGCCAAAATGTTTCTGGATTATAAACACAGAATCCAGCAATAGGCTCAAGAGCGACTTTAATATTTCGAGATGAAGCAAATTTGATGGCTTCTTTCCAATAAGGTATCAGGACCTCCTGCCATTGATAATCAAGGATTCTGTGCCAGATCTCAGGAGGCCAAAAGCAGGTCACCCAATTGGGGTATTCCGCGTTTGGAGAACCTCCTGGACAACCAGAAAAGGTTATCACTGTATCAACACCCAGCTTTTCTGCTAATAAAACACCTTTTTCATAGGCTTTGTGATAGGATTGAGCAATTTCTTTGTTGGGATGCACCGGGTTACCAGAACAATTAAGCGCACTGATATCCACCTTATATTTTTCCAATAAGTTCTTAAAGGCTTCAAAGGCATTATCATCATATAGGAGGATATCTGGATCCGCATGTGCTACCCCTGAATAGCCACCACAACCAATTTCAACAGTATGAATACCCCTCTTGGTGAGATATTTCAGCGTATCTTCAAGGGTCATGGGCGCTAATAAAACAGTGTAAACGCCAAGTTTCATGAGATTTCTCCTAACTGTGTGAAAAGGTCTGGGGCTGGAGGGGAGACCCCAGCCCCAGGGAGGGATGGCTAGTAATTCTTGCTGATACTAAACTCATACCTATCAGCACGATAATAACTGGTTGAAGCTTCTATTGGCTCATTGTTATCCAGATAGGCTGTGGTGTTTACCAATATGAGAGGAGAAGCATTCGTTACTTTTAGCAAATTCTTGTGCCACTCGTCGGGGAAAACTGCACTGACGGTGTGGTCTATTCGGACAATCAATAATTTATAGTGGTTGAATAGGAGATGATAAAGAGATTCCTTTTCGAAATCCTGCGTATGCAAATCAGGACACAAGTCTGTAACAATGATCGTGTACTGGACACCAATGGGGTAATCATCTCCAAACCGCAATCGAATTAATTCCAAGGCGTGGCTGCCACTTTTGGAACGAAGAGTACTTGGTGTGCTCCCGTCTATTTTTGTGATTTTCTTTCGGAGAACCTCTGAATGTGGCGTCAAACCCATAGAGATAATTTGTTGAGCGAAACTCTGGTCAAGAAAAAATTTCAACCGGGTCTTCACATCAAGCACAGTCGTACCACGTCCTGGTGTGCGCTCTAACAGGTTGCTTGAAGCCAGGAGGCCAATCGCTTGTCGAATTGTTTGACGGCTTACACAATATGCATTAGCAAGGTCCTTTTCAGGAGGGAGCATATCCCCTGGTTTAAGCTTCCCAGACTGCAGCATCCCCATTAGCTCGATGCGGACTTGTTGATAAAGTGGAATGGGACTGTTTTCGATTACCGGTGTGATCCCTAATTCATCAGCTTTGTATTGATGCGTTTCCAAAACTTGCTCCAAATCTCATCATCGCAATCTTTATAAATGTACATACAAATCAAATTATAATAATAGATATTATGAATGTCAAGGTAACAACTCATAATAATCGGTTCAAATATACGGACATTTATATTCTTGATATAATATTAATCAGATGATCGTTAAATCTCCTTACCAAAGCAGGGAAGGATAGTATCCCCATGATGGATTACATCTTAGGTGTTGAAATAGGTGGCACAAAATTACAGCTAGCGCTTGGGTCATCTGATGGAGAGATATTAGCCATCAAAAAGGGGCGAGTTGATGTGTCAGAGGGTGGAGATGGTATTCGCCGATGGCTCAGGACACATATTCCAGTTTTCATTTCCGAGGGAAAACAACGTTTTGGACAGGTTGCTGCGATAGGGTGTGGTTTTGGTGGACCGGTAAACCATCATGAAGGACGAGTGTTGCAATCCATACAAATCGAAGGTTGGAAGAACTTCCCGATCCGTGATTGGTTCTCAGAAACATTCTCTCTTCCAGCCACAGTTGATAATGATTCAAATGCTGCTGCATGGGGAGAGTATTGTCGAGGGTTTGGAAGGGGATGCGAGTATTTCTTTTACACAAATATTGGAAGCGGCGTGGGCGGTGGCTTTATTCTAAACAATAAACTTTATGATGGACAAGGATTTGGCGCTGGTGAATTTGGGCATACTTATGTTCCAGATTGGACCTCGGATATTCCAGGGAAAGGCATCAAAGTTGAACAAGCATGCTCAGGATGGGCAATTGAATCCCGTTTGCGAACACCAGGATATGTTCCAAAATCCTCGAAACTCTATGAAATTCTTTCAGGTGAGTTGACCAATGTTCGCGTCCACGACTTAGCGGAATGTGCTCAGCATGGAGATGCTTTTTCTTTGCGTGAAATTGATCGGGTTGCGTACTCAATAGGATTAGGATTAGCGAATGTACTTTGTCTGACTAATGTTGAACGAATTGCAATAGGTGGGGGTGTTTCCAAATTAGGAGAACTACTGCTCGAACCAATTCGGCAGTATACTCGAGAATTTGAGTTTGTCAGTTGTCGAGGTCGCTACGAAATCAGCCAATGTGAGCTGGGGGATGATATTGTATTGGTTGGGGCCATACTTATTGCCCAAGAAATATTAAATTCAGCCTGATCCAGCAATATTAAGTGTATTTTCCCGCTGATTTCGCGTAGTTGTAGAGTTCGATCACATTTTCAGGTGGAACATCTGCTTGCAAATGATTGCATGGCGCTAAAATATACCCGCCACCAGGGGCAAGGTCCTTTATACAGCGGTCAACATCAGCCCGAACGTCCTTGAGAGTACCAGGCATCGCATGAGAAATATCCACTCCGCCCAAAAAACTTATCGCACTTCCATATTCTTCTTTGATTTGGGCAGAATCCATTCCAGAAACCGGTTCCAGGGGGTTCAGTACATCTATTCCAATATCGATGAAATCTGGAATCAACTCTCCAACAGCACCATCTGAATGAAACATGATTTTAATGTCAGGATGGATCTCACGTACGCAGTTAACCATATGCTCAATACATGGACGAATCATTTGTCGGAATAGTTTAGGGGAAAAAACCAAGTTATCATTGGCACCGTAATCATCCCCAGGCAGCTCAATCATGTCCATCACATCACCAGCTGCAATGAGATAATTCCGAGTCAAGCCACAAATCAGATCTGTGGTTCTATCGAGCAGGGCTTTCGCAAACTCAGGCTCTAAGATCATATCCATCATAAAGTTTTCCATGCTGCGAAAATCACATGCCATCTGAAACGGTCCATGTGAGACAACCATACGACCAATAATGAAATATGGGCACCCCTTTAGACTTTCTGCTCTCTCAGCGACCCCTGAAAGCCATCTTGGGTCTTCAATATCAGGCCAATGGATACGTTCTTCAATCGCGCCAATCGTTCCATACTCTTTGAGCAACCCGTCTGTTGCAGAATAATACGGAAATGTACGCCTCCAGGGCTGCCCAAAATCATCAAAAACTAAACCACCATCCTCCGAAATATGGGTTGGGCTGCTGGGCGAGGTACCTGGCCAAATCATGCGTGTATCTGTCCCAAGAGCATCGAGTAATCGATCGTCAATATGGGTCACGGTATGTCCAAAACGGATGGGTAGAAGCGGTGACCCTAAGTTAAGTTTTTCAACCAGTTTCTTATACAGGGGGTCAACGAGACCGTATGACCCACCCCAGAGGGACACAGGGATACGATCAGGCTCCTCATGTAATAATGCTTTTAATACTCGCTCTCTTGGTTTCATCTTTGATTCCCTTGTTGTTGATTATGATCTTCTAAATTATTTTTATTGAACTTAAATACCCCAATAATCTCTATGGGATGAAATTTCATTGTATAATACTTACTACAAATGATATCATAGGATTGAATGGGTCTAAAGTTTCGACCAGTTGTTCTAAGAGAGGATGACAACAAGACGAAGTAGATATGGGGACGAAATTTGCCTGTAACGAGAATGTTATTTTTTATAATCACAAAACTAGCACGATAGATTTATGATTTTTCAGGTTTTCCCTTATGTAATCAACACACCTATTCGAAATTAATAATGATTCGCAGTTCTTGTATGGAAAGTATGCAAGCTAATTCGTAAGCATATAGTCATAATACGGATGTTCATCAATATTGACCTATCGATAAGAAACAACTTGAAAGGAGCAATTTCATGGCAAGAAAATTTAAGGTTGGAGTGATTGGTATCGGATTCATTGGCCCTGCACACATAGAAGGTATTCGCCGTCAAGGCTTTGAAGTTGTCGCCATAGCGGAAGCGACTCAGGAATTGGCTGAAAAGGCAGCTGAAAGATTGTTGGTGCCAAAAGCTTATGGGGATTGGAAAGACCTAATCGCTGATCCTGAAATTGATGTTGTGCATATCGCTTCTCCAAATTTTTTACATTTTACTCATGCCAAGGCGGCATTAGAGGCTGGTAAGCATGTCATTTGTGAGAAGCCGCTGGCGATGACAGCTGAAGAATCGGGAGAATTAGTCCGTTTGGCAGAAAGTAAAGATCTGGTCAATGCTGTTAATTTCAATATCCGCTTTTATCCCCTTGTTTATGATGCAAAAGCGCGAATCAAAGCGGGTGAGTTGGGTGACCAGATATATATCATTCAAGGGAGCTATCTTCAGGATTGGCTCTTATTGGATACCGATTGGAATTGGCGCCTTGAACCTGAATTGGGCGGAGAACTCCGTGCGGTAGCTGATATTGGTTCACACTGGATGGACCTTGTTACATTTATCACTGGAACACGGATTATTTCTGTTTTCGCTGATTTTCAAACCTTCTTACCGATTCGGCGCAAACCAAAGAAGAAAATCGATACTTTTGGCGGCAAGATAGAAATCGATATGGAATACGAAGAGAAACCCATCTATACCGAGGATTATGCTAGTATTCTATTTAAGTTTGAAAATGGTGCCAGGGGAGTCATGACAGTTTCACAGGTTTCCAGCGGTCGTAAAAATCGACTTTTCTTTGAAATTAATGGTTCTGATTCCTCACTCATCTGGGATTCGGAGATCCCTAACCAGATGACTGTTGGGCATCGTTTTGAACCTAACCAACTCATCATTAAAGATCCTTCACTGATGAAGGATGCTGCACAATGGACCGCCTCTTACCCTGGCGGGCATGCTGAGGGTTTTCCAGATACATTTAAACAGCTTCAAAGAGCTGTCTATCGATACATTGTTAAGGGCGATTATAAAGCAGAAAAAGATTTTCCCACATTCAGGGATGGGCATAATAACATCCTGGTAGATGAAGCAATCCTTAAAAGTGCAAAGGAAAACCGCTGGGTTGATGTCGAATATTAAATTTTGATCTATTAATCGGAGGATACTGAAATGAAACTAGGTTTGATGACCGCTGCTTTTCCCAATCGAAGCTTGAAAGAAGTTGCAGAATGGGCGAGCAAGTCGGGGTTCGAAATGTTAGAGCTGGCTTGTTGGCCAGTAGGTAAAGCAACCCGTCGATATGCTGGGGTGACAACTTTGAATGTAGAAGCTTTCACCCAGAAGGACGCTGATGAAGCCCGAACGATTCTTGAAGAAAACAATCTTGAGATATCGTCCCTGGGCTATTACCCAAATCCATTGCATCCTGATCCTGAACACCGTCAGATTGTGATTGACCATCTTAAGAAAGTGATTGATGCTGCAACGCTGGTGATGGATTATCCGATAGTGGGAACTTTCGTTGGGCGTGATAAAGATAAGACTATTGAGCAGAATTTTGATGATTTTAAGGAAATCTGGCCGCCAATTGTCGAATATGCTGGTGATCGGGGTGTGCGAATTGCTATTGAAAACTGTCCAATGATTTTCTCGAATGATGAATGGCCAGGCGGCAACAATCTTGCTTATTCACCGGCAATCTGGCAAACAATGTTTGATATAATTCCATACGAGAATTTCGGGTTGAATCTTGATCCCTCACATTTGATCTGGTTAATGATTGATTATTATCAAGTCATCCAGGATTTCAGTGATCGGCTTTTCCATGTGCATGCTAAGGATCTTGAAATTGATCGGGAAGGTCTTTACCTCAACGGTACCCTTTCATTGGGCATGGGATGGCAAATTCCTCGCCTGCCGGGATTAGGTGAAGTGGATTGGGCTGGTTTCATCAGTCAGCTTTACCGATTTGGTTATGATTATGTGATTTCAATTGAGCATGAGGATAAAAAGTTTGAAGGCACAGAAGAACTCGTCAAGCGAGGTTTTTTGATCTCAAGGGACGTTCTTAAGCCATACATACATTAGGTAATCAAGGCTAAATCTTTGTAGAGAAGAGAGGTTTAGCCTTCAGTGGAATGATTAGCGACTCATTTATCGTGTCGCCACAATGGAGTGTGCAGAATGAAGGTTTTTGCAGGTTGTGATTTGGGGGGAACAAATATTAAGGCGGGTTTGGTCAACATTGAAAATGGCAAGGTTATTATTTCTGACTCAACCCCTACAAATGCCCGTCAAGGTCCTGAATCCGTGATGATGCGAATGGCCGAATTGATCTCAGAACTTATCAACAAATCAAATATACAAAAAGAAAACATCGGAGGTCTGGGCATCAGCGCGCCAGGCGTGATCGACCTTGACACTAATACGACGAAATTTTTACCAAATTTGTACAGCGAATGGCGAGATGTCCCGGTGGGTGAATGGATGTCCGGTCAATTGGGATTAGAAATTTCCATGCTTAATGATGTTAGAGCAATCACATATGGGGAATGGGCGTTTGGAGCAGGACAAGGTGTGGATTCTATTGCTTGTTTTGCAGTTGGCACAGGCGTGGGGGGCGGGCTTGTGGTGAACAATCAATTAGTGCTTGGCTTTGGGGGAACCGCTGGTGAATTAGGACACCAAACCGTCGATATTAATGGCCCGCAATGCGGATGTGGAAATCATGGCTGCATCGAAGTATTCGCTTCCGGTCCTGCAATTGCAGCTGAAGCTAGCCGGGGAATTCGACAGGGTTGGTCAACAAAAATCGTTGATCTAATTGGAAACGATCTCAATAAACTCACACCGGAAATTGTCGCAAAGGCAGCGGAGATGGGGGATGCTTTTGCACTCTCAGTATGGGAGCGAGCAGGAAAGTATCTCGGAATTGGTGTCGCGAACATCTTGATATGCGTTGGAGTCAAGCGGGTCGTCATTGGCGGTGGTGTTGGTAAAGCCGGTGATTTACTGCTGAATCCGATTAGAAAAGAAGTGAAGAAACGAGTTTTTCTAATGCCAGTAGATCAAGTGGATATTGTCAATGCCAAACTGGGAACAAAAGCCGGTATTGTTGGCATGGCGGCTTGGAGTGCGCGACAACATGGATACTGATCAATGTCTGAACACTCATCCCTTTAATTACTTATTCTGATAATAGAATTGCTTGTAATTGTTAATTGAACAGAAAGCCATATGGAAACTCATCCATAGGTTTCATCGTATTCTTTCAACAAGCTTTCTGTCCGACTCACACCGAAACGGGTCACACCGATCTCAATAACTTCCAAAGCTTCCTTCAGGCGACGAACACCCTGTGCAGCTTTGACCTGAACGGCATCACTGACAGATTCTCGCATCAGCTTAAGAATATCAAGTGTATATCCAACCGTCTCACCAAATTCGTTTTTGTAAGGTGAGGAGGCAAAACCAGAGCTGGTTTTCACAAAATGTCCTCCAGCAACTTCGATCAGTTGGCAGGCTTTGACGATCAGATCCATATCCTTGTAGTAACCAGTCTCAAGGATTACCTTGACTGTCCGTCCTTGTGCAGCTTCAACAACAGCGGCAATGTCATCCTGGACAAATTGATAGTCATCGTTAAAAAGGGCACCAAGATTCAGAACCATATCGATTTCATCCGCCCCTTGATCCACAGCCAGCCTGGTCGCAAATGCTTTCGTTTCTGTGGATGCGTATCCCATCGGGAAACAAATGACGGGATCAACCAAAACATCACTGCCTTTGAGTATTTTTGCGGCCAAACGTGTGTAACAAGGTTTGACAGTAGCTGAGGCTACATTTTCTTTCAATGCAACTTCCAGACCCCGAATGGTGTCTTCTTTTGTCAGAGTGGGTTTTAAAAGAGAGTGATCGATCATTTTTGATAATTCTAAACGTGTAATAGGTGCATTACCCATAAGTGAGACTCCTTATATAAAAAGATCTAATGACATTTATTCGATCATACTAACATATCATATCAGGTTCAATGCATAAATGATTAATTTTGTTATCTATTGTTATATAAGGATAAGATAATGCTTCAAATTGAACGTCAGAATCAGCTCCTCCAATGGCTGCATCAAAAAAGATTTCTTCAAACTTTGGAGGTAGCAAAATATTTTAACGTCTCTCAAATGACCGTATGGCGTGACGTAAAACTATTAGAGGATCATGGATTGGTGAAACGTGTTCATGGAGGGATAGCTCTTCCTGAATGGGAGCTGGGTTCTGAGGTTAGCAATCAGAATTTATTAATCAACGAACCACCCACATATACTTTTCCACAAAGTTTACAGGATCCTCGCAACATCGCGTTAGGGAAATACGTAGCCAATGAGATCATTCAGACTGGTGACGATCTTATTTTAGAGGGAGGCAGCACTGTTGCTGCTGTGATATCCTATTTAGAGGCGAAAAATGTTACGCTCATCACCAAAGGTCTAAATACCATCACTTTGGCACGAGTCTATACTACGGTTCAAACCGTTTTGTGTTGTGGCGGTGTGTTGAATCAACCGAATGCGATCTTTATTGGACCTCAAGCAGAGAATTTTTTCATGCGTACAGGGCAGATCGGGCACTCATCAGTGCTTTTGGGTTGACTCTAAAGGATGGACTCGTTGATCCATCCCCAATTTACGATAGCATGAAACGGGTGATGTGCCGCAGCGCAAGACAACGGATTGCTATGATTGATTCTCATAAGGTTGGCAGATCAGCTCTTTCAAAGGTGATGGCGGTTACTGAGATTGATATCCTGGTGACCAACCATGATGCTGATCCAGATATTATCAATGAATTAGAAGAACGAGGATTGGATGTACGGCTGGTAAAATACTAACATTTAGAATGGATGTCCACTATCATGATGAATGCGAGATGTAATGACTGAACCCTACCCAATGTTATTTAAACCTGTCCTCAAAGATTACATTTGGGGTGGGCGGAACCTGGAAAAACTGGGGCGTGTACTGCCGGAATCAGGTATTGTGGCAGAGTCCTGGGAGATTTCAAACCATAAAGATGGTATATCCTATGTCATTAATGGCATCCATACTGGAAAATCCCTACAGGACGTCCTAGAGCTGCAGGGAGAGGATCTGGTAGGCTCGCATAATCAATGGGCGATTGAAAGAAATAAATTTCCACTTTTAGTCAAACTATTAGACGCCAGCCAACGATTATCCATACAGGTGCATCCCGATGACGAATATGCTGGTCATAACGAAGGAAATGAATTGGGAAAATACGAAATGTGGGTTGTGCTGGACGCCAATCCTGATGCGGCCATTATGTATGGATTTTCAAAAAAAATAACCCCTCAGGAGTTTTTTCAGGCGATCACAGAGGGGACGCTTGAAAATTTCCTAAATAAACTGCCAATCAAAGTAGGAGACCATATTTGTATCCCAGCCGGCACACTTCATACGATCCTGGGGGGTGCTGTAATGGCGGAAATACAACAAAACTCAAACACGACCTACCGTGTTTATGATTGGAACCGTGTGGGTGATGATGGCCAACCAAGAGCATTACACATTGAAAAAGCATTAGATGTGATTAACTTCAACCAGATCGGATGCAAACTTCCTTCGCCTGAACTGGTTGAAAAGCGAGCAAATTTCACACGTGAGGTATTGTGTAAAAATAATTATTTCACAACAGAGCGCATCTTTATGCAAGCCAAAGGAACCTATTCGGGATTTTGTGATGGCTCAACACTTGAGATCTGGGGAATTCTATCAGGAGAAGCCTGCGTTGCCGGTCAAAAATTAACAAAGATACAGTTTGTGCTGCTGCCTGCAAACCTGGGAGCGTTTAAAGTCAGTTCGAGCCAAAATACTATTCTACTACGAACCTTTGTTGAATAAGCTCATTGATTAATTCCAATGGGTATGGATTCTGATTATCAAATAATCCAACAATGTCATTCTGTTAACTGGTTGCGTTCATCGATCTGAACGTTTATGCTTAACTCCATTGGCAATTTCAGTAAGCCAACCAATACGAACATTTACCTGATCATCGAAAGGGGGTATATAAGGTTTAATGTCCAGAACAGGAGTTCCATCGAGAATATCTAAATTTTCTATATTCAATATACGATTTTCTATGGATAACAATCGCACGATTGATAAACCAATCGGATTTGGGCGTGATGGTGCACGTGTTGCAAAGACACCGCGAAAATGTGTATCCAGGTACGGGGTAACGGACAAATGGGATTCACTTACCTTGTGGAAAACGTAAAGCAAATAGATGTGTGAAAACCCATCTAAATCTTTTAGTCCAGGGACATACTCTGGCTCTAACACAAGTTGGCCTGTTATCCCTGATGCACCAGCTGGCTGTATGGGCATGTTTTTTGGACTGTTGAATGGCGAGTGTATGATGCCAATTTGATTAAACCCGTGGATTAATCTGGACATGAAACCTCCTGATCATCAATTTGATGCATAACTTTCATTTGATATTTATAATACACTCTATTTTAATAACCTGATTTAGATAAGACAATCATACTGGAGAAAAAGTGGAGTGGGTATCCAGATAAAAATAAGAAGGCCTGGCAACTTAGCCAGACCTTCTTTCTTATTTGCGCCAAGAAATCCGGATCACTTGAATGCTTCTTCGGGTTTCCATTCCTTCCAAACCTTTCCTGCTAAATGAGGTCCAGGTTTGAGTGTTTTCTTACCAGGCTACCATCCTGAGGGTGTAACCCCGACAGTTTTGAGAACATGCTTGAAGGCTTTGACCTGCCGGATCAATTCAGATACATTCCGACCAACTTCTGGTGTCAGAACCTCCTTTTGAGGAATCTGACGCAAAAAAATCAACCCAATCTTATCATGGCATTGATATTCTCACAATCAATGTGGAATGAGGAACTTATAGAAACATCAGCATGTATCATCAAATCCAGCTGATACGGGATCTCCAGTTTTCTGAGTTATTTGTCCTGTATCAATCATTCCTTCTGATTATAGGTTTCCCCCATCAGAGAAAAGAACTGGCAAAATAACTTCACATATCTTTTGGATCGCCAGTGATGCAGGGCTTTCAGGTGCAAATTCCGTGACTGGCTTTGCCTGGACCATTGCGTTTGGTATAGCATCATCAAAGGGGATTTCGCCAATGATTTGGTAGCCATACGAATTTGCGAGCCTTTTGATGGCATCTGTACCCTCGGGATAAATATCATATTTATTAATACAGATCAAAATTGGGATTTTGAGATGTTCCAATGTTTGGATAATCCGCTCTAAATCATGTTTTCCTGAGACACCAGGTTCAGCAACCAGGAGCGCCAGATCAGCTCCAGTACTGGCTGATATAACTGGGCATCCGATACCTGGTGGGCCATCCACAATGATGAGAGGAATTTGGTGCTTTTCTGCAAAGGAAACCGCTTCTTGTTTGATGGTGGTTACTAACTTGCCTGTATTTTCTGCTGCTGGAAATAACTCAGCATGAAAAAGATCCCCATAAGCCGATATGGAATGATACCACTCGCCATCCTGCTGCACAACCATGCGAATCGCTGATTCTGGGCAGGCATGAACACAAGCAGCACATCCATCACATAATAAGTCAATGACTTGATATGAGGCTTGTTCTTTCACGGGCTCCTGGATGGCATCATACCGACAAACATCAAAGCAAGAACCGCAGCTGGAGCAAAAGAGTGGATCAATCACAGCCAGCTTGCTGCCTGAAAATTCGTGGGTCTCCTGGGGGACTGCTGCGGTAACCAAGGCAAGGTTGGCTGCATCAACATCTGCATCGACATAGACCCCTGATATGTTTTGTGATGAGAGATGCATAAGACTTGCACTGATGCTTGTTTTCCCGGTCCCGCCTTTCCCACTTAAGATAACACATTGTTTGGCTTTGCCTGTTTGCATTTTGGCAATCATGCTCCAACCTGTTCCTTGTCCTCTATCATTTCTAAAATTTTTTTATAGAGATTTAAAAATTCAGATTGATATTGAGGAATAAAATCTGATAAAATTTTACCTTTCGCCAATCCTACAGCAATCTCTGCTTGATAGGGTATCTTCATCATCACTGGACAGGATGTTTGATCAAGATAATCTTCGACACGAACATCCCCAATACCATCCCTGTTGATGATAACTCCCCCCGGCGAACCAGTTTGGTCTAGAACTCCCAGCATTTGCTTGAGATCATGCAAACCAAAGGGTGTTGGTTCGGTCACTAAAATTACAAAATCTGCATCATGAATCGTCGCGACAACTGCGCACGATGCTCCCGGCGGCGAATCCAGTATTGTAATCCTGGTTTCGTTTGTAATTCGTGACTTAAGCTGACGAATGATTGGGGTGGGCATCGGTTCGCTGATGGTAAGATCTCCTGTATGAAACCTTATCCCTGATCTTACCTTTCCACTCCGTAAATTACCGATTTTCCGAGGGATCTCATGAATAGCATTTACGGGGCAAACTCGTTGGCAGCTCCCACAACCATGACACAACTGTGGGAAAAGGAGAATTTGATCTCCCATTTGTGCCAGAGCATGAAATTCGCACACTTCAACGCATTTTCCACATCCTGTACAAGCAACTTGATCTACTTCAGGAACAAGGATCTCAGCAGATTGGATGGAGTCAATCTCCGGTTTTAGAAATAAGTGTGCATTCGGGGCTTCTACATCACAATCAAGAAATTGCACAGAATAATACTTATCCAGGCAAGCAGCTAAACTGGTTGCAACCATTGTTTTGCCAGTACCACCTTTTCCACTGGCAACGGCAATTTTTATCGTGTTCATTTCAAGTCTTAGAATTCTTCCAATCGATTTGATTTGAATCCCTCAATAACCGATTGAATTGTTTTATAAGTATCGTCAAAAGTTAGCATTTTGATACCCGCATATGAAAGTGCCCTCTGTGCATTTGGGCCAAAATTGCCACTAATAACAGCAGATGCCTGTTGATTAATAATATATTGCGATGTAGAGACACCAGCCCCGCTGGATTCTTTAACAGCCTCATTCCTTTGTGCCGTCCATGCATCATCCGATAAATTGTATTCTATAAAGAAAGGTGCACGACCAAACCTAAGATTTGGTTGGCTTTGCAAAGTCTCTCCTTTGCTTGAAATCATAATTATCATATTATTTGCTCCTTTTCTCGAACTAGTATAACACCATATTTAACTATTGACAAATAGCATATAGTTTGTTAGTATATAGTTAAAAGGAGAAATCGATGTCAGGCTACCAAAATCAGAATCATCCGCCAAGGCGGGGTGGACGATCTGGACGAAACCAACGACCAGGAAGAGGAGGTCGCTGGATGGGTGATTACTCACTATTAGATGTCCGACTGGTTGAACCTGCGTTATTAGCTTTTTTACAAGATGAAAATTTACATGGTTATGGTCTGCTTGATAAGCTTGAGGGTCTCGGATTAGGAGCAATTAACCCCAGTGTGATTTATCGTATCCTCAGAGGCTATGAAGAAATTGGTTTAGTTCAATCAGTCTGGGATGAAGAAAAGACTCAGGGTCCACCCAGGCGGGTTTATACTCTGACAGAAGAAGGCCAAAAAGCATTAGCACGAGCAGAAGAATCGTTAGTCGAAACGTCAGATCGGATTAATAAAATATTGCAGCAAATTAAAACACAGAAGGATCACTAAATTAACCCATTTTTATTCAATAACAATTAAGGAGGATGTAATGCCTAGATATGATGGAACAGGACCAGAAGGTACGGGTCCGACTGGTCGGGGATTAGGACCATGTGGTGAAGGAAACAATTATCCCAGAAGAACTTTCTGGGGTGGCTGGGGCGGAGGTAGGCGCCGATGGTTTCGTTCATTCAGACGGCCTAGCTATTTTCCTGAAAACGAAAAAAATTCACTTGACGCTGAAAAACGCTGGTTGACGCAACAGCTTGAAGCTATAGATAAGCGCTTGAAGGATATCAAAGAGGAATAAGTAATTGAGAGGAGCCAAGAACTTTTACCACCTGGCTCCCCTTAAATATTTATTTACAACATTTTCGCATAGCTATAGTTTGTAAGCCGTATTTTATTGGTTTAAAATTGGCCCTCATTGTTCCCTTACACATCGATATCCGTGTCGGGGATTTCCCCAATCCTTTGGCTGGGAGTGAACCCAACCAGTATAACTGACATAATAAGCTTCTTCGCTATCAAAGCTTTCGGCTGACCAATAATAAACAGGGGGAGAGTCTGGAGCCCATAATGGGGTTTCTTTATCCGGGGATATTTCACAGGTTAAGCGATCACTTACACCATCCCAAACGCATCCAGCATTTTGGTCATCTTGGCTGAGTGACCGGGAGATCTCATCAATTGTTGGCATCCGCCAAATATATTGAGGGGTTGGCATGAGAAATGTCCCACTCTTATCTAAATATGCGCATAAACCGGTCTTTTCCATATCCTCGTTAGTCGCATGCTGAGGGGAAGGCTTATCATCATCCAATCCAAGTGGTTCAATACCATATAAAGCAAGGGCGTCCCAGCTTGGGTACCCGCCAAAATCCTGCGTCCAATTCCACCCAGGACCACTTGGTGCCCAGATGAGTCTGATATTGTTACCCTCAATCAAGCGTGCAGAACGATCCCCATCGTCAAGGCGGGTGAGCACGATCGGCAGGTTGATCCCTGCTACAATTAATCCTGCTAGCAAAGGCACACCGATTGCGATAATCATTCTTGCATTTCGAAAGATCCAGGGTCGTTGTGAGCTATTATCTTTTGGGTTGAATCGTGCATCTAAAATAAATAACACGCCTACAAGTGCAAATCCCCCTGATAAGAAAAGTCGCTCGATCGAAACAGAAAGTGAATAAAATCCACTGTTTATCGTCGGTAGCAACCACCAAATCGCAAAAGCCAATCCAGCAGCGATCAGGATACCACCCCCAACGTAAGGGAAACGTATTGCTAAAACACTGAACAGCATTGCGGTTAACCCGATCGTTAGAAATAGAAACCAAGGTGTTTCAGGAACCCCCCAGCCTTCGTAAAAGGCTTCTCCTAATCCCCAATACAACCAGATTCCATTAAGGAATGTTATCAAGCTGATCCCTATCCATCCTGGAAGCTTTCTAAGCCAAATCCGCATTGCTATCTCCTAATAATGGCCATCTTTATCCTGAAGTATAATCGTAAATCATCTATCCTTACAGAAAGAGGGATTGGCATGCAGTTTGATTACGAATTTCTATCTCGACGAGCGTTAATCCAAGAAGAACAGGCTATCAATCATCTTAATTCAGGCATCCAACCCATCGGTGATAATACTGTTTATTTAAGCGTCGTTGATGGGGATGGAAATGCTTGTTCTTTTATCAACAGCCTATATATGGGTGGTGGCACGGGTTTGATTGTTCCAGGGACTGGTGTTTTTCTGCAAAATAGAGCTGCGTTATTCAGCCTTAATCCAGAGCACCCCGATGCATTGGAGGGTGGTAAGCGGCCTTATCACACTATTATCCCTGCAATATTAACAAAAAATAATGAGTTGTTTGCCAGTTTTGGGGTCATGGGGGGATATATGCAACCTCAGGCACACCTCCAGATACTGTCGAATATAGTAGATCACAACGACAGCCCACAACAGGCTTTAGATATGCCAAGGTTCTACCTCAATGTTGATGCGGGGGGCGGAGTAGGCGCAATGGATCCGGGTGGTGAGGTCTTGTTGGAAGAGGGATTCAATTTTGTTGAAATGGCATCCCTGCATCGAAAAGTCATCGAATTTCACCAATTACAGGCAGGCAGAGAGTCATTTTTGGGGGTGGATAAATAATACAGCGGGATCCAAACTCTGGCGTGTTGATCGCTGGGTCGGATCCTCGTAAAGATGGTTGTGCCCTCGTCGGATGGTAGCCGGTTGATTCTGTATTTATCAGGTCGTCAAATATCGACGACCTGAATTTTCTCATAAGAAATCATCCGCTTAATAGTGTTTGAAGCCACTCTAAATAAATTCTGATAATCGGTTAAGATCTACATCACCGATCGTTTCAATCATTTCAGATTTAATCGCAGTCAGCTTTGCTAATTCCTCCTGGCTATTTGCCAGCTTTTGTACTCCTGCGACAAGATCATCAATCCCCTTTTTCTCTGCGCGAAAAATTGACTCTCCCATCCAAACGGATTCCCTTTCACTTGCACGCTCGGTCACAGGGAACGACATTTTTTCAAATTCAAAATACTCCGGGAAAGCTGATGGTACAGGTAATTTGGATAAACCTGGCTGGAAGAGATCATATCGATTCATCGCTGGATATCCGGTATCCACTGGGATGCCTTCCTGGGTTAGCGCATAACAAAAAATATCATGTTCACATTGATAAAAATCGACATCTATATTAATGATGTAGCGATATAAATTACGTCGTGTGTGTCTTAAGTCACGATTCATCAATCTTATACCCGGAATTTCACTTAAACTTTCTTCTAAATAAGCGGCCATTGCTTCACGTTGTTTCATCTGTTCATCGAATCGTTCCAGGGCGACCAATCCCAATGCTGCATGGACTTCAGACCATCGATAATTCACGCCCATTGTATACTGTTGACCCTCTTCATCCTTTGGGCGACCGCAATCAATGATACTGGCGGCCCTTTCAGCCATCCGTTTGTCTTTGCAGAGCAAGACACCGCCTTCGCCTGTCGTGAGACTTTTCGCAGATTGAAGGCTGAATGATCCAAAATCCCCAATAGTTCCCGCTCCCTTGTCACGCCATTGAGCACCATGCGCATGAGCACTGTCTTCAATCACAATAAGATGATGTTTTTTAGCTATTGCCATGATCGCGTCCATGTCAGTCATTTGAGCTGCAAGATGAACAACAATGATGGCTGTCGTTTTCTTGGTAATAGCTGCTTCGACTTTTTCCGGATCTGCACAGTAATTATCTGGATGAATATCCACAATCACTGGTATTGCGCCAGCAGCCATAGGTGCAGCTGCCGTTGCCTGGAAAGTATATGCGGGGACAATCACTTCATCACCCCAACCGATGCCGGCCGCTCTTAAAGCTACTTCCATTGTGACTGTACCGTTCATCATCGGTACGGCATAGCCGCCGCCTTGCATCTCTGAAAATTTTACAGCAAATTCAGCAGTGTTTGGTCCCGGATAGGGAAAGCCGCCCCAGCGTCCTGATTTTATGGTACGGGTAACAGCTTCAATTTCAC
>JAYELT010000078.1:0-3191 GCA_034717715.1 Chloroflexota bacterium | reverse complement strand
GGTACGGCATAGCCGCCGCCTTGCATCTCTGAAAATTTTACAGCAAATTCAGCAGTGTTTGGTCCCGGATAGGGAAAGCCGCCCCAGCGTCCTGATTTTATGGTACGGGTAACAGCTTCAATTTCACATTCATTATGTACAGGCCAAACCGGATATTTCTCTTTTCGGACTGGCTCTCCACCAAGAACGGCTAATTTTGTCATATTTCAGTCTCCTCACAGAAGTTTGTTTTCAAGAAACGTATGCATATTTGATATTAATGGATCTCACTTAAATGCATTTGAAAGGATAATTTTGGTTGATGTGATCAACCGTTCTCTTATTGCTTCAGTTCGCAGCTGAATGACCTCCGAAGCCAGCAGAACTGCTCCCACAACGGGAGGGACAGATAAGGGAACAAGCTGAGCCTTTGGCGCAAATCCATGAATCGTCTCTCTTAATGGTTGAATATAGATTTCCCCAGCCTTAAATGTGCTGCCGATCAGGACAACATCAAAGGTTAATTCCTGCAAATCGAGCTGTTTGATAACAGCATTTACATTAAGGCCCAACTCCCTGGCTGAAAAATTCACGATACTATCTGCTACTTCATCACCCTCAGCCGCCAAGCGAAATATATCTCGCGCAATTATTGGAGATAAATGGATTTTTTCCATGGCCAGTCCCTCAATTAACGCCTCATCACTTTCAACTTCAGCATATTCCATGAGCACTTGAGAAATTTTGGTCTCAGGTCCACGTTGGGTCCAAGCATAGGTCGCTGCGATCTGTGCACGCCATACCAATTCAGCAGCACCGCCAATTTCACCAAATCGAACACTATTTCCGGTGATGCGCCCAATACGTCCAGATTGATCTTGTCCCCGAACATTGTTCCCCGTGCCAGCATCCACTGCAATTCCCCATCCCTTTGACGCGCCAGCTAATAAACCTATCACAACATCATTTACAAATTCATATGCAGATTTAATTCCAAGCGACTCAATCGCCTTGATCATGATCTGCTTTTCCATCGGCCAGTCATAGCCTGCAATACCAAATCCCATTGCAGTAATGTCTGATTTGTTTAGTTTGGCATCGAATAAGGCTTTTTGAGCAGCTTGATTTAAGGCTTTGGACATTCCTTCCAATCCGAGAACTTCATAACTTCCACAACCCGTTTCTCCAAAGCCCAATACATTTCCCGAAAGATCAGATATTAATGTGTGTGTTTTACTATTTCCAACATCCACCCCCAACAAATATCCCTGCTCCATGTTTTGATTGGTCAATTAAGTATCCTTAATCCCTGTCCTGTTTTTTAAAAAATCTAGGCAAATATTCGCGATTTATTTTCAGCATATCGTCTAAGACCTCATCGATTTTATCGGCAGATGGCCCTAATGGATGAGTCAGCAATGCCAAATAAGCAGATTTACGATCACCACTCACTGCTGCCTGAGCTGTAAGAATTTCATATGCTTTGACCTGTGCAATCAAACACTCACAGACCAGGGGTAAGGGAGAAGCTGGTATAGGCTCAATACCATTTTCATTTACTCGACAAGGTAGCTCGAGTACCCAATCTCTATTCCATCCAGGAACTGCACCATTATGGCGAATATTCACAACGTGAACCTCATCTAAGTTATTGTAATGTGCATTGATAAGCTGCGTAGCGACCGTTGAATAATAAGCCCCGCCGCGCTGCAATAGTTCTTCAGGCGGTTCAAAGCGATCCTTTTGCCCATATTTTTCCAGAAGATCTGCTTCAATTTTGATAACTTCCTCAGCCCTGGATGGTGGCCAATGGTCTTGTCTTTGGATCATCTCATCCGTATAGTAATAATATCTCAGATAAGGATTTGGAAGCATTTGTAATTTTGTTAAAGTCTGAGGATCAAAATAAAGCTCTTCCTGTGTTTTCATTTCTTCAATCAATGATTGCATGATCTCTGGCCAATAATCAAGGCCATCCAATACAAATCCATAAAACCATGTGAGATGGTTTAATCCAAGGGTGTAAATCTGAGCATCCTGCGGTACATGGTTTGTCCCCAATTTGGAATTTATTCTTTGCAAAATCTCCATTTTCGTAGTCAAGGTAATGTTACAAACACCTACAGCATTGATATCCGGTGCATACCTGGCAAGCGCTTCTGTCACCAACCCTGATGGATTCGCAAAGTTAACCAACCAGGCGCCCGGAGCATATTGCTTAATACCATCTGCTATATCAAGAATGACAGGAATGGTTCGTAACGCTTTAGCCATGCCACCAATCCCTGTTGTTTCCTGACCGATTAGCCCATGACGTTTACCAAGGTATTCGTCTTTTCTCCGTGACGCCATATGCCCAACTCGCAATTGCGTGATGACATATGACGCGTTCTTGATTGTTTCTCTTTGGTCATTACTAAGTACGACCTTAAATCGTGCATTTTTATGCTTAGCCATCCTCTGTGCAAAACCACCAACAACCTCCAAACGATCAGGATCAATATCCATCAACCAGAGTTCATCAATGGGAAACACAGCTTGTCGATCAATAAATCCCTGTATTAATTCAGGGGTATACGTGGAGCCACCACCTATCACGCTGACTTTCAACATACTTAAACCTCACTTCGTTGTGGTTTCCTGATATCTTAATTATAATGGGGATACGATCAATATTGACGATATTATTGTATCAAATTAGTGGAACCCAGGATGAATCAAAGCGAAAGAGGATGGAGCTCGTTAATGAATAGTATTCCTGAATTATCTGTACCTGACCTCAATCAAGCCAAACGCATCCTTGCTGTACAACCACATTATGATGACAATGATATCGCTGCAGGTGGGACACTTCACACATTGGTCTTAAATGGTGCAGAGCTGATCTACCTTACGGTAACTGATGACCTGGCTGGTGTGAACACGCCTGATTTATCAAGAGAGCAAGCCGTTCAGCGATTGCATGAAAACCAGAACCGTGCAGCTGCCCTAATTGGAGTGCAGCATCAGATCAGATTAGGGTTTCCAGATGCAGGTTCTTACGATTATTTTCTATTGCGTGAAAAGATCATTGATCAGATCAGGTGTATAAAACCAGATTTTTTATTCACCGTTGACCCTTGGACGCCTTACGAAACGCATAACGACCACGTCCAAACAGGGAAAGCAGCTGCAGAGGCTGCTATCCTGTACCATTTACCATCTCTGGGTGA
>JAYELT010000077.1:4341-12877 GCA_034717715.1 Chloroflexota bacterium | reverse complement strand
GATGAGCTGGGTGAAGCGCTCTCCCGCAGCCTTGGGGCTGTGCTGGACGAATTGAGCACGGCAGGGTTGAGCACCAGCAGCCGTGGCGGATGAGATGACGGCCTTATTGACTGAACAGCTGCGCCATGCTAACAACCTGCTGCAGGCAAAGCTCAAAACGCTGGAAGCGCGCCTGGCACACCAGCAGGCGATGAACGGGCAGCGGCTGTCCATGCTGGAAGAGCAGATCCGCGATCATGAGAAGCGCATCCGCATCACCACAGAAGGCGTGACCCAGTTCAAGCTGTTTTCCGGGTTGGCTTCCGGCGGCTCGGGGCTGATGTCCCTGGTGGCGATCCTTAAAACATTCTTAGGCGGTTAGGTAGAAAGTATTGTGACGAACCTCGTGCAGTTGATGAAGAAATTACTAAGGGATGTGGTCCTGTTTGTGCGCGTCACCAACGGGCTGAAGCTGCGGCGCTACCAGGAATCAGTGGCGCGGGCAGTGGTCCATTCCGTCCTGCACCATCAGGGGATGCGTTTTGTGGTGATCTTCCCGCGCCAATCAGGCAAGAACGAACTGCAGGCGCAGCTCCAGGCTTATTTGTTGACGCTGATGTCCGGTGAGCGGGGTGAGATGGTGCAGGTCTCCCCAACCTGGCGCCCCCAAACCGAGAATGCCATGCACCGGCTGGAAGCGGTTTTGAGCGGGAACCTGATCGTGAAGGATCGCTGGGAAAAACATTTTGGACACGTCTACCAGGTGGGGAGTGCACGCCTGGTGTTCCTGTCTGGATCGCCTACGTCCAACATCGTGGGGGCGACCGCCAACCTGCTGCTCTCGGTGGATGAAGCCCAGGATATCCAGGTTGACAAGTACGATAAGGATATCGCACCCATGGCAGCCAGCACCAATGCCACCTGCATTTTCTGGGGAACAGCCTGGACATCCAATACCCTCTTAGCCCGTGAGGAAAAGGCAGCTAAACAGCTTCAAGAACAGGACGGTATCCGGCGGGTTTGGCGTCTCACCTGCGATCATGTGGCTGCGGAAGTGCCTCCATACGGCAAATTCGTTGCTGATCAGGTGGCGAAGCTGGGCCGCCACCATCCGATGGTGCGCACCCAATATTACTCAGAGGATATCGATTCGGAGGGCGGCCTCTTTCCTCCCGAACGTCTTGCACTGCTGTACGGCATCCATCCCCCGCAGATCAAACCAGAACCGGGTCAGGTTTATGTGATGACATTGGATGTTGCGGGGGAGGATGAAGAGGGCAGCCTTGGTCTGGACCGTCTCACTATTGGTCAAGAGAGGCATTCCCCTGCTCGTGACGCCACAGCCCTCACCATAGCCCGGGTTAACTTTACAGCTCTCAACGACCCCGGGCTCCTGCTGCCTTCCTATGAGATTGTTTACCGACAGCAGTGGGTGGGGATCAAACACACCGAAATTTACAGTCAAATCCTGTCCCTTGCAGCGACCTGGGACATCAAATACCTTGTGTGCGACGCAACTGGTGTGGGTGCCGGCCTGACCGCTTTCCTGACCCGATCGCTGAGTTCAAGGGTGATCCCCTTTCTGTTCAACAGCCGCACCAAATCCGATCTTGGCTGGGCTTTCCTCTCTCTCATAGACTCCGGCCGCCTTAAGACATATAGTCTGGAGGAGCACATGTCCCCGAAGGCGAAGCCGGAGTGGGATCAGGCTACCAAGTCCTCTTTTCGAGGACCAGACGTCACTTGTCCCCTTTTCGGGGAACGCCGGAAACAAGGGTTTCCGGTGAAGGTGGAGGAGCACATGTCCCCGAAGGCGAAGCCGAAGTGGAACCAGCCTCACGTGAATCTTGATGATCTCCACACCGACTTCTTCCGCCAGCTCGAATACTGCCAATATGAAATCTTGCCAGGACCCGACAAAAAAATCAAGTGGTCCGTTCCCGACGGCACCCGCAACCCCTCTACTGGCGATCTCATCCATGATGACCTGCTTATCTCCGCAGCGCTTTTATCTATCTTAGATCAGAAATCCTGGGCAGTAACCGGTCCCGCTGCCCTCGTCAATGCTCCCGACCCCCTGGAGGATATGAAAAAATTCTAGAGGATAGTAAATGGAGAATAGTGATTAGGAATGAGGAAGAAGCTCAAAGGTTATCCCATTCCGCTCTGCTTCAGGGACTTCGAAGCTCATAGCTGAAAGCTCAAAGGTGAAAGCTCAAAGCTGAAAGGAAATTAGCGATAAGCTTGTAGTTCGTAGCTAGTAGCCAGTAGCAATTAGTTCAAAGGTGACTGCTCAAAGATAATAGCTTATAGCTGATAGCTCATAGAAAAAAAGATTTATGAAAAAATGTAATTTAATCCTGATACCCAGTACTTGAGTCCTGATGACCTGGTACCTGATTACCCAGTACCTGATTGACTGATAACTTCAAGCTACCGACTACCAACTATGAAATCCCTGAAGCGAAGCGGAACCTGAAACGAAGTGAAACGCCCTCCAGGGTGCTGAAACGGAGTGGAATACCCCCAGGGTGCTGAAACGCAGTGGAGTGGGGCGATCGGCAACATCATTAACAAGATTGGATCAAAAATGACAAATACAGATTTAGCTTTTGGAATTGATCTTTCCAAATACAATACATCGCCAGACGGCAAACACAAACCAGATTTTGATATTATCGCCGCACATCAACCTGAAGTGGTCTTTATCGCCATACGTGCCGGGATAAGCTGGGGTTATCAGGATCCCTGGTTTTCCTACACCTTCTCAGAAGTGACCCGGATCAACAGGATCCGCATGGCCTACCATGTGCTCTACCCGGGCGAATCGCCCACTGCCCAGATGGATAACTTCTTCCGCATATTGGGTGATATCGATTTTGATACTGTCCCCCTGGTTCTTGATCTGGAACTGCATCACAACCAGACAGTCAGCCGGATCACACAATGCACCGTGGATGCGTTGAAACTCATCAGTGAGCGCACAGGGAGAATCTTCTTTATCTATTCCCGGGCAAACTGGATCAATCGATATTTAAATGTATCCGACCTGCCTCCCGTTCACTGGTGGCTGGCGCAGTATCGTTATGCCTGGCCCTATCCCCTCTACACGCCCGAATATGAGTGCCCACCAGCGCTCCCCAACGGTGTGGGATCCTGGGCCGTACATCAAACCGCCATGCGCGGCAGGTCCATCGGTGCCAAGGCGATGCACTACATGGATCACAACCGCTGGAACGGGACCAAAGCGGATGTGTATGCCTTTATCGGGCTAAAGAATGAAGAACCATTTATTTGCCCCGTTGATGGTCAGCCGTGCAATCGTCTATTTTTATAAGTCTTTTCACTTTTACCTATGAGCTGGGCACGGTTCATGTGAACCGTGCATACGCCTGTTGCACCTCGATGGTGCTTCAGGCTAAGCGTGGCAACCTCATTTGTAAGAATAAATACGAGATTGCTTCACTTAGCCAGCGGCTCGTGCCGCTTAGCACCCCTCGAAAAGAGGGCTATGTGCGCTGATGCAATTTGACAACGCTCAGCTTGTCGAAATGACAAAGAACATCGGAGATTGTTATAAATGGATCATTTTTTATATTGTAGCAATAAATAATAAGGAGTCTCATGCTATGGCTAATTCTATATCCCGATTTCTCACCCATCTCTTCTCGCCCATTGCCAGCGGTTCCTACCGCTTGGCACTTCACTGATGTGACAATAAAGCTCTCATGAGCTTTTATACTTCGCTGATGTGGCTTGATGCCACTCAGCTCGTGACGGCACTCAGCTCGTCATTGTGACAATAGAATTCTTGGAGCTTTAAACAATGGCTAATCCCATAAGGAATATTTTTTCTCGGCTAATGACACCAATTATTGATAAGGCAGTTCGGCAAAGGTTCTCCGTAGTGGAAAATGAGAATACCTTCTTCATCGGCACACGCCGTTATGACGAAAGCGAACGCGACCGACTGGAATTTGACCGCGCAGAAATCCTTGAGCAGTGTCTTGCAGCCTGGCGTGAAAGCCCTTTAGCCCGCAGGATCGTAGAGCTCACCAGCCAGTATGCCATTGGCAGCGGTTTTGACATCAAATGCCATCACCGGGCAACCCGTTCATTCATTGATCAATTCTGGACCCACCGCCTGAACCGCATGGAATCACGCATCGTTGAACTCTGCGACGAACTCACCCGCACCGGCAACCTTTTCTTGCTGATCAGCACAGATCCATCCGGTATGTCATACATCCGCACCATCCCTGCAACAAATATTGACCAGATCATTCCTGCTGAAAATGATATTGAGCAGCCTGCGCTTTTTATCACCAAAGCCAACGATGAACTGGAATCATTTTCTTATCATGCCTATAATCACCTCAGGGATACCCCGGATGAAAAGGGTTCATTTGAACCCGTGGTCCTGCACTACGCCATCAACCGACCGGCTGGTGCCCAATGGGGGGAATCAGATCTTGCCCCGCTGCTTCCCTGGCTGCGCAGGTATGCTGCCTGGCTTGAGGATCGGGTTCGTCTGAATCGCTTTCGCAATGCTTTTATCTATGTTGTCACAGGTCACTTCACCAGCGAGGTGGCACGCAAAGCACGCCAAACAGAGCTGGCAGCCAATCCACCCAGCCCCGGATCCATCCTGGTTTGTGATGAGAGCGAGACCTGGTCTGTGATCTCCCCCAAGCTTGAAGCCCTTGACGCTATGCAGGATGGCCTGGCACTTAAAAAACTGATCGCTTCTGGTGTTGGCTTGCCCCTGCATTTTCTTGCAGAACCTGAAGGCTCCAACCGCACAACCGCAGAAAGCGCGGGTGGTCCTACCTTCCGCCGGTTTGAACAGCGTCAAAAGTTCTTTATCTGGCTCTTAACTGATTTGCTCAATGTTGTCCTTTCCCGGCGTGCCATGGTAGATCAGGCTGTCAAACCCGATCCCGAGATAAAGATTTCAGGCGCAGATATTTCATCAAGAGATAATGTCGCCCATTCAATCGCATCAGTGAACATCCTCAATGCTTTAGAAAGGATGAAAGATATGGGATTAATCAGCGACCGGGAACTCCTCAGAGCTGTGTATCGTTTTGCCGGTGAAGCAGCCGATATTGACGAGCTTTTGGCTGGTGGGTCTGGTGTTGATAGGCGTGAGACTGTCAAACCGATCCGGCCAGCAACAAAGGAGCCCGTCAACACCAGCACCGGCTCACCGAAGAAGAGCATTTTGCCGTAACCTGGAGCGTCCTCAAGACGCACCAGGTGTATGCCGAAAACAGGGGTTTTCGGTGAAGCAGGGGTCTCACGAAGTCCCCGAAACTTTAGCTGAGTGGGAAACCCCACCAGGTGTATGCACGACGCAGGAGCGTCGTGCGAGCCTGATAAGCTTTGAACTACCAAAGGATTAATTATGCCCGAATCCCAAGCCTCAACCCTCACACAACATCAAATCAGGTTTAATGCCACCGGTCAGGCACTGAAACCGGGAAGATTCGAGATCCTCTGTATCACTGCCGGCAGCGGCAACGGCTGGGAATTTCCCGAAGAAGTTCTCAATGCTTCCCTTCCCTTGTGGGAAGGTGTGCACTGTTTCATCGATCACGCCTGGACCTCCCGGTCCGTGCGAGACCTGGCAGGTCAAATTGTTCATCCCCAGTGGGATCCAGAAATCCAGGGTATCCGTGCCACACTGCAGGCATTTGGGCCGGCAGGTGACCTTCTCACCAGCTTTGGCATAGAAGTCCTCGATGAAGAAAACCCGCCCCGGGTGGGTTTCTCAGCCGATATTCTCTTCACTGCTGAAAGAAAAACAGTCAAAGAGATCCTCCGTGTGATTTCGCTGGATCTCGTCTATGACCCAGCCCGCGGGGGTGCTTTCCTGCGAGCAATAAACAGTCTTAATATTCCTACTGTTCCACAAAACAAAACCGAAAAAGAAGTCCTCAACCACTCACCAATCACCAATTTACCAATCACTAATACACCAATCACCAATTCACCAATCACTGAAAGGATTTTACCCATGCCAGAAGACAACAAAGAAATATCAAAGAACGTAGAAACACCCCAGCAAGAATCAAATCCGGTTCTCGAAAAACTGCAAAAGGACAAAGAGGCAATGCGCCAGTTATTGGGCGAGCACGAACGCCAGGCAAAGCTGGATCAGGCATTGGAAGACGCCCGTCAAACACGGCTTCAAATGTGCGGTTATCTGCTTGAGTCCGGTCTTTCTGCATCCAAACTGCCCAAACCCCTCCAGGATCGCATCCGCCGGCAATTCAAGGACAAGATCTTTGAAGCCTCAGACCTTCAAAAAGTGATCAAAGATTCCCGCGAGATGCTCTCTGAACTTTCAGCAGCACAGGAAGTCAGGGGGCCTGGACGCATCACCTCCGTGTTCAATGAGCGTGATAAGCTGCAGGCAGCTGTCGATGATCTGTTTGAAGCACCCAGAGAGGATAATTTACAGGGCGTGCATGTTCCCCGCCTTTCAGGTGTGCGTGAGCTTTACCTCATGCTTACCGGTGACCATGATCTCCATGGCGGCTATTATCCTGACCGCGTGCATTTAGCCACCACGGCCGACTTCACCGGTCTTGTGAAGAATGCGCTCAATAAAATCGTCACCAATACCTGGAAGCTGCTGGGGCGTGCCGGCTATGACTGGTGGCAGAACGTCTCTGTTGCAGAGCATTTCAGCAGCCTTCAGGACATCACAGGAACGCTGATCGGCACCGTTGGTGACCTGCCAGTCGTGGCAGAAGGCGCTGAATACACCGAACTCTCAATTGGTGACAGCCCTGAAACAGCCAGCTTTACCAAGTATGGCGGTTATATTCCCCTCACGCTTGAGTTGATCGATCGTGATCAAACCCGAAAACTCAAGGCTTACGCTCGGGAGTTGGGTTCTGCAGGATTGCGTAAGATCTCCAGCCTGGTGGCTGAAATCTTTTCGTCCAACGCAGGTGTTGGCCCCACCATGGCGGATACAGGTGCCCTGTTCAACAATACAGCTGTCACCACAGCAGGCGGTCATGCCAATCTGCTCACCACAGCTTTGTCAATCAATGCATGGGAAGCTGCCTGTACGGCAGTCTACAATCAGCCCATGTTGATCAAAAATGCGGCTGGCTTTTACGGCACAGGTCCCAAAATGGCGGTCAATCCAAAATTCTGCCTGGTACCCAGGGGGCTGCAGAACACCGCCTGGCAGATGCTCAAAGGCGATTTTGTGAGGGAGCAGGATTATGTTTATGACAATATCCTCAAAGGTTCTGCGGTTCCCATCACAGTCCCTGAATGGACAGATGCCACAGATTGGGCGGCAGTATGTGATCCTGTGATTGCGCCAGCGATCTTTGTTGGCGAGCGGTTTGGGATCATGCCGGAGATCTATGTCGCAGGGGATGAACTCAGCCCGGCGGTTTTCATGAACGACGAACACCGCCTCAAAGTCCGCCACTTCTTGGCGGTGTGGGTTAATGACTTTAGACCGCTTCATAAATCTAATGTTGCGTAGTCTGAAGAAACCTCAAGTTTCATCAGACGTATGCCCGACACATGAGTGTCGGGCGATAGTCTTGTCATTGCGATGTATGGCCCACCTCAAGAGAGGTGGGCGATAGTCTTGTCATTGCGATGTATGCCCACCTCAAGAGAGGTGGGCGATAGTCTTGTCATTGCGAGCGCAGCGAAGCAATCTTGAGATTGCCACGCCCCATTCCCTTCGGTCAGGGGCTCGCAATGACAGTTAATATTCTCCTCCGTTTGGTCCCCCCGGCTGCTCCTCCGGGGGGATCCAAAGCCAATGTCTTTTAATGACCCTTTCACCTGATCACCTACTACCTGATTGTCTATTACCTGATCATGTACTACTCACTACTTACCAATACCCGTTTTTACCGAAAGGATTTTCTCATGGGTTATGTTCACCTTACTGATATCTGTCAATTTATTTCTCCTTTTGCCATCAGCAAGTCTGCTGGCACATGGACGCCTACCGTCTCCAGCGATGCTGTTTCTGATCTACGCACACCTGCTGATGCTGCTTTTGATCTGCTTATTCCCCTGGTTCAGCCAGGATCGGATGTCGCGCTGCAGGGAGCCAGGATTAGAAGCATTGATGTCTGGTATGTCATTTCTGTGGCTGCAGCGGATGACTTCGCCACTGTTGAAATCGACAAAATGACACTTGCTGCAAATACGGTTGCCTGTACAGGCACCAATCCCCCCGTCACAATCGACGCTGATCATGACACTGCTGCTGAAAGGAAAGCGGCCGCTGCCCACAAGATGACGGTGACCCTTGACACGCCCTGTTTTATCGAGGATGACACAGCATATTTTCTGCATCTCAACGTGGATGCAGCAGCCACAACGGTGTTTGCCCTTGTTGGTGCGCAGGTAAATTATGATCTTAGACTGTAGCGGCCTCACTCAGCTTGTCGCAATGACAGAATTTCACTAACTGATACTTGTCTACCAATCATTCACTACTCTCTATTCACGACCTACCAAGGAGTCACTCATGACCAAATTCACACAACTTCTCACATCCCGA
>JAYELT010000077.1:1562-4241 GCA_034717715.1 Chloroflexota bacterium | reverse complement strand
CACTCAGCTTGTCGCAATGACAGAATTTCACTAACTGATACTTGTCTACCAATCATTCACTACTCTCTATTCACGACCTACCAAGGAGTCACTCATGACCAAATTCACACAACTTCTCACATCCCGAAAATTCTGGGCTGCTTTTGTCGGCCTTGCCCTTGTGATCATCAAAGCCTGGCAGCCCGACTTTCCCGTTGATGAGGAACAGCTTATATCTGTTATCTATGTTCTGATTGCCTATATCCTCGGCACCGGTATCGAAGATGGTCTCAGCAGGACACAAATTTTTAAGAAAAATTAGTCGTTTCATTTTTCTCCTCCTTAGACTGAAGCGGGGTCAACCCGCATCAGTCGTATGCCTGACACAGGAGTGTCAGGCGAGACTGTTGTCATGCATGCTTCGCAGTGCATGACCTACAAACTAGGCTCTAATATGCTAAAAAAAATCGGCCTGAAGGCCTCACTCCAGAGATTTCGTTCCTTGCAACAAATCACTTGGTACCTGAGACCTTTCCATTCACAATAGACTGAAGCGGCATAGCAGATCTCTCCTGAGATCTTGCATACGTTTGATGTGGCCTGATGCCACTTAAACTAAGGCCACCTCAGTCGTCCCCTGTCCCTGAAACAACGTGGAATGGGAATGCCAATTTCATGAGAATTTAGCTCACTACTCACAACTCTCTCCTCTTTTTATTGAAAGGTTGTACCGATGACTGCTAAAAAAAATTATTCAAAAATTGCTGCTGCCCTGGTTGGCGGCGAACCCCTCGATTTTTCCCTCAAGGCTGACGGCACTCTGGTTGTGATCGCACCCAACGGCCAGAAATTTAAATTTTCACCTGAACAGGTTGAAGCAGCACTGCCAAAACCAACTCCCAAGCCTAAACCAAAATCCCAGGCACGGCGCGGAAGACCGCCAAAAGTTAGCAGTGAGCAGCTGAAAGTTGAAAGCACATAGCTGATCCCACTCCTCTTCAGGGACTTTGTAGCTGAAAGGAAAATTCGAAACGGGATCACTTTCCCGTTGCTCGCTCTATTCACTATTCACTTATCACCACTCTCTATCATCTTTGAGGTTCAATATGACTGATACGCTTTCCTCTGTTCGTGACCAGGTCGAAACACGCCTGCAGGATCCCTCCAACCTTATCTTTTCCACTGATACCATCGATGAAGCCCTGAGTGCTGCCCTGGCGGAGCTTTCCAATGCCTATGGTTCTTCTCAAACCCTCAAGGATCTTGATGGTGCAGCTTCAACCACTTTTGAGGATGCGGACCTGAACACATTGATTGTTGGTGCGATTGCCTATTGCCTTCGCTTTCGCTTCATCGGAAAGGTTGAAGAAGCATCCCCAGATCGCGAGAAACCCCTTGATCTTGCCAAATACGCCACTGAAACCATGCATGAATTTCAATCCCTGCTCACCCATGTTCGCACCCGCAGGTTCTATGAAGCGGTTGATCATCCCTATTCCCAATGGGAGTGGGACGAAGGGTCGGATTTTTCATGAATCAAATAGCTCTTGGTGACAGCTCCTCATGGACTGTCCTTGACGGTCAATCTGTTTCAGCACCTTTCAGGCGGACAGCCGCTTTCTTTTCCTTTGGATCAGACCAGATAGTCGGTGAAAAGATTGAAATCACGCTGTCTGGTTCTCCTGCCCAGGTTTCCGCTGGTCTTGCCATGTTGGATCAGGTCATTTTGCGTGCTGCTGCTTATGCCAATATGGAATATTTCAGTCCGCAATATCTGCGCTTTCAACCTGAAGCTGGTGGGGATCATTATTATGCGGAAGTTTCTGATCTTTATCTTGAGGCATCTCCAACCAGTTATATCACCCACCAAAAGGGCACCTTTTTGGTGGTCCTTCATTACACCCGCTTCAATTATTTTGACGGCACCCAGTGTGAGCTGCCTCTCACCGGCCGGGGCGGTACTGATCAAACCGGTGGTTTTGACTTGATCAATCACACAGACCTGACCTCCACTTATGGAAATTATGTCACTATCAAAGATGCGGATTACAAAACGGATCTACCCGCACCTCTGCGCATTGAGCTTGAAAACACTTATGCATCCAATAAAATCAAGGACATTGCCATCGGTTCTTTTCATCATCCATCTGTCACGGATGAGAAAATTTTCTTTGCTTTCGCCACTGACATGTCAGGTGGAACCCAATATTACAACATCAACGCCATCAATGACTATTATCGCCGTGTATCATGGACATCTTCCGCCTGGACAAGCCTCTACAATTACCCCGTGCCATTGACAGAAGTTGATGATCTTGATGGTCGTTCTTTCCGCCCTGTTCTGCATCTCTACAGCTCCCATGCTTATACGGATCTTTATTTCAAGATCAAGCTTATGCGCGGGTCATACACTTTGCAAGTTTGTGATGCGGTTTATTCTGATCCTAACTGTCAATATGTGTTATTCCCACCCATTCAAATTCCGCCCAACCAGCTTTTACGCGAGATGCTGCCGCACCATGTTGAGATCATGATCGTGGGTCTTAAAGAGGATGGCTCTGCTGCTCAAATCGATGCGGATTGTCTTCAGCTGCTCCCCCTTGATTATTCTGCAATTTTCCGTGGTTTCTTTGAGATGTCTCAAGATGACAAGCTCATCGATGATAGTTTCCGGGGGTTGTCCAACGTGCGTTATTCTGC
>JAYELT010000077.1:0-1462 GCA_034717715.1 Chloroflexota bacterium | reverse complement strand
TTCATTTTTCTTCCCGAGATTTTTCTTCACCCGTTTTTATTGGTGCGAGGATCACACCTCAAAAGCTATCCTGGTCTGCACATGGCGGGCCTGATAAGGCTGCGCTGCGCCTGGATGGCGACCTTGATCATTTACTTGATCTCCCCGGCACCCTCCGCTGTCCGGTTTCAGTTGATGATGCTCATGGTTCTCATGTCTGGTGGGGATTTGTCGATCAAGTTACCCTGTTCATGGAGAGGGTTAAATTTGTGGTTTCCCTTGATCAGCTTTTCAACAGGGTCAAAGTTACCTATTCTTTTATTTCCCCTGACAATAAGTTAGCCGATCAGCTCGAAACAGACACTGCAAATTCTGATGCATCCCAGCTTGAATACGGCATTCGTGAGATCATCATACACAAAACTGATCTGGATGAAACCTTCGCCGAAAATCTCAGGGACACTATTTTGGGTCTTCATGCCTGGCCAACTTCACTACTTTCTTCTCGGTCCACCCCGGGTGATGTTTACGCTGAAATAACCTGCTCTGGTTGGTTTTCCACACTGGCCTGGCAGTCGTACCAAAACCTTGAAGGTTTCTATGCCAACTACGGCCCTGGCCCCGGCACGATCAACTTCGGCCGGCCAAACTGGCGTCTGCCCTCTCAAAAATTCACACCGGGTGTGGATTGTTCCGTGAAGTACTTGTATTTCTTGCTGCGTAAAAATAATTCTCCTTCTGGCAGCCTGTATGGTCGGATTTATTCATCATCTGGTGGCTCCCCTAACACAATTTTGGCCGTTTCATCGGCTGTTTCTGCTGCTTCGCTGCCTTCTACGGGTTATTCCTGGGTTCGTTTTTCTTTTTCAACCCCTTATGCTTTATCCGCTTCAACTTCTTATTGGGCATCTGTCTACAGCCCTTCCTCCCATTCGACGAATAATATAATGGCTCGTATTGATGAAAATGCCTGTTATTTTCAAGACAATCATTATGCCAAATATTCTGATGCTGGCGTCTGGAAAACCATCCCCAACGTCACCTCACCCGGCACCTATCCCCACCTGTTTTTTCGAGTCCTCTGCATAACAGACACCGGCTCCCAATTATTATCTATTGCTGATGCGGGCAACCAGTTCTTCGCCGATGTGACCGCACCAGCCTCCAATGTCAATACCTCTCCCTATCTATTTAGTCAGAATACATGTCTGGATGAGATACTCTCCCTCATGCATTTGGGAACCTCAAATAACCGCATGATCCTGGCAAAAGTGACCCCTGACCTGATCCTCAAATTCTATGAACAGCCTGATCCATCCCTCCCCACCGTCTTCATGGATCGCAACGGCCGCTTCTATTCACGGGAAAATAAACCTCTCGCACCCTATTTTCCGCCAGTTGGCCAGTGGGCGGGTTTGATTGGCACTGATCGCTATGTGATGCCCTTTGATCAGGCCAGGGCACCCAGTTGTTTTGTTGGGCA
>JAYELT010000076.1:7748-37702 GCA_034717715.1 Chloroflexota bacterium | reverse complement strand
GGGAAAAAGCATCCCATAAGGCTTGTTCATCCCCTATTCTGTCCACATCCATCAAAATACGATCATCCACCCAGGGCAGCCAATCCACATCATACTGGCTGAACACAGCTCTTCCCCCTTGATCTCCCTGCACTTGCATCAGCGCATTGAACGTCGTACTGCCGAAGAGCACTGGATTGCCGCGTCGACCACCCACCATCGGAGCTGTTATGGGGGCACGGTTCTTGGCATACCGTTCGAGGAGCTGCCGAATCAACAAAGGTGAGATCTGTGGTTGGTCACTCAATAAGAATATGACACTATCACAATGCTGTGGAAGTGCCCTGAGACCTACTTTCATAGAGGAAGACATTCCTGAAGCCCAATCTGGATTGTTGACAAACTGCACTGGTAAATGCCTTACAGTTCCCTCAATGAGTTCCTGATCCGCCCCAGTAACGACGATTAGGGGCTTTAAACCAGCCTCTAATGCATTTTGTGCTACCTGTGCGATAAAAGGTATCCCTTGCCAGTTTAGGAGCTGCTTAGGGCACCCCATCCGCTTACTTCCACCCGCCGCAAGGATAACACCTGCAGTTTCTACATGCATACTGAAGACCTGCTTTTCTTTATTAGGTGATTGCAGTGAACCCACCTATTTCAGCTTCCCTAACCCCCGTAAAACCTTCTCTGGTGTCAGGGGAAATTCATGGAACCACACACCGGTAGCATCATGCAGAGCATGCATAATAGCAGGTGCCAGGGGAAGGAAAGGCATCTCTCCAATACCACGTGCGCCGTAAGGACCATTTGGTTCTGCAAACTCCAACACGATGGATTCAACTTCCACAGGGATATCTAGTACAGTGGGTATCAGGTAGTTGGACATCAAATTCGTCTTGACATAGCCGTCCTGTTGAATGAAGTTTTCCAATAATACATATCCAGCAGCCTGGACAATCGCCCCTTCAATCTGGCCAACCACCTGAACCGGGTTGACTGCTTTACCTACATCAATCGCACAATAGACTTTTAGCAAACGAATTTCACCAGTTTCCGTATCTACCTCAAGTTCCACAGTTTCTGCTACATAGGTGTAAGAGAAATTGGGAACACATTCACCAGTTTCGTGATCCATAGCTGTTGTAGCAGGAGGGATATAAACATATTCCGCGTTGACCGGACGCTGGTTCTCAGACCATTTCTCAAGGGCTAACTTTGCTGCACCTTTGATCGAATTACCAGCCATGAAGGTCATACGTGAAGCAGATGAACTGCCCGAATTTCCCGTTAAAGCTGTATCGGAGACCACCAGCTCAATCTTCTCAAGCGGGATATCTAATGCTTCAGCTGCAAACTGCTTAAAAACCGAATGCGCACCCTGGCCGTCATCTGCGCCAGCATGATGGAGTACCACTCTTTCAATCTCGGTATTTCCAAATAACTCAATTCTGGCGTTACAGGATTCAGGCGCACCATAGGAGAACCCAACATTCTTATAAGCACACGCTGTTCCACGCCCTCGCTTGACCACCCCCTCATCTTCCAGCAACGAAGGAGCATGCCAACCCGTTTTGTTGTGCTGCCAACCAGCATGTTCAGCACAAGCTGCCGTCACTTGCTTGATCGTTACCCCTTCAGGAACTTTCGAGTTCATGGATAAAATCGAGTCATCATCCATT
This sequence comes from Chloroflexota bacterium, assembly GCA_034717715.1. GTDB lineage: Bacteria > Chloroflexota > Anaerolineae > Anaerolineales > Anaerolineaceae > Brevifilum. Next base: position 36,041 of record JAYELT010000076.1, on the reverse strand, counting down.
AAATTCCGCATCCTGAATTCAACAGGGTCTATTCCCAGGGCTTCAGCCAAATGGGTGACCTGCATTTCAGCTTCAAAGGCACCCTGCGGTCCTCCGAAGCCTCGAAAAGCACCACCAGGTATGTTATTGGTATAGATCGCATCAGCATCCACACGCACATTGGGGATATTGTAGGGACCCGTGCATTGCAAAATTGCGTTTGCAAGCACTTTAGTAGAAGTGTAGATATATGCACCACCATCTGTAAGTATTTTGACATCCGCTGCAAGGATGTCCCCATTCTTATTTGCACCCCACTTTCCTTTAAGTCTGTAAGCGTGGCGTTTATGATGGCCTAAGATGGATTCTTCACGACTCCAAACGATCTTCACAGGTCGATCGATGCCCCTATCATGTAATCGCATAACCGCCAAAGCCAGCACGATTTGGACGGACATATCCTCTCGCCCTCCAAAAGCACCACCGATGGCAGGATAGATCACCCGGACCTTTTCTTCCTGGATATCCAGGGCATGCGCAATTTGCTCCCGGTCCTCATGCGTCCATTGTCCAGCAACGACAACCGTAATGCGCTCCTGAGCATCAAGATAAGCAAAACCCGCTTCAGGCTGTAAATATATATGTTCCTGTACAGGCGTCTTGTATTCACCTTCAACGATCACATCACAATGTTTGAAGGCTTCATCAACATCGCCATGACGGATTTGGTAATGACAAAAGTTATTTGACTCCAGGTCAGGATGGAGCAATACCGCATCATCAGAGAGTGCATCATCAATGGAACTAACAACAGGCAGATCTTCATAATCGAGTTTAATTCTGCTGCAGGCTTTTTCAGCGATTTCTTCTGTTTCTGCAATGACCAGTGCAACCTGGTCACCCACAAATCGAACCCGGTCTGTGAAGGGTTTAGATGAACCCGGACCACATAATACAGGTTGATCAGCAATGATCAGCCCATACTCATTTACAGGGACATCTTTTGCTGTTAATACAGCCAAAACACCTTCCGTAGTCTCAGCAGCTTCTGTATCAATCTCCTTGATGACGGCATGCGGTCGACCAGCAAATAATATCTTCATGTAAACTTGATCTGGTTGATTAAAGTCACCTGGATAAAGGCTCTCACCAGTTGCCTTTGCTTTGACATCCACACGGGGAATTGATTTTCCAATATAAGCCATCACTACTCCTAAAATTCCTTATTCCTTGTCAGCAGCTTCAAAGAGCCTTGCTGGCCTTTTCAATCGCTTCTATGATTTTGTAATAACCTGTACACCGACAAAGGTTACCTGTGATTGCCTGGCGTATCTCCGCTTGTGATGGAGTCATACGTTCTTCCAGCAATTTCGCGGATGACATCAAAAATCCGGGTGTGCAGTAACCGCATTGAATCGCTCCATACTCAATAAAAGCTTCCTGAAGGGGATGGAGAACATCTTCAGTTTGTAAACCCTCAATGGTGACGATTTCCGATCCATGCGCTCTTGGGGCAGGAACCAGGCAGCTCATAACCGCACGTCCGTCCATAAAAACAGTACAGGCACCGCATTCACCCTCTCCACAGCCTTCCTTCGTTCCCATCAATCCTGCTTCCTCTCGGATCAGATGCAGCAAAGTTCTATTGAACCCGGTTGTGAAACGATATTCCTTACCATTGATCCATGTGTGGATCTCCTTTCCATTCCAGGGCTCTTTCGGTGGTGGGACATGTAAGCCTGACCCCATCAATAGAACCGGGTTGCTGGGTATCTCATTCTTGTCAACCCCGTCCCGGATAGACTTCAAAGCACGCTTAGCCATCACGCTGATCAGGTATGCGCGATAATCAGCAGACCCACGAATATCAGAAATTGGATTAGCCGCTTTTACTATCAATTCTGCAGCCTCATTGACCACACCATCATTCAATTTTCTACCGATAAGATAGTCTTCAGCCTCCAGTGCATGGATAATGGTTGGTGCTACAGCACCCAGGGTAATTTTCGTGTTTTGGATGGTTTCATCCATAAGAGTTACCAAGACGCTGATATTGATCACAGAAATTGCCTGTGCTTTTCTCAATGCACTTTTAATGAAATACGACTGCTGATTTGACCCAGGAGCGTCAAAGAAGATGTCAGCGATCACTTCATCAGGTGCCAACACGGTTTGCCGTACACCTCGATAAAAGTCGGATAGTGCTACAACTCGATTACCACGTTTGGAAACCATAGATAGTTTTGCATCGAATACCATTAATGGGCTGATGCTATCGTTAGCGGGAGAGCCCGTTACGAGATTACCGGCAACGGTGCCGCGGTTACGTATTTGTGGAGACCCGACTTCCCAACATGCTTGTAATAACGCATATGCTTTCTCACGAATAAGTGAAGAGGCCACTATATGATTGTGAGTAACCAATGGACCGATATGAATCACACCATCTTGATCTTCTTTAATCTCATCCAAGCCCGGAATGGCACTGATATCAATAAGTGCTTTGATACCTTTGCGAATTCCTCTTTCTATCTCCAGGATCAAATCCGTGCCACCAGCAATGATCCGGGCTTCTTCACCAATTTCAGATAATGCGGATGCAGCTTCTTCAATAGAGCCAACTAATCGATATTGTTCCCACATTGTTTAAATACTCCGTTCCAAAAATTCTTTTCGGTAAGACCATATTCCATGATTGCATTGAGCAATGATCTCTGCTAGCACACTGACAGCGATTCCCTTGGGCGTTTCAGCATTGATTGGCAACCCAATTGGAGATTTAATTCGCTTAACCTCTGCTTCATAACGGATTCCTTCTTCAATGCTGCCCCTACCAATCGATCCCTGTGTGCGTCCATCTTCATAAACAATCATCTTGGACCCAACATGACGGGAGACAGATATATTTGTCTTAACAATCAGACAGAGAGCTACGGGCTGTCGGCTTTCAATGGCCTGGTTCAATGAGCCCAGTATTTCCACACTATTCCTCAAGCAAACTCAATACTACGGGCAGCAGTTGTTTCTTTCTTGAAACCACACCCTCTGCCAAGCGTGTGCCATCTTGTAGAGGTCGATATGGCAGTTCATCCAAAACAACAGGAGCATCTATCATCAATAATCGGCTGTCACCCTGGACAACATCTGTCACCATCAGCATGGCAAAATCCAAGCTGCGACTTTCCTTTAATTCTCTCAGTGCTACCTTTAATGGTTCCAGGTATTCATTAAGCTCATAAAGCTCTGATACCTCGGCTTGGGCAATTGCAAACCTCAATGAACCCGTCTCATATTTTTTCATGTCTGTGGAGACAACATCAACGGGATCCCGGCTCGATAGTCCTGTACCGGCTGATAGCACTTTTTCACCAAAGGTTTTTACTGTCTCACTTTCAAGTGGTGTTCCCCAGACGAATGCCCATCTTGCCAATCTTTCAGCTGCCTGGTGATCACGAGGAGTCGTCGTCGGAGAAGACATCACTAACGTGTCAGAAAGCAATCCTGCCAGCAGCATCGCTGCCAGTTTTGGCGGTGCTTGTAAACCGGTGTCCTCAATTTGCTCCGAAACAAGCGTACTGGTGCTGCCAACAACGTCCACTGTAAAACGGATAGGTACGTGTGTGGTGGGATTACCCAGACGGTGATGGTCCAATATCTCAATCAATTCTGCTTCATCCAATGAACCCAAAGCTTGTTGAGGTTCATTATGATCAACAAGGATTATCTTCAGGCGAGGAGGATCCAGTAAATCTCGCTGCATGCAAATTCCCAGATAGCGTTGATGGTCATCCAGCACCCAAAATTCATCCACCTCATGACGCAAAATGCGATTGATCACATCCCGGATACGAGTGGATGCCGAATAACGTGAGACTTCTGTTTCTGCAGCCTCCCGACAGGGAATTTCAAGCAGCTCTGCCAAGGTCATTTCACGGTGGCGTGGATGAGGTCCCATCAGGCGAGTCAGGAAATTAAATAATGATTTTCCAGAAATCAATCCATAGGGTGTACCATCCGCGTTGACAACAGGGGCTACCCCACCGGTTCGGCTCAAAATTGCCCAGGCTTCACTTAAAGGTTGGTCGGGTTTAACGGTATCCAAACGCCTCATGACTGATTCAAAACGTGGGGAGGCATCGTTAAGAAGCATTGGGGGTTCCAGATCAAGCAGCTGTAAAACCCAGGCTGTTTGTCGGTTAATTGGTCCGGAACGAGCAGCAATAGCATTGACCCCATCACGTTCCTGGAGCAGCCAAGCATATCCCATCGCAGAAGCAATTGCATCTGTATCCGGGCTAACATGTCCGATCACATAAACTTTATTATCAACCCGGATATTTGGGGTTTGTTGCTGACCTGCTTTGATCAAGATCGCACCTCATTCTGTTTGGGGAGGTGATTCAAGGCACGCCAAACATCTTCTGGTAAGATGGGTATCTTCGTGAGGGAAGCGCCACAGGCATCGAGAACGGCATTCCCTACTGCTGGGGCAACACCATCCATCGGTATTTCAGCAACAGATTTCACTCCAAAAGGATGGGAGGGTTCTTGTGTTTCAACAAAGATCGTCTGCATTTCAGGCATCTCATTTGCCCTAAAAATATGGTAATCTACAAAATCCTTTTCTCGAGGCTGGCCTTCCTCATCAACAACCATTTCCTCACAAACCGCATAACCCAGGGCTTGTGCCATTCCACCTTCCACTTGTCCAGAAGCGGTTAAAGGATTGATAATGATCCCTGAATCAACCGCCATGACCAGTTTGTCCACTGTCACCATCCCAGAATCGATATCCACTGTCACTTCAGCAAATTGAGCCGCAAAAGGTGGTGGTGAAACTGGAGACACATGTGAAGCAACGCCCATGATCTGTTCCTGATCAGACATATGAAGGGCATCCAGGGCAATCTCCTTTAAGCTGATTGATTCTCCAGACGGTGTCAGCGCATTGCGATCTTTGAGCAAAATCTCTGCCGCCTTGACCTCAATTCCTTTTTGAGCGAAAAGCCGTGCCGCCCTTCTGCGGATACGGTAAGCCACAATTTGTGCAGCTTTTGTAGTTGCAGCGCCAGAAATATATGTTGTGCTTGAGGCATAGGCACCTTTATCAAAGGGGGTCATATCCGTATCAGACGAATATACGATGATATCCTCCAAAGGTACACCAAGAGTCTCAGCAGCCATCTGTCCTAATACAGTATCTGAACCTGTTCCAAGGTCGGTTGCACCTACAAGTAAATTGAAGGAGGCATCATCATTCATTTTAATACTGGCACCGCCCATATCGAGATGAGGGATTGCAGTGCCCTGCATCAATAAGGCGACTCCAACACCTCTCTTCAAATGTGTGCTGCCGGGAACGTTGTGCCAATCCTTATTACCATATTTTTCATCCCAACCAATTGCTTGACGACCTTGTCGAACACATTCCTCCAGACCAACTGTGTGAATGGTTTCTGGCTGAGGCTCACGTCCTTCGCTCCAGGCTGTGCTGAAGGGATGTAGTTCGTTTGGACGCAAGGTGTTTTTCAAACGGAATTCAAGGGGATCCAGATTTAATGTACGCGCAATTTTTTCCAGTTGGCGTTCAATTGCCCAAAAACCCTGTGGGACTCCGTAACCACGGAAAGCACCAGAGGGAACTGTGTTGGTATAAACCGCATCTGCATAGAAACGAATATTGGGATGTTCCCGATAAGGTCCATCGCCAACATATAACGCCATGGCTTTATGACCAGTGTTGCCTGCCACAGTCAGTGCATGACAGCCATAGGCACCCGTGTCACTCAGGCAATACATCTCATTTGCAGTGATTGTGCCGTCATCCTTTACACCCGTTTTTAAGCGGATGCGCATTGGATGGCGAGGACGAGCTGCTAAGAATTCTTCTTCAAGGCTCATCTCGTAAATCACAGGACGACCTGTGGCAATGGTCAAATGAGCTGCCACATCCTCTATAAGAACTTCTTGTTTACCACCAAAAGCACCACCGACCCGGGGTTTTATCACTCGAATACGCTTGATCGGTAATCCCAAAACAGGTGCTAACTGACGCCTCACATGGAAGGGTACTTGTGTGCTCGTCGTGATGACAAGACGATCATTCTCGTCCCAATAAGTCATAGCAATATGGGGTTCAATGTACGCTTGATGTTGTTTAGGAACCTCAAACTCCTCTTCAAAAATGTGATCCGCTTCTGTAAAGCCCTTTTCAACATCACCAATATCAATCCTGATTTTTGCAGCAAGATTCTTGGAGGCGTCAGATTTATCAAAATTGACATATTCTTCTTCATCATGAATGATCGGTGCACCTGCTTCCATTGCTTTGGTTGAGTCGATAACAGGCAATAGTACCTCATATTCAACGTCGATCATATTCAAAGCAGCCTGGGCAATTTCCGGGGTTTTTGCAGCGACCAGCGCCACACGATCACCCACAAAGCGTACTTTATGATCCAATGAAAAGGTATCCAGCGGGCCAGGGATTGGGTGAGACTGCCCTGCCGTTGAGTACACGACACGAGGAATATCCTCCCAGGTCAGAACAGCTGCCACGCCAGGTAAAGTTTTTGCTTTAGAAGTATCGATGTGTTTAATTTCAGCATGGGCATGCGGGCTGCGCAGCACTTTGGCGAACAGCATATCCCGCTTAGCAAAATCTGCAGTAAAAGCAGGCTTTCCCTGAACAAGTTTAACGGCATCCACTTTTGGTTCTGCGTGTCCAACTGTATCAAACGGAATGTGATCCTCGACATGTTTCATCTTTGGGAAAACACTGTGCCCATCTGAAGGGCTTTTTGCAGCAGCGGCTTCATCGATCATGGGAACCTCTTCCCCTCGCAAGATAGCTGCTGCACGCAGTACAGCCTGTACAGGTTTCTGATAACCAGTACAACGACATAACACCCCTGAAAGTGCTTTCCGAACCTGGGTTTCTGTTGGAGAAGGCTCTTTTCCCAAAAGGGCTTTCGCAGTTAAAACCATAGCAGGTGTGCAGTATCCGCACTGGATAGCACCCGTCTCAACAAAGGCTTGCTGAATAACATGTAATCCTTGTGTTTCTTTCCATCCCTGCTTAGGGTGTTCCCCAAGCGCTTCAACAGTTTCGATCAAATGCCCTTCAGCCTGCACGGATAATATTGAACAGCTGTTAACAGGTTGCCCATCAATAAGGACGGTACAGGCTCCGCACTCACCTTTCTCACACCTGCCCTTTTTAATGCTAAAGAAACCGAGTTTACGCAATGTTCTTAAAAGTGTTTCATTAGCAGGAACGATCAGGGGGTATTCCTGCTGATTGATATTAAGAATGATGTTCACCTTAGGCCTCGCTTTCTTTTGTCTCGTTGATTCGTTCCAAACATCGCAATGCTAATTTTGACGCGACCTCTCGCCGATAAAGAGCTGAAGCCCATTGATCCTCTGCGTCATAATATGCATCCCGGCTGGCAACATCCACACCACCTTCTTCTGGGCCATCCATAGCAATAATCGGAACCTCACCATAACCTCCCAGAGCAATTCTCGTTCTCCCGGATCGCCACTGAGCTGCTGCGACAATCAGTAAGGGACGGTCTTTGGGTGACCGGGCAACGTATTCAAATACGATGTAAGGTTGTGCCCACCACGCTGCTTCCGTCATCAACACGCCCGGTGATTCCAGCCTGCGCATGGGAAGCCAGTCTCCCATTTGGACACGTTGTGCACCCGGCTCCCAGGTTAATGAGGTATCCAAAGCAAGTAAAAGGGTGGAAAAAACAGAACGCCCATCACTGCTGATCAACCAACCTCCTAATGTTGCTGCATTACGGATGTTCCCGGTTGTATCAATCAAAATCCCACGTTGGATCTCTGGCTGAACACCAGGGTGTCCAAGAAATGCACTCAATCGAACCATTACGCCAGCCTTGATCTTTTGGTCACTCAGCTCAATTTGGTCCAGACCAACGTTTTGGAGGTCAACCACTCCGAATTGTTCCCCTTTTTTATGGCTGAGACTCGTACCACCACCCAGGGGTTTAAGATGCTTACTCGAATCATTCAACAATGACATTGCTTCTTTTACTGTTGCAGGTCGAAAATATTCATCTATCATAACGCCTCCTCAAAAGGATAATCAAGCCTGATAAACGCGGTTTGGTTAACTTTTGCTAATATCTGCGAAGGAACTTTCACGTATTGATAACACCTGGCTCACATTAAAATAATCCCGGACCACTGAACCATATGCAAAACAGAATTTTGATCCAGGCTTTTATTCCAATTTATTTCGTAGCAAACGTATCAATTAGAACCTTGACGTTACCACCAACGGGGTAAAGGATCGGGCAGGTGGCGCCGTTATCGATATATTCCTGTACCTTTGCCCTTGCCTCATCCGGTGTACCGCTGGCTGTAATCCTGTGAACCAGCTCATCTGGGACCAGGTGCTTAGCAGCCATGATCTGCTCATGGGTTGCCGGCCATCCCAGAATGGATTGAATCTGGCTGACAATATCCATTGATACGCCAGACGCCTTCGCTATATGTGGCTGCTGCGCAAGATATTGTGTCAACAGCTCACGACTGGTTTCGATCGCCTTAGCACCATCCTCATCCACTGAGCAAACCACCAATTGCGGACGATCTATGTCATCCATGGTTCGCCCGGATTCCCTTAGCCCTTTTTCTAACCGGGAAATTGCGTGTTCATTATATTCAGGAGGTACACAATAATTTAGAACCACACCATCGGCAATTCGCCCCGTTAATTCCAGCATCTTTGGTCCAGTGGCACCAATATAGATCGGGACATTGCGTGGTTCCCGTCGCCCATGGACAACATCCAATTCAATGTTGTTAACATGAACGTGTTCACCATCAAAGGTCACTCGTTCCATATTAAGCAAACGTCGGAGAACAATAACTGTCTCTTCCATAGCTTTTAGAGGTCTCTTCCGATTGATCCCCACGTTTTTAGCCAGGGGGTCCCACCAAGCCCCGATGCCGCAAATGATTCGGTCAGGTGCAAGGTCATCGAGCGTCAGGTAGGTTGCAGCCAGCAAACCAATATTCCGAGTCCAATTATTGATCACACCTGAACCCACCTTGATCTCATTCGTCACAGCAGCGTAGGCTGCCATTGGCACGATGGCGTCACGCACCAGGCGGCTTTCCGCCTGCCATACTGCTTCAAAGCCTCGTGCTTCAGCATATTTCACATAATCCAATCCATCTCGCAGATCATGTGCATCCTGTAGATATAAAGCAACTCTGTCTATCATCATCCACTTCCTTTTACTAGGGGCTCCATCTCATAAAGAAGGAGTGTCTTCGAACTGAGGATCTCATAATCCTCTGGAACATCCAAATCAAGGGCAATATTTTCATTCTCATAGACTGCTACAAAAGCATCCTTGGATTTTGCTAACTCAGAATGCTTATGAAAAGAATCTAACCCAAATGAAAAGGTTAATAAATCTGCTGGATCAGTGAACAACATATTGGTGCCCTGCAGGCGGCGGTCGGGTGCGATCACAACCATCGGTGGTTGTGTACGCATCTCCAGGAAGTCAACCACATCCCGTGGAGTCAATAAGGGTAAATCCGCTGGAACAATTAAGATACCTTCTGATGAAAAAGCACTGGAAAATAAGGTCGCCCGACGCAAGGCATTGTTCAATTCAGGGGTGCCATTTTCAGTGACTGTTCGAACATCCATCTCACGAGACTCCGTCAGAACATCAGAATCACGGCTGACCACAAGAATATCTGATATGGCTTCCACTGCTTTTAATACTTCAATTGTATGTAAAAATAACTGGTGATTTAATTTTTCTCGCTCTTTTTCGGATAAGATTTCTGAAAGTCGGGATTTTCCGCGACGCAGGGGTTTTATCGGAACAATTGCCCAAAGACTCATTGGATGGTCAGCTCCTATTGAGGATCATTTCGCTAAACCTGAGGACTTCCTCAGCCAATCGAATTCGATCCTCTTCATTCTTCATTAATATATTCGTCGTTAAAGTTATTATAAACCATCGTTGTATTTTTTGCAGTTCATCCCCATCCGCATTATCAAATATGAATCCGGTTAAAAAATCACGGTAATGATTCGCTACCGCCGAAGCGGATGGCTGCAATCCTAATTCTTGATAGATTTTTGCTGCCGGTCCTTTGACAGCCTTACCGCCTATGAGTGGAGACACAGCAATGACCGGTTTTTCAGCAATAGCATCTCGATAGCCAGGGATCGCCAGAATTGGGTCAATGCTTACCCAAGGATTAGATGGCGCAACGATTACCAGATCACACATTTTGATAGCGTTTAAAGCAGCAGAGACCGGTCTGGCTTGTTCTGCGCCAAGGAATTCAAATGATTCAACAACTGGTTGAAAAGCCTGATGGACAAAATATTCTTGAAAGCCAAGCGCCTCACCATCTATGGTGTGTACTATTGTTCTAACCAGGTCATCGGTCATTGGATATACTGGATGTTTCACACTCCAAGCCTGGCAAAATTCCCGGGTGATATCCGAAAGTAAATCTCCCTGATTCAACCGGTCGGTTCGTACCAGATGTGTCGCCAGGTCTTTATCTCCTAATCGGAACCAATCCGGTCCAGCGAGATTTGCAACGTGATCAAAGGTAACCCACGTTTCACCAGTAAAACCCCATCCTGTCTGTGGGTTATTGACCCCTGCCAGCATATAACAAACCGTATCAAGATCAGGGCTGATGCGTAAGGAAAGGTACTCAAAATCATCCCCGGTGTTGACAATCACACACAAGTCCTGTGGAGAAAGCAATTGGGCTAGTCCACCCACCAATTTTGCACCACCTACACCACCAGCCAGTGTTACGATCTTCACCCGGATATCCTCATTTCCTGACCTTATGCTGGAAATTGAAACGTCTGATGATCTCTCCAGCAATCTCCTTCTCATATTCCGCAAAGGATAAGTTATCGATAGTAATTTTTAATTCAATTTCCTCAAAAGCGATGCTGTTGACTGCACATGCCAGGTTGTCATTTGTTAGATCATTAAGTGCAAGTGTGATATGAGGAACCCAGGCCTTCGGAGAATAAAAATCATTAGGGGTTTTCGTCATGGGTTTGACAAGGTTCCAAATCGTCTGGTGCAAGGTTATCATCTGCTGGGACTTAACAATCGGTAAATAGAGAACCGGATGTTCACCAGTGAAGATACCTAATCCAGAAGTATGCGACGATATCGAATCTTCTTGAGAAGCAATTTGAGAAATTATTAGCGCAGCAGAATGAACATCAACTTCCTGGCTGACCAACCAGGTTAAATGGGGTGTTGGCATATGATAAATTGCCTTTAATCCACAAATCCTGGATAACTTTCGCCAATAGGCATTGACATCAGCTGATGCAGCTGGGTTTAGTTCGCTGATAATGGCATACATCTGTTTCTCATCTGAATAAATCGAGGTCTTTTTGCCGGATCAATTCTGTCAAACTTGCGTCACGCAGCGAGTAAGGGAAACCCCTGGCAAGGACGATTGGTGTCCCTTCCCTCGCCTGACCCATGACCAAGGACGCACCAGCAGCCAACTCATCGGCTGCCGCAATCTTTGTGGCACGTAATTGATAATTAAATAAGTCTTTTTCACCGCGCATGTCAACCAGACCTGGCAGTCCTGAAAGTCCGATCGTTGTCCCAACTGTTCCGAGGCGCCAGGCACGCCCATGCGAATCAATGATCAACACACCCATATGGATTTGTGTTTCTTCTTCCATTCGCTGCCGTATCTGCCTTGCTGATTCATCGGGGTTCTCAGGTAACAACAGCACCCAATCCTCAGGTTTCCCCCAGGGACCGGACACATTGGAATGGTCAATCCCTGCATTCGCGCAAACAAATCCCAATCGGTGAACCACAATGATCAGATTATGCCGGGTGCGTAAGACCTCCTGGCTTTCCGACAGGATCAATTCAAGTAACCGAGGGTCTTTATCGGTAAGAGAAGCATAATAATATGCTTCCTCAGAGGGCTGTACCTCAGTCAAATTGACCAATCGGTTCTCCGCTTTCGAAACGATTTTCTGTGTGATGATAAGGACATCACCATCTTGCAGTGTCAAATTACTTTTTCCCAGGGATACCAATATGATCTCAGCCAAATCATCGCCTGGCTGGACAAAAGGAAACTGTTCAAGTTGGAAAAATATCAGCGCCATTTATGCCTTATCTGGTATACCAGTAATGCGTATACCTGAAGCATGCACATGATGTCGGATGTTCAATCCAATCAAGACGGACGTCAAGCCTTCCACGACCACCGTATTTTCAATCGGACCTGCATCCCACCCCTTTAGGCCCGTATCCGCCACCAATCCTAATACAACCTCCCTGGCAGCTTTGCCTCTCCCGCTAACCAGGACATCACAATCTACTTCCCCACCCTGCATCAATCGCTCATGAGAGATGTTTTGAAATGCATCAACTACATAGCAGCTTTCCCCCAGAATCGACTGAGCTTCCATGGCTGCTGACCCTGCCTCTGGCATCTGCACCTTGCTGACCTTGGGCGGTACGATTGGGACAACCACATCAATTACAATCTTCCCCTGCAAAGCAACTTTCAAACTTTCGAGGGTCACGCGATGGGCTACGTATGGGACGGTGATTACGGCAATATCACATCCTTTAACGGCCTCCTCGTTTACCATACCTGTCAATGATTCAGTTGATTTGCCCAATATCGCTTTGACCGCATCAACAGCCATCTGAGCTTTTTCATATCGTCGGGACCCAATGATCACCTCATGGCCAGTCTGTACCCATCGAAAGGCTAATCCTTTACCTTCTTTGCCTGTTCCGCCGATAATGCCGATCTTATAATATTTTTTCTCTTTTTCCATTTTTATATCCTTAATCTCCAGCTGCAAAAGACTCAAATCGCTTCCAGACCTTTTCTGAAGACTCCTTAGCGTGTGCCATTATCTCATCCTCATCAAGGGTTAGCAATTTCCGCTGGTGCATCAGGATCTTACCTGAAACGATGGTCGTCGTAACCATACTTTCATGAAACCCAAATAAGATATGCCAGGGGATGTTCCCAGGTGTCATCACTGTGAAAGGATGGTAATCCACAAAAATTAAATCTGCAGCAGCACCTTCTGAAATCTCGCCAACAGGAAGTCCATCGAAAAATTTTGTTATCATTGCTGCATTATTTTTTACAGCTATGTCCATGACGGTATACCCACCCATTCGTCGTGGATCTCGATGTGCCAGCTTATGTAGCAAATATGCTTCCTTCCATTCCATCCACATCGTATTCGAAAAACCATCGTTCCCCATCCCAACCCGGACACCCTTTTGTAGCATATCCTCTATTGGGGCTACACCGACCGCATTGTTCATATTAGAGCGGGGTTGATGCGTCAACCAAGATTTCCTCTCTGCTAAACGCTCAATTTCACTCTCATCCAGGTGAACACCGTGAGCCAGGATCGACTCAGGTCGTAATAGACCAAGCCGGTCAAGCCGATGAACAACACGCTCACCGTATTTCTCAAGACTGTCCTGTTCGTCAGCCAGGCCTTCCGCAGCATGAATGTGAAATCCTATCCCATCAGGACACAATGCTCTTCCCCTTTGCAGAGTGTCATCAGACAGGGTCAAACTGGCATGCAAGCCAAAATGCGCCCGTAAGTTGGCATCCTCCCTTGTTCGACCCTTGATCCTCTTAATAAAACGCAGGTTCTCTTGAATGCCCTGTTCAGCTTTGTCAAAGCCATCACGGTCCGTCACCTCATAGCAAAGGGACGCTCGTAACCCTGCCTTGTTAACTGCATCGGCGATGATATCAAGTGATCCATCAATACTGTTTGGTGATGCATGGTGATCGATCAAAGATGTTGTTCCATGTTTAATCGCATCCACCAAACAAACCAGTGCTGAATATCGGACTCCATCCGCATCCAGAGCTTTGTCTAACCGCCACCATAATTTCTCCAGTATCTCTGTGAAGGTCGCAGGAGCATCTCCAGGAATTCCCAAACCCCGTACAAAGGCACCGTAAAAATGTGTGTGGGCGCAAATATTTCCCGGCATTACATATTGTCCCGCAGCATCTAACTGCTCTTCATCAGGGTATTCAAGCAGTAAATCTGCTTGTGGATGGATTTTTTCAATCACACCATTTCGAATCAGAAGTCCCGAGCCATCTTCAAGGATCTGATTCGCAAGTCCCCAGGTGATAATTTTTCCATTTATGATTAGCATTGTGTATCCTCTCCAATTTAATGAAATTAACAGATTGTTAAATTAAAAAAATTATAGCATATGGATAAGTTAATTTCAGCAAAATTCTACACAGTTTGGTTATGGAATATAGGGAACAGCAACCTGGTTACGATGCTATAATCAGTATGTCCAAACGATAAGGGTTGCTATGTCAGGTTTTTCCGAACAAATTCCCGATGAGGTAATAATTGGGCTGGGGGCACTTTCGAATAGGGCGTTCTATACAGCACACGAATACTTTGAGGATGCTTGGCGTAAAACGCCTGATTACTCAAGGGAATTTTACAGAGCATTATTACATATTAGCGGTGGATTTTTCCGACTCTCGCAAGAGCGTCCTGCAGCCGCGAAGAAATTTTTCATCCATGCTTTAGAATGGCTGGCGTTCTTCCCATCCCCTTATAGAGGTTTTAGAACTGATGAACTTATCAATTGTCTGCAAAATCTTACAGAGGCAATCAATCAGAACGAACCTTGTGATGTGATTCTCAGAGAATATTTTAAACCCATACGATCCATACTTGATATGAGGTCTTAATGAAAGTACTTCTTACTGGATTTGAACCCTTTGGAAAACATGCCGTTAATCCCAGCCAAAAACTCATCAATGAATTGCCTGACACATTAGATGATGATATCGTTTTGATCAAGACGGTCTTGCCTGTTGATCAAGCTAGCGCCACCAGGGATCTACTTTTCCAACTGCATCATCACCAGCCGGACGTGGCAATTTGTTTCGGTTTGGCTTCTGGGCGATCCAGGATCTGCCTGGAACGAGTTGCCATCAACCTGATGGATTTTCAAATCCCGGATAATGATGGCGTAAAAATCTCAGAAGCACCCATCATTGAAAACGGTCCGGCTGCCTATTTTACGAACCTACCCATCAGTGACCTTCTTTCAACATTACTGGATGAGGGTATCCAAGCAAGAATATCTCTAACCGCTGGCGCATTTCTCTGTAACCTTGTTTTCTACAGTTTGATGCACGAAATCGAAACGAGTCAACTGCCTACCAAAGCTGGTTTTATCCATTTACCACCTTTGCCAGAACAAGCAGCTCTTTCTGATAAATCTACACCATCACTTAGCCTGGAAAAAGATGTTCTGTCTGCACTCCTCATTATCAAATTCCTGTATCAAAACCTGACATCCAAATAAATTTTCTGATCAAACAGGACAGGAATGTACTCATCAATAACACACCCACAAACAAAAAAATTGCCATTGTGGGACGATTTGAAATCGAAACAGCATTAGATACTGGTGCCTTTGACCTTGTCATTCCTTACGATGAAAGTATTGAACCAATATTATTATCTAAACTGGAAAGGTTGCATCCTCAGAAAATTGCAATAAACTTCTCAAAAAATGACCCTCTTGCAGACGGTCTTTAACATGGTATGTATTTGAACCTAATGGAAATATTGAATGGAACACCCTTTGCAGAACGGATCATTCCGGCTGAAAAAGTGATCAGTGCATTGCGAGGTCGAAAAACAATCAGTGAAATCCAAAGGATCAAGTCAGCTATAGCCAGTACGCTTGATATTTATGAGTTTACCTTTTCCAAAATTACTCTCGGGATGACCGAGAGAGAAGTCGGGGGAATCATGCAAGCTGAAGTTGAAGGACGCAGCTTGGGTTATGCATGGCCCAAGAACAATAATCCTGCTGTTAATTCCGGTCCAGACTCACCTGTCGGTCACAATGCACCAACAGATATTAAAATTGAGCATGGACATCTTCTCCACTTCGATTTCGGTGTAAAACAAAATGATTACTGCGCTGATATCCAACGCATGGTTTACTTCCGTAAACCAGGTGAAATATCCGCACCTGAAGAAGTCCAAAGGGGATTCAACACGGTCGTTCAGGCAATCCAGGCTGCTTTAGACATCATCAAACCCGGATTACAGGGGATTGAGGTGGATGCTGCAGCACGTGGCGTTGTAGTAGGTGCTGGTTACCCTGAATATAAATATGCAACCGGTCACCAGGTCGGTTGGCTAGCACATGACGGTGGTTGCATCCTTGGTCCTGGGTGGCCCCGCTATGGTAAGACTCCCTATATGCCAATCGAATCCAGTCAAGTCTATACACTTGAACCGGGGTTAATGGTGCCTGGTTATGGGTACATAGGCATTGAGGAAGATATCATCGTAACCAATAATGGAGCGGAGTTCTTAGCACCGCCACAAAAGACTTTAATCCTAAAATGAGTGTTGGGATTTTCGTCCAGAAAATTCATTAGCTTCAGTTTCTTGCATTCAAACACATTACGAGCAATTTGGTTCAACGCATAAACTTAAAGGCACCCGTGATGCTTGCCTTTTTAAGTTATTTGTTAAGTGTTTTATTTTTCATTAATCTCAATGGATTTAATTAACACACTAGGATTTTCAGGGTTTATCGGATCACGAGCTGGGATCGAAAACACAACTTCCATTCCTTCTTCTACTTCTCCAAATACACTATGCTTGCCATCCAACCAGGGTGTTGGGACATGTGTGATGAAAAATTGTGAGCCATTTGTATTAGGTCCAGCGTTCGCCATAGAAATAATCCCTGGCTTATTATGTTTCAAATCCTTATGGAATTCATCCTTAAAGGAGTATCCTGGACCTCCTGAACCAGTCCCGGTGGGGTCCCCACTCTGGACCATGAAATTCATAATGACTCTATGGAAAATCGTATTATTGTAATAACCATGCCTGGCCAGGAATACAAAATTATTGACTGTCCTGGGTACTTTCTTTTCAAACAAGTCGATCGTAATCTCTCCCTTATCGGTTAAGATGATCGCTTTGTAATCTTTTTCCGGGTCAATTATCATTTCGGGTGGGTGTACCCAGTGTTGAATTTTCTTTGCCATATCTACCTTTCTTCATCCTTATGTTATGTTGCGTCGACAATTTCATATAATTCAATTAGAACACCATTGGCTGCTTTGGGATGAATAAAAGCCATTTTACGTCCTGGAAGGGTCAGGGGTTCTTCGTTAATCAGCCTTACTTTTTTGGCTTTTAATTCACTCAGCATACCATCGATATTATCAACCTCAATGCACAGGTGGTGCATCCCTTCACCCCGTTTTTCGAGAAATTTTGCTAATCCTGACTTAGGATCTGTCGGTTGAACCAATTCAACCTCGCCCTCACCCACCAGCAAGAACGCCACTCTGGATGCCTGTGAGGGTACGTCCTCAACATGATCAAATTTCAATCCTAATTGATCTTGCCAGAATTCCAGAGCATTATCGATATCTTTTACGAGGATGGCAATATGATTGATTTTCTTTATCTCGGGCATGAACATATACTCCAAATCAAATAAACGTCGGGGGTTGATATTGACCCCAGACATCTCTGAGAACCCCACACATCTCACCTAATGTCACATCACCTTCAGCACATTCAATGAATAAAGGCATCAATAGTGCATCTCCACGTGCTGTACTTTCCAATTGGGAAAGAAGCTGGTTCACTTTTTCATTATCCCTGGTTTCCCGCAGTGTGAATAGACGTCGCTTTTGATCCTCTTCAACTTGAGGATCAACCTTTAACGATTCCATTTCAATGACATCGTCAATCTGGAAATCATTCAAGCCAACAACAATTTCCTCACCTTCTTCAATTCCTCGCTGCGCCCGGTATGCTGCTTCCTGGATCTCACACTGCATAAAACCGTTATTGATCGCATTCAAAGCACCGCCCATGTCATCAATCTGACGGATGTAGTCACGGGCGATTTCTTCAATCTGATTTGTTAACATCTCTATCACATAAGACCCTGCTAATGGATCGACGGTATCGGTTACGCCAGACTCATGGGCAATGATCTGCTGCGTGCGTAATGCAATTCTGACTGACTTTTCTGTCGGCAACCATAGAGCCTCATCCATACTATTTGTATGCAGGGATTGAGTGCCTCCCAGCACGGCTGCCAACGCCTGAAGTGTCACACGGACAATATTGTTTTCTGGTTGTTGAGCTGTCAACGTTGATCCAGCTGTTTGGGTATGAAATCGTAAACGACAGGACTTATCTTTTTTTGCGCCAAAACGTTCTTTCATAATCTTGGCATATAGTCGCCTGGCAGCTCGGAATTTCGCAATTTCTTCCAGGAAGTCATTGTGTGCGTTGAAAAAGAAAGAGAGTTGGCTGGCAAAATCATCCACAGCCAAACCAGTGTCAACGGCGGCCTGGATATAAGCAATGGCATTAGCCAATGTAAACGCAACCTCCTGCGCAGCTGTTGATCCAGCCTCGCGGATGTGGTATCCCGATATGCTGATCGTATTCCAACTTGGGATATTATCCTTACTGAAAAGGAATGTATCTGTGATCAAGCGCATGGAAGGAGTAGGTGGGAAAATATATGTCCCACGCGCGACATACTCCTTGAGGATGTCGTTTTGGATCGTACCTCGCAATTTATTAAGGGGTACACCTTGCTTCTTAGCCACAGCAATATAAAATGCCATGAGAATCGCTGCAGGGGAATTAATCGTCATACTGGTAGAAACTTTGTCCAAAGGGATATCTTTGAATAATGTTTCCATATCATCCCTCGAAGAAATCGATACGCCAACCTTACCCACCTCGCCTTGTGCCATCGGATCATCAGCATCGTATCCAATTTGGGTTGGAAGGTCAAAAGCGACAGATAGTCCCGTCTGGCCTTGCCCCAACAAGTATCGATAGCGTTGATTGGATTCTTCTGCTGTGGCATAGCCTGCGTATTGACGCATGGTCCAAAGCCTTCCTCGATACATGCTAGGTTGTACACCACGCGTGAAAGGATACTCTCCTGGAAAACCAATTTTTTCCATATAATCACATGATTCAGATGGCAAAGCCACAGGTGGCATGGGAATGCCAGATGATGAGTTAAAAACTTTTTTGCGTTCTGGATATCGATTCACTAGGGGATCATAGGTTTCTCTTTCCCATCGCTTCATTTCATCCTGAATTGTCATTTTCTTCCTCTAATGAGATACATTGGACTTTTCACTAGTATACCCGAATTCCCTATTACCACATGCTTTTATAATTCTCAAGGCTCAACCATAAATTTCCAAACTTAACTTTTGAAGGTGTGAATATTTTCTTTTCGCTGAAATTCAACTCACACTTTGATCATTTAATCTGCCTGGATTTCCCTGTCAATTTCTAAGATCAGAGTTTTTTAAAGCATGAACAAGGTGATTGCTGGTCAAAGGCATTTCGGGTAAAATCTTTTAGCTTGTCCGTTGTACCCTTCGGACAAGACTAATCTATTACAGAAAGGGCTTGTGAAAATGAAAGTACTATTGATCAAAGA
The DNA here is from genome assembly GCA_034717715.1 of Chloroflexota bacterium. Taxonomy (GTDB): domain Bacteria; phylum Chloroflexota; class Anaerolineae; order Anaerolineales; family Anaerolineaceae; genus Brevifilum. The sequence continues at coordinate 16,473 of JAYELT010000076.1, read as the reverse complement.
TGTCTATAAATTAGGCCGTGCTGGCGAGATAAAAAAGGTTGCAGCAGGTTATGGCAGGAATTACCTCATTCCGCGGGGTTTTGCTATTCCAGCCACCCCAGGGTCAATGCAACAGGCAGAGCGTATCAGTGTAAAAGCTACCGAACTCCGGGCTGCACTCAACGAGGAGTTAAGTGATGTCGCCACTGTATTGAATGGAAAAGCTCTGGTGTTTCCTGTTAAGGCTGGAGAAACGGGACGCCTCTATGGTTCCGTCAGTTCAGAAGACATTATCAAAACAATCCATGAAAATTACGAGATTGAACTGGAAAAGCGTCAGGTAGAAATGGAACCTATCCGTCAATTAGGGACGTATTCTATTCCTGTTCACTTAACAATGGACCTCGTTCCCGAAATCTCTGTCATTATTCACCGTGAAGGTGAATTACCTGGCGAAGAACAAGATGCAGAGGATGTACCTGAAGCAGCCGAAGAAGCTACTGCTGACGAAATGATTGAGCAGGTCAATATTGAAGACACTGATAGCGCCTTATTGGAAGAAGAACCCATTGAAGGTGACTTGGATGAGGAATCTACCGACACTGAAACAGAAGAATAAGGGGATGTAGAACCCAGAAACTGATAGATAACATAATTTGTTACTGACCGGCCTGTGAATGGATCAATCACCAGTCCGGTTGTCTTTAGAATATAATACATTTATGGCACAAAACCTTAGTCAAGCGTTGAAGGAAATCCGTGAATCTCGGGGTATCTCTCTGGAAGAAATCGCGCAAAAAACACACATCCATATCGAATACCTCGAAGCAATCGAATCAGATGATGAAGAAGCTCTCCCCTCCCATACACATAAACGTGGATTCCTCAGACTATACGCCAGTGAGTTAGGCGTGGAATTTGAAGAACTTAAGGCTAAGCGATATCATCTTTATAAAGAAAAGCCATTAACATCTGAAACCTCATTAGATGAAATACAAAGCCCGCAGATCAAACCACAGGACACCGAGTCATCCATTGAGCCTGAAACTGTAGTGGGAATAACACAAGAAACACTTATTCCTGCATCTTATCCTGATTCAATCCTGGACGAAAAACCAGTCGAGGCAGGTAATGCACCAGCCAGAAAATCGTCTTTGATTTTCAAATCAATCGGGGAAATTTTGCGTAACCGACGTGAGTTACTCAGCTTATCGACCGAGGATATTACAGAATATATCCACATCCGAAAATATTATCTCTTTGCGATGGAAACAGGTCAATTTGATCGTCTGCCTTCACCTGTACAAGCAAGAGGCATGCTGGCGAACTACGCGGAATTTTTAAATTTAAATGTGGACTCACTGCTCCTTCAATTTGCTGATGGTTTACAAATGAAGCGGATTGAAAAAACACAACTATCCAAACAACAAACGAAACAAACCACGAAAGAAATCTCCACCAAACGGCTGCAATTGAAGAACTTCTTCTCACTTGATCTTCTTGTCATTATTGTCCTATTCATAGGTTTTGCATCATTTGTAATTTGGGGAGTGAACCGCATCCTGAGTGTTAATTCAACCAGCCTAAATTCGACACAGCTGCCAGAAGTAGCAGATATCCTTCTCGCAACAGGATCTCCAACCCCACAACTTTCGTTAACACCAGACCTGGCTGAATATCTCCAAGGAACTGAAATGTCGGATCAAGGTGAACCAACCCCGATATTCACACCAGTTCAGAATAACAGCCCCATCAATATTCTCATCATTCCCAGACAGAGAGCCTGGGTACAAATCACAACAGACTCCGAGTTAACATTCGAGGGTCGCCTGTCGCCTGGAAATGCTTACGACTATTCTGGTTCGGAAAGCGTAGAAATTCTTACCGGCAATGCAGGTGCCCTACAAATTTACTTTAATGAGCAGGACGTAGGTTCATTAGGATTAGTCGGTCAGGTTATTGACCTCATTTTTACGGAAGATGGTTTAATCCTTCCAACACCAACTAATACACCAACGATAACAGAGACCATGAAAGCCTCACCCACCCCCACGTTTACGCCATCACCAACAAACACAGCCATCCCAACAGACACATTGCAGCCTACTGCAACAGCCACACAAAACGATGACTAAGTCAGTCAAAGATACCTATCACTTGATTTCACTTGGTTGTCCAAAAAACCTGGTGGACTCTGAGTCGATGGCGCAATTATTGAATCGACAGGGGTTATCACCTGTCGATTCACCAGATAATGCAGAATATTTGATTGTTAACACCTGCGGCTTTCTCAAGGCTGCCCGCGAGGAAGCTATTACCGTCCTGACAGACCTTGCCAGTGGGAAATTACCCTGGCAAAAACTAATTGCTGCTGGATGTATGACCGAGCATCATCGGGAGGATATTTTGATATCAGTCCCTGGTGTTGACGGTTTATTAGGGACTCGTCGCTGGATGGATATCCTGGATGTGATAAACCAATCAGGGAAGCGACATCATACTCATCCTTATGCACATTTTCCATTCTCAGCTACCGTTGGTCAGGATGAGAAGAACACACATCGTGTTGCTGTACAAGGCGGCAGCGCATATTTGAAGATAGCAGATGGATGCCGTCGAGCTTGTTCTTACTGCATGATACCTATGATCAAAGGCAATCTCGTCAGCCGGCCTGTTGAAAAAATCGTAGATGATGCCAGAGCTCTTCAGGACATGGGTGTTCAAGAAATTATTTTGATCGCCCAGGACACAACTGATTATGGGCATGACCTCAAATTAGCAGAAGGGATTACCATCCTTTTGGAAGCCATCCTAAAGGCTGTACCTGCTGTCCCCTGGATTCGCTTGATGTATACATTCCCAGGATTTGTCACAGAACCTCTTATCCAGCTGATCGCATCTGAATCCCAGATCCTTCCATACCTTGACATGCCCCTGCAGCATGCTGATCCTAAAATCTTGCAATCGATGCGCCGCCCCTCAAATATCCTAGAGGTTAGAAAAACATTGGCCCGTATGCGTTCGGAAATCAATGACATCACATTGCGGACTACTTTTATCGTTGGCTATCCCGGTGAGGATGAAGAGTCATTCCAGAATTTGATTAATTTCATTCAAACTGTACGGTTTGATCATGTTGGTGCTTTTGCATATTCTTTCGAAAAAGGAACACCTTCTGAGTACTTAGGAGATCCTGTACCGGAATCAATTAAAACAGAACGCCTTGAGTATCTTATGCAAGTTCAATCAGAGATTTCCCTTGAACGTAACGAGAAATTTATTGGCAAGACCATGGATGTCCTTATTGAAGGTGTTGATGACCAAAACCAGATATCAATTGGTCGCAGTTACCGTGATGCACCTGAAATCGATGGTTTGGTCGTGATTGATGGATGTGCGCCTATCGGTAAGATAGTTAAAGCAAAGATCAACAGTGCAATCACGCATGACCTGGTAGGTCAATTGGCCCCACCAGCATCTTCAAAATAACCGGGAATTTAACTTAAATGCGTAAAGTGGGGGGGGGAACACTACGTAATTTAATAATCAAAACTAATTTTCTCGGTGTGAAGGCTCTATCCCGAATTTACCCCATTGGAGTTTTTCGCGGAAAACTGATTTTCCCGGCGTTTTATATCAAAAAGGCCATTCTTTATCCGAGAATAGCAATTTTCCAATTAGTAATGATAAACAAATAATCTTGACTTCAGGACAACTTGTGTTGTGATAAATTATCCTGAAGGGGTTTCTGTTGGTTCTTCCGTTGGCTCCTCAGTTGGTTCCTCTGGTGGGGCTTCAGTTGGTGCTTCTGTTGGTTCTTTTGTTGGCTCAGCAGTCTTTCCCTGAGGTGCAACGGTCGGTGTGGGTGTTGGAGGATTATTAATTAAGAAGCATTCTTCTGCTGCATGATCCCTTTCCGATTGAATATTCGGATCAGCGAGGATTGCTAAGGCCTTATTAAAATACTCCTCAGCCAAACAGTATTCGCCAGCAGCAGTTAATTGCTCGGCATATTCGACCGCGGCAATCCGAAATCGTTCCGTTGCTGTCATAAATGTTCCATCACGCAGGTTTGGAAGCATTGTGTAAACCTGTTCAAAGAAATAGACCACCTGTGACCAATCAATCCCCCAATAACTCGCGCCTGTCAGGTACATACGTGTCCACGTACGGATCCCTTCAGCAGATGAATCGAGAGGTGCGAAACGTTCTGCAAGCGTCAGGTCATATATTCCGGGTTCAAGACTCCCATCCACAAGAATTTTCTGTATGCCACGATTACGCAGTGCGACATACAGCATCCCATCCACCTGGACCGATTTATATTCCAGGTTTTTCTGTCTTAGGGCTTCTATAGTCTGGATCGTTTCATCCCAGGCTTCCGCAGCGATTTCTTGTTGGGCTGTGATAAAAAGTTCTTCCTCACCTCGTAGATCAGGTGTGGGTGTAAAACTAACCACTGTTGGAGTTGGGGATGGAATGACTGTCGGCGTTGCATACGAAGATATTTCGAGCAATGTTTCGCTGTAAAGTTTGCCAACTTCAGTTAACTCAGCATCACTCATATAAGGAGCCATCTCATCCAATATCCAATCAAGTCGATCCAATGCAACCTGGAAACGACCTTCTTCAATATCAAATTTTGCACTCTCCAATTGCGCTTGGATTTTGGGTGAAGCCTGTGTCTCCGCCAGGCTGACGCGATCTTGTATCCCACGCGGTATCCCTAGGAGCACACCGGCCATTAATATCAAAAACGCCAGTAAAATGCCAAGAAAAATCCAGGATGACCTTCGCTGAAAGAATTTCTTTTTCTTACGTTTTGGTTTATCTGGAGTTTTATCCGGCATTTCTGGATTTGTCAGTTCATTCTCGTTCTCAATCATAGGCAGGATTATACCTCATTCTAATTAGAGTCTCCGTAATAAGCGCATATCTCGCCAGATAGGAATTACAGCCACAACACCACCGAACAGGATGGCACCAAAGGATAAATATAGTTCTCTTAATGGAATGGGCAACACCAAGAGTATCATCCAGGCACACAACCCAGCAGCTGCAGCACTGATAGTGGCACGTAAAAAAACACTCCCTAATTTAAATTTCTCTGATAACTGACGATTTAATAGAATAATTAGAATAATAGCTTGAATACTATACGAGATCGAGTTGGCTAACGCAATACCGCCAGATGCAAATGTTCCCATCAAGGGGATTGCTAATCCCACATAAACAAGGAATCCCATAGCTGAAATCAACATTGGTATTCGAGCGTTTTGACGGGCATAAAAAGCACGCACACCTAATTCAACCACACTATGTCCTAACAAACCTACCAGGTATCCCCGGGTTGCCCATAAAACCATATGTGCTTCTTCAGCCGGGAAACCAAAAGCTAACTGGATCCAGGGCAGACTGGCCAAAGAAAGGATCACTGTGATTGGAAGCGACAAAGCAATCATAACTCGCAGTGACCGCTCAATGGTGGATTTAAACTCCTTTTTGTCTTTCGCTGCCACATATTCGGATAACGTTGGCAACAACGCCGTTGCAATTGCGGTTCCGATCAAGGTTTCAGGCACTTGTTGGATCCACCATCCATAATTTAATGCTGTTACGGATCCAGTTGCCAGCCGTGAAGCCAAATTATCCCTTGCTAAGAATATCAGTTGAATAAAAATCATACTGATAAGCCGTGGACCCATCAGGCGTAAGACACGTCGAAAACTGTCATCTTTGAAATCAAGTATCGGTGACCATTTAAAACCATATTTTAACAAGCCGGGAATCTGCACCAGTAAATGCAAAGCTGCACCTATGATCACACCATACACCAGCCCATCAATCCCCAAACCAAAAGCAGGAAGCTTAAAACCAACAATCTGCAGACCTTCGTCTGGAGCTAAGATCAGGGCTCCGAAAATTTGACCAATATCATAAACCAAAGGGGCAATGGCAGGTAAAATAAAGTGTTGATTGGCTTGCAGCCCTGCCATAACAAGCCCACTAATGGAAAAGATCAAAGTTGAGATCAAATTTAAACGCATGAATCGGATTACCAAAGCTTGTTGATCAGGTGTGAATCCAGGCGCAATACCAAGTTGTCCCCTCACCAAAGGACCAGCCAATAATCCCACAATAATTGCTAAACCCAAAGTAACAATAAAAGCAAGATTAGCCACCTTAGAAAATAAACGCCAGGCGGATTTCTTTCCGCTTTTGGATAGGATCTCAGAAAGAACTGGGATAAACGCAATCGCCAGTGCGCCTCCTGAGATCAGCGCAAATAATAGATCAGGAAGGTTATTGGCAGCGTTAAAAACATCCAGCTCTTCTGATAAGCCGAATTGACGACCGATAATGATCGTACGGAAAACACCTAGAAGTTTGTCTATGCCAAAAAAGAGTGCCAGCATAAGCGAAATTCGAGTCAATCGGCTGGTTTTTTTCATGGGACACCTTTCCTGCTGTCCAATAGGATTGACCTGATTATGCCATATTCCAGCATAGCTTACCAGAGAATACTGAAACACCTTCGCAACTGTTCGTCTGGGATGTTATAATAAAAGCAATGCAAAATCAAACCAAACCCGGGAAATTATATGTTGTTGCCACGCCCATCGGGAATCCAAAAGATATCACCCAGCGTGCACTGGATGTGCTAAAAAAAGTAGATGCCGTTATCTGCGAAGAATTTCGCCAGGGCAGCCGCTTGCTGCATCAGATAGGCGTCGAAAATGATCTGATCCAACTCAACGAGCACAATGAGGCCGACGAAGCGAAAACGATTGTGATGCGCCTGGAAAAGGGCGAAACACTGGCGATCATATCGGACGCAGGTACACCAGTGTTCGCTGATCCTGGTCAACATCTGCTCAAATTGTTGTACCGCAAGAATATCCCAATTTCACCCATCCCTGGCCCTGGATCTATGATGGCTGCGCTTTCCCTGTGTGATTTTCCAATTGACCGCTTCATCTTCGCTGGATTCCCCCCTCAAAAAACACTGTTAAGGGAAAATTTTTTAGCTGAATATACATCCAAGTCAATACCTGTAATCCTTATGGATACGCCTTACCGGTTGACCAAGCTGCTTACTGAAGTTGAACATGTTTTTGGAAAGAAACAGGACGTTCTCCTGGCTTGCGATTTGACCTTGAAAACGGAAAACATTTATCGAGGATCAGTGAAGGAAATATTGCGAAAAGTCTCAGGTAAAAAGAGCGAATTCATCCTGATAATCAACTTAAATAAAAAGGATTATGGTCATTGAGATGAAAAGGCAGGAACACATCAAGATCAGGGACAAAAGCCTTCAACTCCCAGCATTTCTTCCTGATGCTACCTTAGGTTATGTGCGCGCAGTAGATACTCAGGGCTTGCTTGCAGTTAATCTTCAGGCTCTAGTTATGAACAGCTTTCACCTGATGCAGAAACCCGGTTCAAGCACCATTCGAGCTTTTAATGGGCTGCACAACTTCACAGGATGGCCAGGATTAATCATCACCGATTCTGGGGGCTTCCAAGCTTACTCTTTGATCCATGAATCTACTAAATTTGGTAGCCTGACAGATAACGGGATTATCTTCCGTCCAGAGGGAAAAAACCGCAAATTCATTTTAACACCGGAAAAAAGCATTCAACAACAGATCAGCTATGACAGTGATGTAATCATCTGCCTGGATGATTGCACCCATGTAAAATCCGATCGTGAAACGCAAGAGATTTCCGTAAAACGGACGCTTAACTGGGCCAAACGTTGTAAACAGGAATATTTACACCAAATGTCCCTCCGGAAGATGGATGAGGCGCATCGACCGATGATATTTGGCGTGATCCAGGGAGGGGGATATCCTGATCTACGCAGGAAGTGCGCAGAAGGACTCCTGGAAATTGGTTTTGATGGTTTCGGCTATGGGGGATGGCCGTTGGATTCAAATGGAAATCTACTGGAAGAGATAGTAGCGCTGACTCGTGAGCTAATTCCTGCGGAATTTCCCATGCATGCTCTGGGAATCGGCCACCCCCTCAACCTGATGCGAACCTACCAACTTGGCTATGCTATATTCGATTGTTCCTTGCCAACAAGAGATGCTCGTCACGGCCGCCTGATGCGCTTCAATGTATCTGCAGATACACAACTCACTGAGGATGGCCGATGGATGGAATACGTGTATATCCAGGATAAAAAATACATCAAAGACAACCGCCCAATCTCACAGTATTGTGATTGTCCTATCTGTCAGAATTACAGTCTGGGATATCTCCACCACCTCTTCAAAACCAGTGATTGGCTCTATCAGCGAATGGCGACGCTGCATAATTTGCGATTTATGACCCAACTCACAGAACGGCTGCGAGATAATGACAAAAAATGACACCGTTCAAAACCTGGTTGAGGAAGTCCGCGCAAATCCAAAATATCAATATATCACGTCTGACCTGATTCAGCAGCTCTGTCAAGATGCCATAAGAAGAGGATTAAAGGGGAAATCGGCCATCAAAGCAGTCCGAAGTAAATTACACCAGATTGGTGGGGCTTATTTCAGTAAGCAAATAAATTACAGCGAGACCAAAAATAGACTCGGGGGACTAACTGATGATATCCAATCTGCTGAAGTGAGAGAGTTTTGCCGCCAAACCATGCGTTCTCACACTTCCACAGCAGAAAGATTGCCGATTTTAGATACTTTTTTCGAAACCTGCCTGGCCCACCTTACGCCTGTGCACAGTGTGATCGATCTGG
>JAYELT010000076.1:0-7648 GCA_034717715.1 Chloroflexota bacterium | reverse complement strand
TACAGAACTTGATTGATCAAGAAGCGCCGAAATATTCCTCCCAAAAAACACTAAAAAAAGCAGTACGCAGGAAATTGCATAATATCGTCGCACCCTATTTGGGGGATCCTGATTATGAACAACTTCTTATGCGCTTATCTCAAATTGAGGATTCCTCACTTGATTCGCCACATCTCCAATCCTTTTGCCTGGATGTTCTAAATTTGCATGCATCCACTGCAGAACGCATTACGCATAGATCCGATTTTTATAACAAGTTATTTAACCTGACAGGGAAACCAAACACCATTCTTGACCTGGCCTGCGGTTTGCATCCACTGGCTTTCCCCTGGATGGGTCTACCCCTTACGACTCGGTATCATGCATTTGATATTATTCAACCAAGAATCGACTTCATAAATTCTTTTTTTATTAAGATAGGTCTGGATCCACTCGCAAAAAATCAGGATATCCTCACACAACCACCTAAGATCCATGCCAATCTTGGCATTTTCTTTAAAGAAGCCCATCGCTTTGAAAAACGAAACCATGGAAGCAACAAAGGTTTCTTTTCAAGTTTGAATGTAGATCTACTGGCTGTTTCACTTCCAAACCAGGACCTGGCTGGCACCCACAACCTCCTTGATCAGAACCGAAATCTGATATATGAGAATCTTCCAACCAACAAAAACGTCTCAGAACTGCTGATTGAGAATGAAATCATCTTCTTAATTGAAAAACCGGGACAATAATCGGATGAAAAATAACCAACCTGATGCATTTCGGGGTAGTCTGACTCGCTATACAGATGTTCTGACCAGCTTGGAAATTGAGTCAATCCTGGAGAACCTGGAGCAACCTCCCGCAATTGGAATTCGACACAATCCGTTAAAAGGGGAAGCTCAAGAACTTGTCAGGGAATTATCTTTGCGATATCAATGGGAGTTATCACCCATCCCCTTTTGTGATCATGGGTGGACGCTTCAGAAAGCAGATCAATTACCTGGAACAACCTTTGAACACCGCATGGGGCAAATCTACATACAAGATCCTGCTTCCATGTTACCTGTAAGCCTATTTGACATGAATGAGCCACATCCAATAATCTTGGATATGGCATCGTCTCCAGGTGGAAAAACAACCCACCTGATTGATCGAACACACGATCAGGGTTTCATCATTGCCAATGACGCCAGTAAAAGCCGAATTTCTGCTCTGCGTTCAGTGCTGTCAAGCTGGGGTGGTATCAACCAGATCATTACACAATTCCCGGGGGAAGCATTTGGGACATGGTTTCCTGAAACTTTCGATTGCATCTTATTAGATGCGCCTTGCAGTATGGAAAATTTACGACCAACGCTCAACCATCCCATGCGTGAGACATCGCAAACCGAACGGCTGCGACTACAGGAACGACAGATCCAGCTTCTAAAAAGCGGGTTAAGCGCACTCAAAATTGGTGGACAACTTGTTTATGCCACCTGTTCGTTAGCTCCCGAAGAAGATGAAGCTGTTATCAATGCCCTTCTTAATGATTTTCCAGGTGTTTTTTACATTGATGATGTCTCACAAAAGATCAAACTCTCGGCACCCGGGTTGTCACGTTTTGGATCTGAAATCTATCACCCCGATCTCATCCACGCTGTGCGTATATGGCCGCATCGAACAGGGATGTCAGGCTTCTTTTGCGTCTTACTAACAAAGATCACACCCTTGCCACTGCTCAGAAACCCAGCTCCTCATCGTGATTTTGAAAGGACAGGCTTGCAATCAATTAAGGAGAATTTGAAAGAGCAGGTTTTGGCCCAATTATCAGAACAATTTGGATTGGATTTGGATCTAATCCTTGAAGAATTTAATCTTGAAATTTTCCAGCGCAACAATCAACTCTTCTTGATACCACGCTATTATCTAAAGAACTTCATGACCCTACCTTATGAATATATTGGCATGCCCCTGGGCCGATGGCTCACAGATCAACTTGAGCCATCCCATGCATTCGTTAGCCGCTTTGGCCACTTTTTTACACAAGGAAAGGTTATCCTCGATGAAGAGAGGGTGGCACAGTGGATTGCGGGACGTGATATCCGCTATCCAGGTTTCACACAGCAATTCAAAGGTCAACACGTTTTGGTCACCGATACCCATGGGCGCAACCTTGGCCTTGGGAAAATCCTCCCCAAACGCCTCCGTAATATGCTCCCTCGATAATCAGTTAACTGACTGGTTTGATATATTTTTCCCAATCGGAAGAATTCTGAGCATAGTAACCCCGATATTGCTCAGGAAGTAGTCGCGCGATTTCCATCATGATTGCATCTGCGACAGCTTGCATGGTTTCTTTATTTTTGGGTTGTCCGCCCAAATCAATCTGAAATGGCTCCCCCACTTTTATTATCATAGGTGTGCGCTTAAGACGCCTGAAGTTCTCCTTGAAATTCTCATGTCCATAATAAGCAACAGGGATGATAGGATAATTACATTGTGTCGTTAATATTCCAATTCCCGCTTTTGCTCGGATCATTTTCCCATTTTCAGTTCGGGTGCCTTCTGGTGAGACCGCCAGGATTTTTCCCTCCTGGAGCGCTTGTTTTGCCAGTTTGAAAGCAGAGAAATCTGCAATACTGCGGTCTATGGGGATGCCATCCCAGATATCAAACAAAAATCCCAGAATGGGACTTTCCCAGGTTTCTTTTTTAACCAATCCAGTGGTTGGTCTTGGGTGTAAATGCGAGATGACCACAGGCCCATCCAGAAAATTGACATGATTTGCTGCAGCAAATGCAGGTCCTTCCATTGGCATCTTTTCAAGTTCAGCAGCATCAATTTTTAAAATGATATGTGCGATTAATTTGATGATCGTGTTTACAAACCACTTTTTCATATCTTCTCACTAACATACCAGTTCAAGCTGCTGTTTAAGGATAGAAACCTCCAGGTTTTTCCCAGCTTCACAGATGGTTTCACCATCAGCATGGACAGGCAAAGAACCATTTAGAGCCTCAATGCGAATGTTTTTTCCAGAAGCCATTCTCACCGCTTCATGCTCAGCTTGAGTACCACTCATCACTTTTGGCATTAACCCCAGAACCTGCAAACGAGTCACCTGGCGTACGATACATAAATTTAACAAGCCATCATCAGATTCGGAATCGGGCGCAAACTGGAAGGAGCCACCCATCCGCTTACCGTTCATCACTGAAACAAGCAAGCAGGGCTGCTCTAAGACATCCCCATCGATTTCAACACGCAGCAAGGGCGCATTGAAATATAAGAAGATCGTTTTTATCGCTGCAATCAGATACGCCGGCGTACCATGAATGTATGGAGGGAGTTTTACTGACTCAAACCCAACAACTGTATCAAACCCTATCCCAATACCATTCCCAAAATAGCGGCCTTCAGGATAATCACCACCTTTAACAAGACCTACATCAATTCTACGAGTGCATCCACTCACAAGGCTCTGACAGGCGGTTTCTAAATCCTGGGGGACTCCCATGCCGTAAGAAAAGTCATTTCCGCGTCCAACTGGTAAGACGGCAAGTTTTGGTGGTAACTGACCTTTAACTGCAACTTGCATCAATCCGTTCATTATCTCGTTGGATGTCCCGTCACCCCCAACAGCAACAACGATGCCATAGCCTTTTAGGCGAGCTTCAGCAGCCAGCTGAATCGCATGACCAGCATATTCGGTCAGGACCAAATCATAATTGATCCCTAATGATTTCAGTTGTTCTTCAATTTCGGGAACGGCTTTGCCCGCGGCTCCCCTACCAGCAGTCGGATTGACGATAATGTAGTATTTTTCCAACAGGTTCTCCTTCGGTGTCGTTTATATTGGTAACACTAAAAAGTAGGTAAAGTTATTGAATTTAAATATTGTATCCGCAGAACGTTTACATTTCACCTAATTCATGCAGAATTATTGCAGGGAAAACGATAGCTGCGGTTTCCATGCGCAGGATACGCTTTCCCAATGAAATCACAATTGCACCTGATTTTTGTAAAAGATGGACTTCATCCTCCGAATAGCCTCCTTCAGGACCAACCAGCAGGGCAATGGATCTGCCTTTTGTGTCACCAATGACATGATGGAGGACATTCGTTTGTGGCCGCATTTCCTCCCAGGCCACAAGGCTCAAATCATGTTTTGGTATAACCTGATCACAACAAGTTTCAAGCATCATAGCTTGATTGAGAATAGGCAAACGTCCCCGCTGTGACTGTTCTGCTGCTTCCCGGATGATTCGCTCCCAACGGCTCATTCTCTTCTCAGATAATGAAACAGACTGCACCAATGTTCGGGAGGAGATATAAGGATAGAACGCGGAAATCCCTAGCTCTGTACCCTTCTGCAAGATAAATTCAACCTTTTCACGGTTGGACAATCCGAAACAAAGGGAAATCTTTGTGTCAGGTTCAGTGAGGACCGCTTCCTTTTGCATGATCTCACCTGAAACAGCCTTGTGTTCAAAATCGATAGAAATCGTCACACGGTATTGATACCCTTGATCATCCAGAACTATGACCGGATCTCCTTCTTCCAGCCTTAAGACATGCACCATTTGATGGGCAATTTGGGGTGGGAAATTAACCCTCGTCCCATGAATTTGATTTTCAGATAAAAAGAACCGGTTCATATCAATGTATACTTAATCTAAAAATGGAGCCCCGATGGATGATAATAAAGCGATTAAGGCTGAGTTCAAATATTTAGATATCATTATAGTCCTCTTTGTTCTGCTGCTGGTCCTCAGCAATATCGCCTCTTCTGCTAAGATCATTGATTGGGGCTTTAGCCTGGGTTCAATCCAGTTAATCTTTGATGCTGGAACGCTTCTATTTCCCATCAGCTACGTCATTGGTGACGTGATGACAGAAGTATATGGCTTCAAACGTTCCCGTCGAATAATCTGGATTGGGTTTGGAGCCCTGATCTTCAGTGCAATCGCTTTCAAACTGGTTCAGGTGCTCCCAGGCGAAGAAATCTGGCAAACCTCCGTTGGTCAGGAAACATATGACAAAATCCTTGGGAGTATGAGTTCTGGTTCGATCGTCCTTGCCAGCCTGACAGGATACTTCGCTGGATCCTTTTCCAACGCCATCCTGATGGCCCTCATGAAGGTTATGACGAAAGGAAAGCTGCTTTGGTCTCGTACCATCGGAAGCACCATCGTTGGGGAAGCCATAGATACTTTCTCTTTCATTCTTGTCGCTTCAGCCCTGGGAGTATTCCCGTGGAGCCTTTTCTGGAGCCTTTCCATCACGAACTACATTTTCAAAGTCGGCATCGAAGCAGCCGTAACACCCCTTACCTATTGGGTTGTGAATGCTTTGAAAAAAGCTGAAGGTGTGGAAATTTTCGACAATGATACAAGCTTCTCACCATTTAAACTCAAATAAATCCTAATCTCGATTGCCTTCAATCACCACGGTATATTCTCCCCGTGGTGGTTCTTCATTTATCAATTCAATTAGTTCACTCAAAAGGCCACGGGTTATGGACTCGAATTTTTTTGTCATGTCATTAGCCACGGCCGCCCGGCGGTCACCCAGTACTGATAGCGCATCCAATAAAAACGCCTGGATGCGATGAGGGCTTTCGTAGAAGATTAATGTATGGGGTGATTGTGCTTCTTCTTTAATGAAACGCTTCCTTGCACCGGTCTTTCGAGGTGCAAAGCCCTTGTAAATGAAGCTGTGTGCGGGGAGCCCTGAAAGGCTTAACGCCAAAATAACAGCCGTTGGTCCCGGCACAGCAGTTACCGGGATGTCATGCTCAATGGCTGCCCTCACCAACGAATAACCGGGATCTGAAATCGTAGGCGTGCCTGCATTGGTGACAACCGCAATAGATTGACCTTCTAAAAGTTGCTCAATCAGCTTGGGAACAACCTTTTTCTCGTTAAAAGCATGATAACTCTTCTGGGGTTTGTGAATATCATAATGATTCAGCAAAATCGAGGTTTTTCGGGTATCTTCACTGGCGATCAGGTCAACATTTCGCAGAACCTTCAATGCTCGTAATGTAATGTCATCGAGATTCCCGATAGGGGTAGCCACTAAGTAAAGCATGAGTCAGTCCTCCTCCAGATAATCTCGGACAGCCTGGATGGCTTGCTTTGTGTTAATGAATTGCTCAGCTTTCATTCCAAATTTTCGTGCAGCCAGGACGTTTTCAGACATATCATCCAAAAACAATGAGGTTTCAGGGGAAGCATTCAACCGCTCCATGGCAATTTGATAAATATTAGGGTCAGGTTTGACCACACCTTCCTCCGCTGATATGATGATTTCATCAACGAATTCATGTAAATGATATTTTTCCTCCATGACCTTGCGAGCTTGGTCGCCAGCATTACTTAGAATTGCAATCTTATAATCATTTTTTAGTTCAGCCATGAATCGAACAAAAGGCTTATTCAATTGAAACTTTGCAAATGCATGGCGACGGACAAGATTAACCATTCGAGGGCTCAGGTGCCCCCTCTCTGCGATGATCATCCAAACAAATTCCTCTGGTTTCTTCCCCAAGAAAACATCGCGCAGGATTTTAGATTCCATCGGATTTGTCAACATTTTCGAGATTTCCGGATCCTGGTTAAAACCCGTAACTTTTCGCCATTGTTGTAGCCAACGTAAATTCGGTGTTTTGATGATCACGCCACCAAAATCAAAAAGAATTGTTTTTATCGCCATTATCAGCACTTCTCCAAAGGTATAAATCCAGTTCAATTTTACCGAACAATTGAATAAATGATATCAATCTGATGCCCAGCTTTGAATAACCTGCTCAGCTATCTGTCCTAAAAATCCAAATTTAGTAGAAAACAGGTAAAATAATCAAAACGACCAGGGAACATCCCAAAGGAAACCATGGAAAGAAGCGTTCCAACCAGAGCCTCAGAAGAGATCGATCTTTATATACGAACAATCTATTCTTTACTTAAAACAACCACACCTGTAAGGATCCGAACACTGGAAGAGGTACATGCAGGGATGAATTCTTCTTTACATCCTTTGGCACCCAAAGTCGCACCAGATATCGCATCATTCATCTATGCGAACCTTCGCTTACCTGACTGCATGCCGAAAGTGCAGGCGGTCTTATTAGGGCAAAGCGCAACCGTATTTAACCAATCCGGCTATCCCAATATTAACGATTGGCAACAGGTCACTGCTCGCGCCCGTCGTCGCCGCTGTTTTTTCGATGGGGATCACATCCTGGCATGCTTCATAGCTTCTCGTTCCGATATCGATGACGTGGTGCCGGTGCTGACCGCCTATCAGATCGAGTGGAACAAATTACATACTCTGCTTCAGAAAAAATCAGGAG
This sequence comes from Chloroflexota bacterium, assembly GCA_034717715.1. Taxonomy (GTDB): domain Bacteria; phylum Chloroflexota; class Anaerolineae; order Anaerolineales; family Anaerolineaceae; genus Brevifilum. The sequence goes on along the minus strand of JAYELT010000076.1, from coordinate 330 downwards.
AAACTTTATTGTCTTTGTCACCAGGATCAGATGAAGATATGCAAGAACTTGCAGAAGTGATGAAAATATCCTATGAAGAACTCCAACGCTTAAGAACAATATGGAGCAACCAGTTTAAATCTCGCCTGTCAGATATCCGGGAGCGAAAGTTAGATCTTGAGGTGCAGTTGTTCAGTGGTTCACTCAACGAATACCGCCGGGCAACACGATTTTGGTGGGAGAATATTGAAAATAGGTTTCCAGAAATCAAACATCGCCCAGTTTACTTTATTTCCAGTAATCCACACAGCATTCCAAATTTATTATCCGGATTTGCAACAATAAAGAAAG
>JAYELT010000075.1:0-12895 GCA_034717715.1 Chloroflexota bacterium | reverse complement strand
CCAGAATATCGCTGTTAAATGGATTGGCGGCGACTATCCCATATTGGAAATTGTGTTTTTTCGCAGCTTGATTGTCCTGCCATGCAGCATCGTCTTTTTTCGTCTTGTAGGCAGCCTCATGCTGCCTACCACGCAGCGGCACAAGCTCGAATATGTGCGAGGATTTTTCCTGTTTCTCTCCTATATCACCTACTTAATGGGATTGGCGGCTCTACCGCTGGCTGACATTGAGGGCCATTCGCTTTTCCACTCCCTTGATAATCGCCATCCTATCGGTTGTGATGCTGGGTGAAAAAGTCAATCTGCGCCGCTGGTTAGCCTTGATTGTTAGTTTTGCTGGTGTTCTTATCGTTTGGTGACCCTTCTGAGGATCTCATTGAGTCTTTCAAATTAGAAAACTCAAATGCGCTGCCGACAGGACTCTCCGGCGTTTGAGGTAGAGCTGCCTCCTGCGGTCTCAGAGGACTACCGCATTGATCACAAAATTGCGCAGTAGAACGATTAGGTGCTTTACAATGTGGGCATAATAATTCCATGGGAAACCTTCGCTCAATCATTTAACGGTTTGATACAATAATTTCATCCTTGAAGGCTAGGATGTAAATAAAATTATACATTAATTTCAGCTGCAATTGGAATTTCCTCTGATCATCAGATAACGTTTCTCAATCGTTATATTTTAAGTCTCCGATATTAAAGAAAACAACCCCCGGGATTAGTCAGGGGTTGTTATTATTTCTGAAAATAGTTTTGCTTAGATCCAGCCGCGCAGCTCCATGGCTTTCACCACTCTGGCAATGGCCACCATATAGGCTGCATCACGCATGAATACATCCTGGGAGAGGGACATCTCATACACGCCCTTAAAAGCCCGGGTCATCTTATCATTCAATTTCTCCAGGACCTCTTTCTTGGTCCAGTAGAAGTTCATGTCGTTCTGAACGCCCTCAAAATAGGATGTGGTAACACCACCTGCATTGCACAAAAAGTCCGGGATCACAAAGATCTCACGTTCCTTCAAAACTTCATCCGCTTCAGGTGTGGTCGGGCCATTGGCGCCTTCTGCAAGTATTTTCACTCGATCGTGAATGTGCTTGACCGTTCCACCATTAATCTGTCCTTCCAGCGCGGCCGGGATGAGCACATCTACTTCCTTGGCTATCCAGGCATCACCGGCTTCAATCGCATACCCTTCTTTAACCGCTAAATCCTTATCAATCGTGCCGTACTGATCTGTGATACCCTTCAAGAATACAGGATCAATCCCGTCGTCCTTGCTGACCGTGTAGGCTGTTCGATCATCTCGATCCCAATAACTCACACAGATCACCTTGCCACCTAAATAGTTGATAAATCCTTGAGCAGCGTATTGGGCGACGTTGCCAAATCCCTGAATTGCAGCCACGGCATTGGTAGAATCGAGATTAAGACGCTGCATGGCTTCACGAACTGTGTAGATCACACCAAAACCAGTCGCTTCTGTACGCCCTAAGGACCCACCCCCTCCCACCGGCTTACCGGTGATCACGCCGGGGGTATAACGGCCGGTGATGCTGGAATACTCATCCATCATCCAGCCCATCATTTGTGGAGTGGTGCCAACATCAGGTGCCGGCACATCCTGCCGTGGCCCAATGACACTCCATAAATTTCGAATGAAAGCACGACATAGGCGCTCTTTCTCATTCACAGATAGGGTAGCTGGGTCAAGTACAATGCCGCCCTTCCCGCCGCCGAGGGGGATATCCGCTACGGCGCATTTCCAGGTCATCCACATTGCCAGAGCGCGTACGGTATCAATCGTCTCTGCCGGGTGGAAGCGCAAACCACCTTTGTTAGGACCTCGTGCATCGTTATGCTGAACGCGATAGCCCTGAAAAACCCGCATATCCCCGTCATCCATGCGAATTGGGATGCGCAGGTGATATTCGCGCATTGGCCAGCGGAGCATCTCACGAACCTGGTGGTCAAGGCTTAATAAGTCAGCAACATGGTCAAATTGTTGTTGAGCCATTGCAAATGCGTTTGTTGTTTCTGCCATAGTATCTCCTAATTAATATTGGTTGGTGAAGTATTTATTATTGCGCGATCAATTAAGGGTGATGCAGGCATCAAGTTTAAATAAAAATATGCGGGTATCACGGTCCAGTACCCGCATGTTTTCGCGATCAGTTTTCCCTGAATGAAGAACATGCCTGCTCCACAGTTTTTTGATCCCTTTAACCATAGTCGAGAATCTGTATGGCGTCAATAGCAGCGACGTCAGAATAAATCATGACATTCGTCACTTGATTCCTCTGTACCATCAACAAATATTTGTTAGAATTAGACATAGCATCATTATCAACTACGACCATATTTGTTTCAATTTCCTGGTGTGGAACTTTCGTAAACCGATAACCGTCTAATATTAGTAATCTGAAGAAAAAATCAAATAATTGATGGAGGATCAATCAAATGAAGAAGAAATTTAGCTTAATACTTGTCAGCCTGATGGTTTTTATCCTTTTAGCGGCTTGCTCCCCGTTTTCTGGATCGTCCAGCTTGGATAAGGTTCGGTCGATGACTGTCAACGGTATCGGGCAGATAACGCTTGTCCCGGATATTGCCACGATCAATATCGGCGTCCGAACAGAAGAAGACAACGTCACAGATGCCCTGGATGGCAACACAGCCCAGGCGAACGCCATCGCAGATGTCCTGGAAGGTCTTGGTGTTGAGGAAAAGGATATTCAAACCTCCAACTTCAATGTCTACCCATCAGATCGATATAACCCAATGACCGGTGAGATTGAAGGCCAGTACTTCGTGGTCGAAAACACAGTGAACGTGAACGTAAGAGACTTGTCCAGCCTGGGTGAAGTACTCACTGCGGTTGTTGAAGCAGGCGCTAACAACATCTATGGTATTAATTTTAGCGTTGATGATCGAGAAGAAGCTGTCGCGGAAGCTCGGCGGTTGGCTATTGAAGATGCCAAAGCCAAAGCAGAAATCATTGCAAGTGATGCTGGTGTCGAATTGGGGGACCTGATCAGCATCAGCGTGTATGAAAGCGGCACCCCCAATACCTACCTTGATGCCAAAGGCGGCGCTTATGCTGCTGAAGCAGTCCCGATTGCTGCCGGCACACTATCCATTACAATGGAATGTAATCTGACCTACGAAATCAAGTAGAAATATGTAAAAAATCCATCTGGAAGAAGCATCGATAAGGACAACTCTTTTCAATCTATACAGCATCGAATATTGTATATGAAGCATATTCGTGCACCTTCACCATCTGTAAACTTGATTCTCTTAGAGAAGTCCAGATGACAGTTATCGAGGAAGATGCCAGGGCAAGCAGCTGCGGAGATCGATCTGATGGATATCCATTCTATCCATGTCTGTGAAGATAGTCTATTCTCTGTTGTTTGAGAAGCTGCAGTAGAATTGCCCTGGGAAAGAGCGTGCCGGTTAGCGCCTGTCAACCAGCCATCCAGGAATCAGCTATCTTAACTTACAAGATCAATCCAGCTCATTAAGACACACCACACAGCTTCATCATATCGACTTGAGACCCCACTGACCCTCCCAGGTGAACAGTGGGGATTTTATTCTCCAGCACTGCTTCCTATGCATTTTTAACACAAATTACAAATTCTTGGTATACTACAATCACTTTTTTAGAATATGTGTCATTATTTTTTCTGGTACAGGTATTTTTTTAAATCTTTTGTTCCAGGAGTAAATCAGATGAAAATAGTGACAGACAGTGGTTTTGATCTTTCCCCACAACAAAAACAGAGTTTTGTTTTACATACCCTGCCCCTCAAAATAACCTTGAGCGGCGTCAGCTATCGTAGCGGCATCGACATTCAAAAAGAAGAGTTCTACGAATTGCTGGAAAACACAGAGAATATGCCGATCACTTCCACCCCATCTCCTGGTGAATTTTTAGAAATTTACCAGCAAGTCGCTGCAGAAGATCCCGACATCCTCTCCATCCATATTTCCTCCGGTTTAAGCGGTACTTATAACTCTGCTGTGACTGCTGCAGGACAAATGCCGGACGCCAACATCACCTTGGTGGACACACGCACGCTTTCAATTGAGATGGGTTGGCAGATGGAAGCAGCCATCCGTGCCGTAAAATCAGGTTGGGGAGTTGATAAAACACTGGCATTGATGAGCCAGGTGCGGGAACGGTCTGAGGTAATCTTCACACTACCCGATTTAGCCTATTTGATCCATGGCGGACGCATCGGCCATCTCAAAGGGCTGCTGGCATCCATTCTTGGACTAAAACCTTTAATTGGTGTTGATAAGGTGGACGGCAAATACTACGATCGCGGCAAAGCCCGTACCTTTAAGAAAGCGATCCAGGCCATTCCAGCCTATGTTGCAAAAAAATTCAAAGAGGGCTCAAAGCTGCGAGTCCAGATCGGACATGCTGGTAACCCGGAAGCAGCCGACCTGCTAAGAGAGTCTGCAGAGAAACTCTTCCAATGTGACTGGCTGCCAGACTGCTCAATCTCACCTGTATTGGGTGCTCACACCGGCCGAGGATTGGTGGGGATGGTATTTGCTCCCCTCAAGAGCTTCCCTGTACTGCCTTGAAGTTGTCAGCTTAATTATTGCATATTTACAATTTGTAGATATTGAACTATTTTTAAGACATCCATAGAACTAATTGCGTTGAAAATCTTTTTTCCAGACAATCCTGCGTCTGGGAACGCTGTACATCACGCTGGAATTTAATCTGACCTACGGAATCAAGCAAGAAAACAGAATCTATTAGGGAGAGACGCCTTATAGATCGTCCCTTTTTTCCATTCCTGCAATATTAGGTATGGACAAATTTCAGATCAATTCTTAGCTGGTTCGTTTGACTTTTAATTTCAATATAAGAGAGCGTTGGAAGAATCACTCTTTTCTTTTTTTTACTCTGGATGGCTATAGGTTTGCAGAAAGTCTTAGCCATTTTTAATTATTCTGGCTGAATTCAGCCAGAATAAGCTAAATTTAAGTTAAGATTCATTAAAATTTCTCCTCTTTTGCTCATTATTTGATACAATTGAAGCATCACACATAGCTCTTTCAGCCTACATCGCAATAAATGACTCAAACTGAATAAAAATCAATAGAAATTCATACAAACCCTTATATAGGGCATCGGCCTGTTCTTTATATTATTGATCATATTGATATGAAACATAATCAAGTTGACAAATATGGCGAGTATAACATGTTCAATGAGTGATTAAGCATTACCCCATCCACTTAACCATCATATAGACCTAGAAAAGGAAAATTACATGAAGAAAAAGGCAATTTTTATCGTATTGTTTGTTTTATTTCATCTCGTGGTTAGCCTGGCGTGTACCTGCGGCTTGCTGGAAAACTTAAGAGGCAAAGTGGACGAAGCCAAAGAACCGGCTGTCGTCAATCCTGCAGACATCGTTGAACAGGAACCTGCTGAGGATATCCCGGTCATTGAAGAACCCGAACCTGAAGACATCGAGGAGCCTGAGGAAATCGAAGAACCAGAGGAAATCGTTGAGCCTGAGGAGGAGGTGATTCAAGCGGTCGGATACCTTGCCACCATCCAGGAGAATTTTGGCGTGGAGGAGGATGAAGCCTATGTCGGTTTTGTGATGAAAAACCTGAACACCGATCTTTCCCTGACAGATGTGGGGTATACCATCAATATTATGGATGGAGACGGCATCATTGTTGGGCAGGAGAATAACAGTTTCCCGTGGCTCCTCCCTCAACAAACTTTAGGGATTTTCTTTAGAGTCTCACTGGACGAAGAAAACCCCCCCGTCGAATCATACAATATTGTCCTTGAGTTCGAAGACACCAGCCAGCCTGAACTGTCTCAAGATCCCTTCACCAGTGAAAAAATCAAACTTTGGGAAAGCGGTTACTGGCCAATTGTGACCGGGGTCATCAAAAATAGCGACACAAACATCTATACAGATGTGCGTACCAGTATCCTATGCTACGATGCAGCCGGGCAAATCGTTGGCGGCGGCTATGAATATATTGACTTTGTCCCAGGACAGGGTCAAATGGGCTTTTCCACCTATTTAGATAATTACGATGATGTTGATTCGATCGAGGTTTTCCCAATTTTGACTTACATGTCTGATCCCTATGAGGACTCACCAGAGCTTTGGGGAATGACCAGCGTGGCTGATGAATATTATTATCTTAGCGATTCCGATGATATATATGGGGGCACGGTTATTCAAAGCACCCTTGATGATCAAACATTAGAAGATGCCATCTTGAATGTTACCTTTTATGATGATGAAGGTTATGTCATCAGCCATGGCTCCCAAGACATTGATTATCTTTTACCTGGTGACACCATAGGTGTCTCACCGTATATCGACTCTCCGAATGATCTCCCCTCATTATCATATTATGAAACGCTGGTCTTCCCAGGTGTTTGTGCAGATGATTTTGAGCTGACAGAAAATGTTTTCACTGTGAACAGCACAGAATTAACTGGTGATTATTCAGATAAAGTGAAAGTCAACTTCACAAATACTTACGATAAACTGGTCACTGAAGTCGATATCTTTGTGCTTGTGTATGACGCAAGCGGCAACATTATCGGCGGTGGGGACACCTATTACGACGAACCAACCCCTGCAGGTGGATCAGGTGAATATGAAATCTATGTGTATTATGACAGTGAATATACCGTAGATAGCATAAAAGCCTGGGTCGCTCCCAGCTTTTGGACAGATTTTGAATAAGAAAGGGTTAATTCACGAAACTTTTTAGGAATACGACGAGTTCCAGCAGGACTATTAACCTCCCTGGATTAATGTTCGTATTAACCAATTCGGGGCTGACGATTATGTCAGCCCCATTTTATTATTGGATTCCATTGATCATTAAGGCATAGGATTCTGAGCCGCCCAATCATCGCCAAGGACAACGATGATATCAATCTCACCGCCTGCATCATCGTCTTTGATAATATTATTGGATGTAATACCCATCGTTTCCGAGAGCCAATTCAAAGCATAAGGTGTACCGCTGTAAATATACACACGTGTGATCAAGTTGTAATCGGTATTCACCTCTTCCACAACATTGATCCCCTGTTCTCTAAACCAGGCTGCTGTTCTTATCGCCAGGTCAGATTGAGAAGACCCATTACGGACAGAAAAACGCGCCCCTTCCTCCGCAACCAGTTCCAGGAGATCCCCTTCTGCTACAGGGCCTAAAGCTGCGCCATCCGCAAAGATCTCATCTCGAAGCAAGCGAACCTTGTCAGGAACTGGCATCAAGATATCCAAACCATCAGGTGACTTTCCCAACGATACATATTCATTGCTGATCACCACCTGGCTGATCTCATCCCTGTCTACTGCTAGGACAGACCATCCCAGCTTGATTGCTTCGTTCAGGTTCATATTTGTACGAATGCCCGCGGCAAGGTCATTATAAATTTCTGGCGCCTTTGCCACCAGCTTGGGCATCATGTCAAATTCTAGGATCCTGTCACGGATAGCCATGATAAGTTTTTGCTGCCGCTCAGCACGATCAAAATCCCCCCCCTCGGTTTTACGAGCGCGTACATAAGCCAGGGCATATTCCCCTGGCAAAGTAATCACACCAGGCTCAATCGTTACTGTATTCCATTTACCAAGGCGATCTAACACCATGGGTTCATCAAAGGTTAATCGTACCCCTTCAATGTGATCGATAAAATCAACAAATGCCTGGAAATCAATCTGGGCATAATAATGAATGGGAACACCTAAGAGTTCCTCAACAGTGCTGGCCGCCAAGCCCGGTCCACCACCTGGCAGATTGTATACTTCGCCGAGATAGTATGCCGTGTTGATCTTGCCAGACTCAAACCCGGGGATCGTAACCCATAAATCCCTCGGAATGGAGATCATGCCAGCTGTATTGTTCAAAGGATCCAGGGTAAGTACAATCATCGTATCGGTGCGAGGGGTTTCACCTGCTTCCCAGTCACGATAATCCAGGCCCATCACCAGAAGATTGATCCTGCTGACCCCATCCCATGGTTCCGGTGTGGGCAGATCAGCTGCCGCAATCTCTGTAGGTTTGGCTGTGTTGGTGTTGTCTTCATCACCATTGGAATCCAGTTCATCATCATTCTCAACGACTGGATCGCCTGGCAGAGAAAATGTTTCATTGGTAGACACAAATTTCCTGGCATATCGATACCCAACGAAGGCACCAACCAGGGCTAAGATCACCATTAACGCCAGAACGATCTGAGTAAATCGATCTTTAGGAAAATTTTCTTTACTTTTATCAATTAACTTCATATGCTTAATGCTTCAACCTAACCTGCAAATTTGCTGCAGAATAGCACTTCTCACAAAATAATATACTTGATAGTTCTTTGGGAATGTGAAAGGATCAATCCAATGGAGGTGGCGGAACTGGCAAATCTTCTTTCTTGGTGTCGATCCATTTATCACCTTCATCGATCAACATAACCGGAATATCTTCTACAATGGGATATTTCCTGTCGCAATCCTGACAAATAAGCCAGCATTCCTGATAATACTCCAGGAATCCATCCTTTTCCTGCACGCAATTCGGACAGCGAAGCATATCAAGTAATTCTTTGTTGATCATCAGACCTCCAATTAAATGCCCCTTCATAACTATCTGGGCATTGAGCCTTATTCTAATTCATTAATCATAAAATGCAAAATGACCTGCAAGCCAATCAAGCGAACCATTAAACCACATGCCCCTCAGTCCTCCTCGGAGTCTGGAATTTCTGTCCCGGGTCCATATTCAAAAACAGCCTGCCAGGGGCGGAACTTTGTATAAAAAGAGTCTGAAAAGTAGCCTAGATCATTCTTATACACTGTGCGAGTAATCGAAATCTCCGCGCCATCTGCAGCATAATCGACTTTTTTTATTTCACCCTTTTCAAGTTCGAGATTCTCACGGTATAGCGGCTCAGGCGCTGGAATAACATTCGTTGGACCTGTCGTTTGCCAATCTACTGTACGCCCATCTTTGGTGGAATAGAATTTCCAGGTCAGTGAATCATATTGCCCCATATAGGTTTCCATCAACAGCCAGTGTTCTGTGTCGTTGGTAAATATCAAATCCACAATTGGGAAGTATACCGTTGCGTCCAATCCAGCCAGGTTTGGGTCTTTACTGCCGTCCCGCGTCATTTCATAATATCCCACGCGATAAGCATGTGCATGACGTTCCACAATTGGAAAGCCCACTTTAAAGGCTGTTCGGAAAAGGGTTGTGCTCACCTGGCAAACCCCGCCACCAACACCCTGGATCGTTTGTCCGCCGTAAATAATCAACGCTTCAGCATAGCCATTCTCAAGGCTGATGTTTCCCAAGGCATCCCCCATTGAAAAGGTTTCTCCAGGAGCGATCAGCAGCCCATGAAACTGCGCCGCTGCCTTTTCAATATTCTGCACACGTGCGGCATCAGAACCGTAAAAATAAGAGGTTTCACTAAGAACCAGCTCAGTGATTCCCAACGACTCCCCTGTCATATCATCAGTCACTGCAGGTTGGATCGGCTCAAACTTAAGCCCAACCTCATGTTCACCCTTCTGTAAACTCTGATTGATTTGGGTGATACTCGACGGCACATCCAATTTACGACCGATAACAGCAGGTTTGATCACCTCCAACTGGTGGGTATCATCATTGAAGGTGAAACGGGTATTCACGGGTGCGACTGACAAACCCGGTGCCAGGCTGTTCAGGTAGACGCCAAACAAATCATCGTTCAGGGCAATTTGATACCCAGAATGCTCATTTTCTGCCTCTTTAACACGTTTGATGGTTAACATTGCTGCAAGTTCCTCAGGTGAAATCGTCCACGTAATGACTCCGCCTTCACCCTCTGAATCTGACAACACCAATGGCTTACTGAGCATTTCACGTGCTGTTTCCGCCTGGAACCCCACATCCATCACCTCTGGTACTGTCTCTGTTACGATCATAGGTATCTCAGCGCTTCGCATTTCACCTAAAGCTTGCTCAATCAAGATGAGGGTGCCCTTAATATCAACCTCAAGTCCCACTTGACCGCTGACAACAATCACATCGGTATTATCCAAACCCAGGGATGCTTCTACAACGGGTTGGTTGATATCTTCTGCAATCGACTGCAAATAGGCCTGTGCTACACGTTCATCAAAATAAACCACAGGAGAAAGCTGTAAACCCGTAAACCAGGCGCGTCCCTTATCCACCAGATTGTTTGCCAGCCAACCCCGCCGCCCAATATCATATGCTCGTTGGGCATTGAACCCAGGATCAATAAGATAACCCAGGTCGATTGGTTGAGCTTCCCAATCCCGACCATCATAAAAAAAAGTTAACTCTCCTTCATAAGAATATGGCAAAGCCTCAGCTAAATGCTCTCCAGCCTCTTCGAGTGTCAACCCGGAGAGATCCAGATCATCAACATAAACACCAGGGTAGATTCGGTTGGCATAACCCACTTCAAAACTAAACAACATCACCATTGCCATCATAATAAAAATGACAAGGCTGAGAGGAATCGCTAAGAACAGCTGTACAAAGACATGTTTTTTAAGGAGAGAATGCGACTTCATTTCCGTCATTTCACCCGATTATACTGCAAGCAGCATATTAACGCCTGACTAATGTTGTCCAGTAGACAACAGACGGCTGGTTTCAATAAAAAGTTCCCAAAGTAATCCCGTCTATTTAAAAAATACCCGTATAATAGAAGTTGATTACCCATAACCTTCTAAGGTAGCATGATGACTCTTTCCATCATACTGTTAATCATTATTATCATCGCTGCAATGATCTTGTTTTCAATTGAGACCTTGCCCGCTGATGTTGTCGCCCTGGGGGTGATGTTAACCCTGATCCTGACCGGGATTATACCGGCAGAAATTGCTTTTGAAGGTTTTGGGAGCGACACAGCAATCATGATCCTGGGCCTGCTCATTCTGACAGCTGCGTTAGTGCGAACAGGTGTTGTACAAATGCTCTCACGGCGTATCCTGCGTTCAGTTGGCAATAACCAAAACCGGCTATTCTGGGTCATTACAGGGACGGCTGGCTTATTGAGTGGCTTTATCTCCAACACTGCAACTGCTGCATTTTTCGTGCCGATGACCATTGGCCTTTCCAGAAAGCTCAAATTGCACCCATCCAAACTGCTTATGTCCCTGGCTTTTGCAGCTGTTCTCGCCAGCTCAATCACACTTGTGGGTACATCAACTAACGTGGTTGTCAGTGGGTTGATGACACAATATCAAATGGAACCCCTGAGGATGTTTGAATTAACCCCGGTGGGAATCCCTATCCTGATTGTGGGATTGCTGTATATGTTCTTCATCGGTCGGCATCTCATTCCTATTCGTGAAACAGGGGGAGCTGACCTTGAAGAGATCATCCTTTCTTACTGCTCAGAATTTGTGGTGTCTGCTAACTCACCCTGGGAGGGTAAAACACTCAACCAAATTGCTCTCGGAAAAGAATACGACCTCAACATACTGCGTATCTTGAAATATCAAGGATACCATGTTGAGCCGCGCGCAAATACCGTCCTTCAAGGTGGTGACCGAATTTTGGTGGAGGGGAATCGTGACGACCTTGTCACCTTGCAAGACAAGGATATGGTTGAATTTACCGGTGAAATTAACGAGGATAGCGCCCTTGCGAAAGACCTCTCAATGTCAGAAGTGATCTTGCTGCCAGGCTCTCCTTTGATTGGCCGAACGCTGTGGGGGCTGAACTTCAGAGACCGCTATGGGCTGCAGGTGTTGGGGATCAATCGCAAGGGAGAAACGATACGCCGCCGAATCAGCCGAACGCGACTGCAGGTAGGCGACCAGCTTTTACTGCAGGGGGACCCGGACACCCTACGAAGTTTGGGGAAAAACAATAGCTTTCGAGTTGTCTCATCGAAATTGGATATTTTACCCGAAACACGCAGGGCTCCAATTTCATTAGCGATATTTGGCTGTGTCATCCTTCTGGTCTCGTTAAATATTGTATCGTTGCCCGTAGGGGTGATGTTAGGATCGTTGGCAGCCTTCGTATCGCGCTGTATCACGCCAACAGAAGCTTACCGGCAGGTCAACTGGAGTGCCTGGCTCTTAATCGCGTCAATGCTGGCTTTGGGTCGCGCAATGGAAGTGTCAGGGCTGGCCAAATTGATCGCCGATCAAATTGTCATGCTCGTTGACGCCGCCAATCCCCTGTGGCTGCTGGCTGCTTTCTTTATCCTCTCCTTATTGCTGACCCAGCCCATGTCCAACCAGGCTGCCGCTGTCGTGGTGATCCCGATTGCCCTCCAGACTGCGACTCAGTTAGGACTGAATCCTCGTACCTTTGCAGTGATGATAGCGCTTGGCGCAAGCTGTTCCTTTATCACCCCGCTTGAACCTGCCTGTTTGATGGTTTATGGCCCTGGCAACTATCGTTTCTTTGATTTTATAAAAGTCGGTTCTATCCTGACGATATTAATATTCCTGATTGCCATATTCATGGTGCCATGGCTTTGGCCATTGTAGCGCTGTGATTTCCAGCATTAATTTCTCAATGAGATAATCCCCAAATAATGGTTCATCGATTGAACTTCCATGATAATGATTAATATTCTATCAGCTCAAATCCGAAAGAACATCCAGCGTAGCAGGCTCTGTGTACGTATAAGCTAATCCCAATCTCAGGATCGGGGAGTAAATATAGAAATGGGGATAACAACAGTCATTAGAAACGCTGACGGCATTGGCCATTGACCCGCAACAACCTGCATTGAGAATTGTTCTAAATATTATGTTTCGAAAATGCCCTGAAACGATGTCGCATCAGGGCTGTGACGTAAACGTGCCTTTAGTATTGACTGGCTGATGGACCAACGTACTGCGCA
>JAYELT010000074.1:0-3359 GCA_034717715.1 Chloroflexota bacterium | reverse complement strand
ATTGCCAGACACATGATCGAATCCCATGGTGGATACATCTGGGCTGAAAGCGAAGATGGGGTCGGCAGCACCTTTTATTTTTCCCTGCCCACTGCTTGATGTTAACAGATTCTTTACCAATCTTTATGCTGGATTCAATCAGTGCCAGGTCGCCATGCATCGCGCCATTCGCATAATAGGTTTCAGCCATATCTATTGGCGAATCTGCTTCATCCCCACTCATGGAAAGTTTGTAATAAGTTTGCTTGTCACTGCCGGTATTAATCGATGTTCCCTTGGAAAGTCCTTCAGTAAGGATCATCACATCTTGAATGCCGCTGATCCGCAGTTGAGCAGCCGCATTCAGACCAGATGCACCACTGCCCAAAACCAATGTATGCACAATGGTCAACGGCACTTCTATTACATGGTCATTTTGATGAATTGAAATATATTTTTCGGTATTCAAATCACTTTCCTGGTATTTTTTAATTGAAAATCCTCTATAAGATTTATTATCGTGGTTACTCATAAAGGATTATAATCGGGATTTTTCATAAGAATCACAGGAAGGTTGCATCTGAATGAACGAAAAGTGCAATCAATCCAAGTGTCCTGACCGGTGAAATCATCCATTGCCATAAAACATGGAAGGTATAATCAGGGATAACTTACGGAAGAAGATCGAAGGTTGAAAAATGAAACGGTGTGAAGTATGTGACAAATTGACGGATAACGACACAAGGTTCTGCAGACGATGCGGCACGGCATTTGAATATGACCCGAAGGTAACGCCTTTTTCCGAGACCCGGATCATACTTGCTATCCTGCTTATCTCATTTGTGGGTTGGGTCATTTATTCAGCCATCCCATTACCCCTACCAGACCCAATTGAATGTTCACAGACAAGTTATCGAAGATTTAATCGGATCGCCAACCAGTATTACAGGGATTCTAAGAATGTCCTCAGGTCGGAGGTGCTGTTCACATCAGAATTAAGTGAACTCCGGTCTTATAGAAATGATGCGGAGGCCATTGCTGTTCCCCCCTGTCTTGAAAGCGCTAAAGCAGATTTAGTTAACTATCTTGATAAGGTGTTTTATATTGGCTTATATTCTATGTGGGGTGCTTACCAGGCAGCAGCAGCAAACACGGAAAGCGCAGGAATATATTGGGCATCATTCAATAATCACATGAATGAAGTGAAAGAATGCCTCCCGAATTGTCCCTAAGTAAAGTCAAATTAAGTAATTACAATGAATATCAAAATTACTCCGACCCAACGGCTTCCTGTCCCTGCTGCGAAATCTTCTTTACCCCCAACCAGATAGCGCCTAATCCAAGCAAGGTTGTCAACAACCCAATAACGAAACCAATATATGGAATGGAAGCCAAAGGAACGTAGATCAACAAACCAAGCAATAAGGGCAGGAATGAGTATTTCAAACCTCCAGGCACAATTTTTGAGAGAATTAGGCTACCGACCAGGTAGGCCACGATGGCTTTGCTGATGAAAGTGATGGCTGCCTGGAAAATTGTGAAGATTGTTAATAGGAGCCCAAAACCAATTCCAAAGAAAGTCAATGCCAACGAAGGCAATGAAAGAACAAGCAGGCCAATTAACAACCCAGAAACCAGGAACAAGCCAACCACAGGCACTAGGTAACCGTTAATCAAAACGAGAACACCGTATCCTGCTGACGTCAGCGGTTCTTCTTTAACTTTGGAAGCCCAAACTTTAAACTTGCGCGGGAACATCCACAACACTAATCCACCAACAACAATGAAATTAAGAAGAGATTTCAATGCCTCGATGCCCCATTCAGCCAGGGCCGAAGGATCCGTATCCTTTTCTTTTACCCTGATCGAAGCGAGATGGGGGATGCCTGAACGGGCTGGGATTGGTTCGGTTTCCACCTTTGCAACAGCTGGCTGATTGGAGGTGAATCCGGTGATATTTTGGTTCAAGAACTCCCACAACACCTTCAGTGTTTCCCATGGGCCAATGATAGCTGCCGTATTCCCGGAAGTAGACCCCTGCAGCCTGGCGGACATGGCCACTAAATTTAGATCGCGCCCGATGCTGCTGTCGCTTTCGGTTATCAGGCTGAGGACGAGGGCATACAGGCTGCGATCTATCTGTCCATCGGTGGGTTGGTTGACTTCCACCGCAGCAACATAGAGGTTGCCCCCCACCTTTCCCGTCAGATCGAGCTTCTCTGCCAGGACAAAAACGCTGCCGTTGACATTACCATTGATAGCGGCCTCTGAACCAACAATAAACACATCTCCATTGACGGTTCCTTCGATAGTTGGCTGCGGTCCTGTCAAGAAAACATCCTGCTCGATAACCTGTTCCGATGGGATTGTTTTGGCGTAGAATAATTTTCTGGCTTGGACAGAAGCAGGAAAAAGCAGTAACCCTGCAATTACAAAGAGAGTAATAACGAGATTGCGAATCGTTTCTGATTTCCTGCTTCTGAGATATTTATCTTGCATGTCTTACTTTCTTACTGTTTACTTTTTTTGCTTGCGAAAGCTGCAATAATAGCTGCAACACCACCGACGATACCAATGATGCCGTAGATGTAAGGCAGGGCAAAAGCTGATATCAGCGGTGACCCGAGCAGGAGCAGGCCAAACACGATGCTGAGTCCCCCCAGGATTCCCGCCGCCCAACCTCCACCTTTGAATGCCGCTATCAAACTGACCACACCAATGATCAAGCCATCCACACCAAGGAAAATCACCAGAACCGTAGGAAGTAAAACGGCGCTCCACAACGGGTGCTGCATGATAGCAAGGCCAGCCAGAATGCCGAGGATGCCTGCAAACAGCTTCCAACCCCACATGGTTTTATCCACAAAGATTGCGACGAGTGAAAATATGCCGGTGACCAGCCAGTAAATCCCAATAAACTGCACGATCACAGCCGTGGTAGCCGCCGGATACGTCACCAGCAATAAACCGATAAGAATTGAAAAAATACCCTGCACGAGACCTGCCCACCAGGGTGATTGTTTCGTTTCTTGCATTGCGTTCATTGTAGTCATTTTTTTCTCCTATATAGAAAGTGAATTTATAAAATCGATATCAAAGAGGCGATAGAGCAACGCTCTTGAATCTTCAAGTGTTTTCTAACCTTGATTAGAGGGATTTACTGGTTGAAATCCATTGGGTCAAATTCGCGCACTGGATCGCGAGCTATGGGATCGGTCCACATTTTAAAATTAGGCCTGCGCATCTGTACAATGATGCCGGCTGCAGCAATGACAACGAAAAGAATAGCCCACAGGGGAGAATACTGGAGCAATTCCTGGATGGGATTTTCCACAATACTTATAACCGTTGTGGTTCCCATGCCTGACAGCAATGTGCTC
>JAYELT010000073.1:0-13151 GCA_034717715.1 Chloroflexota bacterium | reverse complement strand
ACAGAACGATTATCAAAAATCTTTGAAAACTTACGCCGGCATGGACGTCTCTCTGAAGATGATGTGAACCAGGCCATGCGCGAAGTCCGCCTGGCATTGCTTGAAGCCGATGTGCACTACAGCGTGGTGAAGTCCTTTACGCAGCGGGTCAAAGCTCGCGCGGTTGGGCAAAACATCTCTAAAGCACTTAATCCAGCCCAGCAAGTGATCAAGATCGTTAATGAAGAGTTGATCACTATTCTGGGTGAACCAAGTTCGCTGAACCTTAAAGGGAATCCGCCATATGTGCTAATGTTGGTTGGGTTACAAGGTTCCGGAAAAACAACGACCGCAGCTAAACTCGCCAAGCGACTACGAGGTCAGGGTGAACGTGTCCTGCTGGTGGCAGGTGACCCCTATCGTCCTGCTGCGATACAACAGCTTCAGATATTGGGAAACCAAATTGATGTGCCGGTGTTTTATCGGGAAGGATTGGCGCCACCCAAATTGGTTGATGAAGCTTACCAAACAGCTAGAAATGGCGGCATGAGTGTCCTCGTCCTTGACACAGCTGGGCGTTCGCAATTGGATAAGGCTTTGATGGATGAACTCAACGCGATCGCGAAAAAAGTCCCAATCTCGGAGATCCTGCTCGTTGTGGATGCTATGATTGGTCAGGAAGCTCTCAATGTCGCTGAGGGTTTTCGAACAGATTTACCTGTTTCTGGCCTGTTTATGACCAAGATCGATGGCGATGCCCGTGGGGGTGGTGCCATCTCGATACGGGAAGTGACTGGAATCCCCATTAAATTTCTGGGTGTTGGTGAGTCACTTGATGCAATTGAGGAGTATAATCCACAAAGGTTAGCTTCACGAATCCTGGGCATGGGTGATATGCTGGGATTGATCCAAAAAGCGGAAGCTGCTTTTGATCAGGAAGAAACTGAGCAGCAAGCTCATAAACTTCTACGAGGTGAATTCTCTCTTGAGGATTTCGCCAAACAATTGAAACAAATGCGAAAAATGGGACCGCTGGGACAGCTTATGGAAATGTTCCCAGGACAGATGGGTCAAGTCGCCCGACAAGTGGACCCCCAGGACGCTGAAGATCAAATGAAACAGATTGAGGCGGTAATAAACTCCATGACGATAGAGGAACGCCGCAATCCGAAATTGTTAAATGCCAGCCGGCGACGCAGAATAGCACGAGGATCTGGTTTGGAAGTGCAGATGGTCAACCAGGTCATGAAACGTTTTCGCGAAGCCCAACGGCTGATTAAAACATTACAAAAATCAGGCGGCAAAGGATTTGGCCGCATGATGGGATAGCTGGATGAAAAGAGAGGCAGGCGTTCCCTTCAACGCTCTCTCACGCCTTTTTATCGTCGGGCTTAGATGAAAAAACTTAGAAAATAATAGGAGAATAATTTCGATGGTACGTATTCGCTTACGCCGGGTAGGTTCCCGGAATCAGGCAAGTTATCGTGTTGTAGTAGCTGACAAAGAAAGCCCCAGGGATGGTCGCTTTATTGAAAATGTTGGCCATTATAACCCTCGCACAGAACCTTCCACAATTGTATTGAAGGATGATCGAGTTTTCTATTGGCTGAGCGTTGGTGCACAACCAACCGAGGCTGTGGATGGATTATTCAAACAAACAAAATTGTGGGATCGTTATGAACGGTTCAAGGCAGGTGAGGATGTAACAACCCTTGTTGAAGAAGCTGAAGAAGTTTATAAGACTCGGGTGACGGATCCACGCACTAATCCATAAAAATAAACACAAATAAGAAAACAGTGAGGCAAAAATGAATGGTGATAACCTGCAAGGGTTGGTTGAATTTATTGTACAATCACTGGTTGATCAACCCACCAACGTGAATATTAAAAAATTCAAACGAGGGAATTCGGTTCAATTAGATTTGCGAGTGGCCAAGGAGGATATGGGTCGCGTCATTGGTAAAGGCGGACGCGTTGCCAATGCAATCCGTACGCTGCTTAAGGTTGCTGCTGCCCGTGAAGGCAACCGGGTTAATCTCAATATTGTTGAGCCGCATTAATCACATCTTGATTTAATATGCCTCAAGAAGATAGACTTGACACAGGCTCGCATGCATCCAGCGAGCCTGCCTTTCTAATACTGGGGAAATTACGTCGTGCCCATGGCACTCTTGGTGAAATCCCCTTGGAACTCCACACAAAAATGCTGGAATTGCTCAGTGCCGGCAATATTGTCTATATTGGAGAGAACCATAAGCCATACACGATCGAAAAGACACGATGGAAACAACCTTTCCTTTTAATAAAATTTGAGGAAATTTCAGACAGGACTGCTGCTTCTCAATTGACTAATCAACTGCTCTATATCAAAACCACTCAATTAGAACCGTTGCCAATAGGTGAATTCTACTACCATGAATTAATTGGATTAAATGTCCTTGAAGACGACGGGCGTTTTCTTGGTGTTTTGGAAGAGATCCTCGAGACAGGCGCGAATGATGTGTATTTGATCAGGAATAGCACAGGGAAAGAGACGCTGATTCCAGCAACCAAGGATATGGTCCAGAACATTGACCTAAAAAAGGGGAAAATGATTGTGTCCAAGATGGAATGGTACGGTGAGGGGAATTAATGTCAGATGAAAAGAAATATTGGATAGGCTTTAACCTTGTAAGGGGGATTGGAGCTGTCCGATTTCAACAGATTCACTCATTTTTTGGCGATCTTTCGATAGCCTGGCGCGCCCCAGTGGAGGCTTTTAGGGAAGCAGGGTTACCTGAACGTCCTTTGCGGAATCTGGTCAAGCTGCGTAATCAAACAGATCTTGATCAACTTTATGATTCAATAATGGAGAAAGGCGTGCAGGTTCTGACCGTGGAGGAAGCGGAGTATCCTCGTTTATTGAGGGAGATTGATCAATCTCCTCCAGTGCTTTACGTCAAGGGTCAATTGACTCCTGAGGATGCGCTTTCAATAGCCATTGTGGGAACTCGACGTGTGACTGCTTACGGTCAGCAGGTTACCCGTGACACGAGCATTTTCCTGGCAGGTCACGGATTGACGATTGTCAGTGGGTTGGCTCGTGGTGTGGATGGACTGGCGCATCAACATGCACTCAACACAGGTGGACGTACCATAGCTGTATTGGGCAGCGGTGTAGATGTGATTTACCCACCTGAGCACCGCAAGCTAGCAGAGGCGATTTGCGAACATGGCGCAGTAATCAGTTCTTATCCTATGGGGACCAAACCAGAAGGCATCAATTTTCCACCGAGGAACAGGATCATTTCTGGATTGTCACTGGCAACCATTGTCGTGGAGGCAGGAGAGCGGAGCGGCGCATTGATCACAGCCGATTTTGCAGTAGAACAGGGCAGGGAGGTATTTGCCGTACCTGGTAACATCCTTTCTCCTGCCAGTCGGGGCACCAATCGATTAATTCAAAAGGGGGCTTGTGCCATGACTTCGCCACAGGATGTGTTAGATGTATTGGATTTAAGGATGATTGAAGCCTTTAATACCGCACGGCAGGTTTTACCTGCTGATACAACAGAAGCGAAAATATTAAAGATCATGGATTATGAACCAATCCATATTGATGAGATTTGTAATGAAACTGGGTTGGCGATTGATAAGGTTTCCGCGGCACTTACAATGATGGAGTTGAAAGGGTTGGTTCAGCATGTAGGTGGGATGCGGTATGCCGGTGTACATGGGACCTCCAGACACAAAGGAGAGGACGATGTTTGAAAATTATTTTGCAGTGATCATGGCGGGGGGAAGCGGTACCAGGCTTTGGCCCCTTTCGCGAATAGATCGGCCAAAACAATCAATCGTCATTTCAGGAAAGCGAACATTGTTCCAACATGCTGTTGACAGGTTGGAAGGTTTGTTCCCACATGAGCGTATTCTGGTCGTCACAGTTGCAAAACAGGTTGATTTGCTCAGGGGTGAGTGTCCGGAAATTCCCTTGGAAAATTTCGTGATAGAACCTCTTCCCAGAGGCACTGCTTCGGTTGTCGCTTTGGCGGCAATTGCAATAAAGCATCGTGCCCCCCAAGGGGTCATGGCGATATTGACTGCAGACCATTTGATCAAGAATGATGCTCATCTCCGGCAATTACTCAAAGCAGCGTATTCTTCCGCCCAGGAAAATTTTCTTGTTACATTAGGAATTACCCCGGACTATCCAGCAACGGGTTTTGGATACATTCAAAAGGGAGACAACGTCGGGGAATTTCATGGTTTGAATG
Source organism: Chloroflexota bacterium (assembly GCA_034717715.1). Classification (GTDB taxonomy): domain Bacteria; phylum Chloroflexota; class Anaerolineae; order Anaerolineales; family Anaerolineaceae; genus Brevifilum. Next base: position 8,919 of record JAYELT010000073.1, on the reverse strand, counting down.
CGTTTCATGTTAAGAAATTCAAAGAGAAACCAGACCTTCAAAGAGCACAAGCCATGGTTTCAGACCGTCAGCACGTGTGGAACTCAGGGATGTTTATCTGGAAGGTGCAAACCATTTTGGATGAATTTGGGCGTCAGATGCCTGATCTGAATAATAGAATGAAAGAGATTGATGAAGCATGGGAATCACCTGAACGCATTGCAACACTCAAACGGATTTGGCCTTCCATACTTCCCCAAACGATTGATTATGGCATTATGGAAAATGCGGGGAAAGTGGCTGTGATCCCTTCAGTTGACCTTGGTTGGCACGATGTTGGCAGCTGGGAGTCTCTATTTGATGCCCTGGAAACTGACCAGGCGGGCAATATCTTAATGGGTGGTGAAACAGTTGCATTTGACACACAGGGTACACTCATTTGTGAAGAATCACCAGATCGTCTAATTGTGACAGTTGGTGTTGACGATCTCGTTGTTATTGATACTGGTAAAGCGGTACTCGTTTGCGACCGAAAGCAAACTCAACGAGTACGTGATGTGGTTAATTATTTGAAAGAAAGCGGTCGCGATCGTTTTTTATAGGAGTGTTGAATTTTGAAAGCATATTGCGTTAAGTGTCGAGAAAAAACTATCATCAAAGACCCTCAAGCAGATTATAATGCTGTTGGTGCTCCTGTCACTAAAGGGACATGCTCTGTTTGTGGTACAAGAGTATATCGAATGGGACGAACAGAAGCACATGAAGGGCTACCCAAACCAGAGGTAACCCGAAAGAAGAAAAAACAGCGTAAAGGTAAGCTGGTGATCGTTGAATCACCTGCAAAGGCAAAGACAGTCAGTCGTTTCCTTGGAAAAGGCTATACAGTACGTGCCTCTGTTGGTCATGTAAGGGATCTCTTGCGATCGAAATTATCTGTTGATATAGAAAATGATTTCCAACCTCGCTACAGAGTGCCGAATGAAAAACGAGAAGTTGTCAAAGAACTAAAAACTTTAGCGAAAAAAGCAGAACAGATCTACTTAGCCACAGACCCAGACCGGGAAGGTGAGGCGATTGCCTGGCACCTGATGGAAGCAGCGGATATCGAAAAGGAACGCACTAATCGCGTTGTTTTTCATGAGATCACAAAAGAGGCTGTGGCACATGCTTTTGCAGAACCACGCGGTATTGATATGGATCTTGTGAATGCTCAGCAAGCACGCAGGATCCTGGATCGTTTGGTTGGCTATGGGATCAGCCCAATCCTTTGGAAAAAGGTGCGTAATCGCTTATCTGCGGGTCGTGTTCAATCGGTTGCGGTTCGATTGATTGTTGAGCGAGAACGCGAGATTGAAGCCTTTGAACCTGTTGAATATTGGTCAATTGAAGCTGATTTTCTGCCGGAGGGAGGAAGTGTCCCATACCGGGCGAAACTAGCAAAGATTGATGATGTAGACCCTGATCTATCTAATAGTGATGTCACCGATGCGATCATTGAGGATATGCACAAATCGAGTTACTTTGTTCGTTCAATTAAGCATGGAACGCGGCGTCGAAAGCCATCTGCCCCATTCATCACCAGTACACTTCAGCAGGATGCCTCACGTAAGCTAGGTTTCACGGCTCGTAAGACGATGCGAATCGCTCAGCAATTATATGAAGGTATGGAGCTTGATGGTCAGGGAACAGCCGGTTTGATCACATATATGCGTACAGATTCCACGAACATATCTAAAATTGCCTTGAAAGAAGTTCGTGAATTTGTTAAGCGGCGGTATGGAGAAGGTTACCTGCCAGCGAAGGCATCTAAATATAAGACACGTACTCGTTCTGCTCAAGAAGCTCATGAGGCCGTCCGTCCAACATCCGTATTACGAGAGCCAAAATCGATCAAAAAGTATCTCTCAGGTGACCAATTCCGTCTTTACCAATTGATATGGAAGCGTTTTGTATCTTCACAAATGATGCCTGCCCTGTATAAAACCCTGGCGATCGAGATTCAGGGAAATGGTGATGATCATGTTTACTTATTACGCGCATCAGGGAGTCAACTGCAGTTCCCTGGTTTTCTGACAATCTATGAAGAAGGTAAAGATGAAGATCAGAAGGAAGAGCAAGAGGGTGACAGCGCACGGATTCCAATTGTTGATATTAAGGAGAAACAGACACAATTATTGAAAGAGCTGCTTCCTCTTCAACATTTCACACAACCACCACCACGCTATACAGAAGCTTCATTGGTGCAGGTGCTTGAAGAGAATGGGATTGGAAGACCTTCAACTTATGCGGCGATCCTGTCGACAATACAGAATCGGGGATATGTTACACGTGCTGGCAGCCGGCTTGAACCTACAGAAACTGGCTTCCTAGTCAATGATCTGGTTGTGGAATTCTTCCCGACGATTGTTGATGTCAATTTCACATCTCGGTTAGAAGGTTATCTTGACGAAATTGCCTCAGGAGATCAAGCATGGGTTAAAGTGATAAGCGATTTTTACACACCCTTCTCTGAAAAATTGGCGTATGCCGAAAAAGTGATGCCTGAGAAGAAAGCGGAACTCGAAAAGGTGGGGAGAAGCTGTCCGAAGTGTGGCCATGATTTGATAATCCGTTGGGGTCGCTTTGGGAAATTCATCAGCTGCAGTAATTTCCCGGAATGCCGGTATACTGAGCCCTATCTGGAGAAGATCGGTATGATCTGCCCGAAGTGCAAAGAGGGGGATGTTGTTCGTCGTAAAACCCGCAAGCGTCGCACATTCTATGGATGTTCCAGATACCCGGATTGTGACTTTACATCCTGGAAACAGCCAGTACCAAAACCTTGTCCGAATTGTGGTGGGACCCTGGTGATGACCAATAAACACCACTTGCAATGTTTGGCATGTAAGGAAACATTTTTGCAGGATAAAATCCTACAGGAAACAGAATTGGCATAAAGCTTGCAATCTATTCTCTGAGTGTTGATATTGCAGAAAATCTGCAACTCATTTACAATAGTGGAAGCACTTATTTTAATATCAATATGATGGGAGTTGATGATGAACTTAGAAAAAATTAAAGCTTTATTGACAGATTTCAGGATTAGCATTCCAGTTGGTGTGGTATTGGGTTTGATCCTGGGATTGGTAATCGGGTGGGGGATTTGGCCTGTACAGTGGACAGATTTAGCACCTTATCACCTTCGGCAAGATTTACGGGAAGATTATCTCCGTATGACAATCTTTACAACCACTTCGAATGGTGATGGTTCAATTGCATCCAAAGCCTGGTCTGAATTGGAGGATACTGCAGAAGAAACACTGGATGCAGTGAGGGAGGATCCTAAGTATCTTAAACCTGATCAAATCGCCAGTTTTATGGCAATCGTTGGTGCAGGGGTGCCTGAAGCAACCCCAACCATTGCATTGAGTGAGGTCCTGGAGGAAGAGACTGAAGGTGGAGGTCCTAAGTGGCTGCTTCTTGGTGGATTATGCCTGGGTTTGATCCTGATCGCAGGTGTTGTGTTCTATCTTCTGGTGATCAGGACGAGATCTTCCAAAGAAGACAAAACTGAATCCCTGGGCAGCGAGGATGTCTCAAGGATAAAGGATATCTTTGGACGTGATGATATGGCAGTCCTAGCAGATATCCACGAAGAGCCGGCACCGCCAGCCCAGGAAGAAACAGTAGAACCTGTTGCCCAGTTCATGACAACCTACGCGATTGGTGATGATCTGTATGATGATTCATTCAGCATTGATGCTCCTACTGGCGAATTTTTAGGTGAATGCGGCGCAGGCATTTCAGAAATAATCGGCGTTGGTGAACCGAAACATGTTGCAGCTTTTGAAGTATGGTTGTTCGATAAGAATGATATCCAAACGGTGACCAAAGTTGTTATGAGTGCCCATGCACATGCGGATAACAAGATCCGCTTGCGCCTGGAATCAAAAGGAGAACCCATCCTGTCTGAACCCGGGAAACGGGTCCTTTTGGAAACAGCTACATTACAACTTGAGGTAAGGATTGTGGATATGGCCTATGGTGAAGGACCTGCTCCAGATCAAAGCTTCTTTGAACGGCTGACGCTGGAATTGTCTGTTTGGCCAAAAGTGCGGGCGAATTTCTAGCTGGCTGTTTTCGTCAACTCATCGATATCAAAAGACCCCTGATAAACCAGGGGTCTCTTCTTTTTTGATCAAAGGGGATCATGAAATTGTCAGGATCTCAAATTTAATTTTATCTCCATCCGGGAGGTCAACCTCAACCAAATCGCCGACTTTGTGCCCCAGAAGGGCTTTCCCGATAGGTGATTCATGGGATATCTTCTCATCACGTGGATTGGCTTCTTTTCTGCCAACCAGATGATATGTCTCAGGTTCATAATCTGCTTCCTTGATGGTGACTTTTGCACCGATGGAAACCTCAGAGTAATTTTCTTGCGCTAAGATCACTTCAGAATTACGCAGGATCATCTCAATTTCCTGGATGCGACCTTCCAGAAATCCCTGGTCTTCTTTGGCTTTATGATAATCTGCGTTCTCGGAAAGATCACCCATAGATATGGCGTGCTTCAACCGTTCCGAAAGGTCTTTTCGTCCCTTTGTTGTCAATTCGTGTAATTCCTTTGCCAGCTTTTCCTTACCTTCTGGTGTCAGGTAATGTATATCATTCATCTTCTTTCCTCAGTAAATTCTTTATCTTGCCGGTTCTAAGCGGTCAGGGCAATATGGTGGGGTCAAACAGCTTTTGGTATTCTTCAACCGCGAAACGGTCAGTCATCCCGGCGATGTAGAAGCAAATAGTTTCTTCAAGACCTTTTTCATCTATAGCCTGCTGGTATTGAGTCGGCAGGATTGAGGGATCATTACGATATGCCTCAAATAGACGATTGATGGTATTTTCAGCTTTTACTGCCATGCGTACAACACGGTAATGATTGTAGAGATTTTTGTAAAGAAAATCTTTTATCTCCCGATTGCGGCGATGCATGTCTTCACTGAAACCCACAACGTTATAAGGCAGTTTTTGGAGCTCTTCAACAGTACGAATACCGCTGCGACGGATCATCCGGTCAATGGATTGGATCAAGTCGGTTACTTCAATCCCGATCAAGCGGCGGATCAAGCGATGCCGGGTGAGATCATCAAGTGTATCAGACCGGCACCGACCGATGCTTTCATTAATGACTTCCCAGAGTGAAACGCCTGCCAGCATGTCAGATGTTATCAAACCAGAACGTAATCCGTCATCAAGATCGTGGGCTGTATAAGCCAATTCATCGGCTGCATTAGTGATCTGTGCCTCAAGATGCCCCCTTAAATCTGTGGTAAATTCGTTCGTATCTGAAACATCATATTCTGTTTCATGTTTGACGATGCCCTCAAGGACTTCCCAGGTCAGGTTCAAACCTGGAAATTCAGGATAACGGTTTTCGATTTCAGTTACGATGCGAAAGGAATGATGATTGTGGTTGAAGCCACCAAAATCCATCATTAAACGAGACAATGCCCCTTCACCCGAATGCCCAAAAGGGGGGTGGCCAAGGTCGTGCGCCAGGCAGATGGTTTCCACCAAATCTTCATTGGCGCCAAGTGCACGGGCAATGCTCCGACCTATTTGAGCAACTTCCAGCGTATGCGTCAGGCGAGTGCGGTAATAATCACCTTCGTAGTTGATGAATACCTGGGTTTTATATTCCAGCCGCCGAAAAGCGCTGGTGTGGAGGATGCGGTCCCGATCGCGTTGAAATACGGTGCGATATTCCGGTTCATCCTCAGGATGCTTGCGGCCTTTGCTGTTAATGCTGTGGATAGCGTAAGGTGCCAGGTTTTGATCTTCTAATTCTTCAAGCTGTTGACGTGTGAATATCATGCTTATAATCTCCGAAGTGATAATCGAAAACCGATTATACCGGATTTATCAAAGGATGCCCGGTGTGGCATTGTTCCTTTCATATTATCTAAGCAGTCAAAATTATGATGAAATCAGTGTTCCAAAGCGATGACCAGTCAGAGCTTTTTGAAGATTGCATTCCGCCTGTCCAGAGAAGATCTGCACCTGCAGCGTTGGTATTTCCTCCACGAGGGATACCATTTGTTGGACCTTGGAGGACATCCCGCCGGTTACATCAGCAGTATTGGTGCCTGTCAACGCAGGTAGAGTATCCTCAATGGTTGCTGGGGTGATGTGTGAAAAGATATCATCTGGCTTTTCAGGATCACGATAGACCCCCTGCTCCAGTCCAGCAAGTAAGATCCGCCCAGGACGAAGATGCCTGGCAAGATGCCGAAAGAGCGTCTCGGTGGAGAGGATCGTACCACCAAGTTCGGTATCAAACGCCACGTCTCCCTGGACGAGGGGGATGATACCATGTGAAAGAGCTGTTTCAATGGGTGTGATATCCCAGCCTTGAATTTGTTTTCCAGCTGCGATCACGCAGGCAGAAGGTGGGAAAGCCATGATGGGCAGACCTGCCTCAGAGAGGTGCTGATAGATAATTTGATTCAGTTCCCTTGCAGCTCTCCAGACCTCGATGAATCCAAACCAATACGCTGTATTCTCACCACCTGTTTGGGTCTTGTACCGCTCAGCGACAGCATGACCGAAGGAGCCAGATCCGTGCCCAATAAGCAGCTGCATGGTTTGATTGTCTCGAAAAGCTTGCACAATTTCAGTCGAAAGACGCTGAATTGTCTCAATACATGGTGTCAGTGGATGCGTTTTATCCGTGATCAAAGACCCACCCAGTTTCAGGAAGATCAGGTTCGATTGGTTCATGTTTCCTCACTTACAGTTAATTTTGTGGAAATTATGCTTTGGGCACCGGCATCATGCAGTGCTTCTTCGATTGATTTGAGCTTATCAGGGGGTGCCAGGGCGATGATGTTGCCGCCGCGTCCGCCGCCTGAGAGTTTCGCCCCAGAAGCGCCAGCGGTCCGCGCAGCCTTTATCAGGTGGTCCAGTTTGAGACTGCTAACGTTCAATGCTATAAGCAGCAGCTGGTTCTCGTTCATCAGCTTCCCTAATGTTTTGATATCACCTAACTTTAAGGCTTGTCGTGCCTCTTGCGTGACATGACCAATTTTATCAAAGATTGGATCGCAATAAGATGGGTCTGCTTCGTGTAAAGTGCGTACGGCTGACACCGTTTCCCGCGTGGATGTTTTTTCACCAGTATCCGCGATCAACCAATGTGTGGGATGCTTGACTTGGATGAATTCAACAGGTTTCCCGCGTACATAATAGACGGGTTTCCCATAGGCGACGACATTATTATCGATTCCTGAGGGCGTGCCGTGGTGGATTTTTTCAACTTCATATGCAAGATCTGAAATCTCAGAATTGGGTAAAGGCTTTCCCAGAAAAGCAGAAAGCGCTCGAATAATAGCAATAGATACTGCTGCACTCGAACCCATGCCAGCTGAAATTGGGATGTTGGAAGAGATTTGGAGAGTAAACGCGGGGATGTGCTCAGGTATAGTGGCTTCAAAGGTGAGCCTTACAGCAGTTCGAAGCGGGTGATCTTCTGTCAGGTTTGTGAGCGTCTTGTCGAGCTGGATATCTGTGGCTTGAATGCGCACTTGACCCGATTTGGCTTCCAAATTCGGGAGCACGCGGGCGGTCGCTTTCACTCTTGTAACTGGGATCGCAATAGCTGGCTTGCCATACACAACAGCATGTTCACCAAAAAGGATGATCTTGCCGGGTGCTTTTCCGAAAACTATCGCCATGGACACTCCAGGTTAGGGTAGATAAAGGATCAGGATTACAGTCAAACCCCATAGACCAACCGCAGCTTGCATAGGATGATCGGTTAAAACGATCTCCTCAGGCGCCCCGCCAATGTGTTCAATACGGATCAAAAAGAGGTAACGGAAAAGACCGTATATGACAAAGGGGATCGTCAACATCATGCTTTGACTGTTGGGCACGATCTCAGCGGAAAAAGTGTAAAGACAGTAGGTCATCAGTGTAATGCTAAGAACGATCGTCAGTAATTGATCGAGCAATTCCAATGTATACCCATCGAGAACTCTGCGATGTGACCCAGCATTGGTTTTAAGCAGCTGGATTTCTGCTCGACGCTTTCCCAGGCCGATGAACAACGCCAGGAAGGTAGTGGCAACAAACAACCAGGGTGAAAAGCGTTCTGTTTCAATAACGACCACGCCAGCAACTACCCGCAGGACAAAACCAGCTGCGATGATCATCACATCAATCAGGGGTACGTGTTTGAGCCACAGGGAATAAACTAGCATGAGGAGCAAGTAGCCGCTGACAATCAATCCGAAGCTCAGGTCTAGGATGAAGGCTGGGGGGAAAACCAAAAGGAAGAGGACAACTGCAGCGATGATAACAGTTCTTTTTGAAAGTTTTCCTGATGCCAGGGGACGCTCTCGTTTAACAGGATGCTGCCGATCTATTTCGATATCTGCCAGGTCATTGATGATATAAACCAGGCTGGAAGCCAGACAGAAAAGAATGAAGGCGAGGAAGGTGACAAGGAAGGATTCCAGGGTGAATAATTGTCCATCAAATACCAGGGCAGCAAACAAAAATATGTTCTTCAGCCACTGCCTCGGGCGCATTGTTTTAAGAATGTAACCGAGCTGTTTCATCATAGGTCAATCTTATCACAGATCGATTCAGGAAGATAAGGTTGAATGGAATCTTTTAGATTATACTGATGAGTTCACTGCAAAAAGGTAAAAGGGGATTCACAAAAGCAGAAATCTTTAATATAATTAATAAGAGGGCATTCCCCCGCAGCTTGCTGCGGGGATAAGGATTTCAAGGATTTTGGTTTTACTGAATCCATGTTCAAAACAAACACCAAACACCTACAACCAGCTGTCATAAGCGCAGCCAGCGAGCTGCCTGTGCGAGGTTGCTTCAGAATGAGATGTAGGATGGTGGCATCCGCGATGATGACGAATGTCAGGCGTATCCAATCTTGTC
>JAYELT010000072.1:11656-13163 GCA_034717715.1 Chloroflexota bacterium | reverse complement strand
TTTGCCATCAGATAAACGCCTAAATATAACGGAGCAGCTTCAATGATCAATGGCATTTCAGATGAAGCAATTCATACGATTGTACAGCGGATCGTTCGTCAATCCATGGGGGACTCGACATTTTCCGCCAAACCTATTCAACCCCAAAATATTGATTCCGAACAAGTTGATTCCACCAAAGCACAACAGGAAACAAATCCAAAACAAAACGTAGTCGCGATTGGCGCGGATCATGGTGGTTTAGAATTAAAAGAAATCCTCAAAAAATTCTTGGTGGAGAATAACTATCAGGTGATCGATTGCGGTACGCACACGAAAGATTCTGTCGATTATCCCGATATTGCGTTAGCTGTTGCAGAGCTTGTTGCATCAGACAAAGCATGGCGTGGTGTGATCATAGATGGAGCCGGGATTGGTTCCTGTATGGCAGCCAATAAAGTCCCTGGGGTTCGGGCTGCCCTGTGTTATGATTATGCCACTGCGGTAAACAGCCGCGAGCACAATGACGCAAACGTTCTGACCTTGGGTGCCGGTTTGATTGGCATTAACCTTGCAAAACAAATCATTACCACCTGGTTGGCAACTGACTTTGGAGGGGGGAGGCATGCCAGGCGGGTGGATAAAATCACTGCAATAGGGAATCGCTTCCTGAAAGATGGGAAAATATCATGACCCTTGAAAAGAAAACTGTTGAAGAACTTGTCGAAATCATCACTCGTGAAGTCTTGATGGCAATCGCCGAGCAGGAAGAGATTAAAAATGTACCAGAAGGGGCAGTTTGTGTTATGGAAATCGCAGACGACGTTAAAGTCCAGACCTGCTTCGACAATGCTGGTCACGTCGTCAGCGCAGGCGCAGAGCGTCTAACCTCTACAGTGGGTATCATCCCTGAGGACATGTCACTAGCTGGCATGATTGATCATACCCTCCTCAAGCCAGATGCAACGGCTGATAAAATCGCACAGCTCTGCTTTGAAGCCAAGAAATATCATTTTGCTTCCGTATGTGTCAACCCAACCAACGTCAAGCTTTGTGCTGACTTGCTCAAAGGCTCAGACGTCAAAGTCTGCTCAGTGATCGGCTTTCCATTAGGCGCAACCACCACTGAAGTCAAAGTAGCTGAAACCCAGAACGCCCTGGACAATGGGGCGACTGAAATTGATATGGTGATGAATATCGGTGCCCTCAAAGCTGGTGACAGCGAACTGGTAGCCCATGACATCCATGAAGTTGTACAAACAGTCCATGCAGCCAGTGCAATTTTGAAAGTTATCATCGAAACAGCGTTGCTAACAGATGAAGAAAAGACCGTAGCCTGCCTGCTGGCAAAAGAAGCCGGTGCCGATTATGTTAAAACTTCCACAGGCTTTTCAAGCGGCGGCGCAACGGTGCATGATGTTGCCCTGATGCGTAAAGCCGTTGGCCCAAATCTGGGCGTGAAAGCTGCAGGCGGCATCCATTCCCATGAGGAAGCAGAGCAGATGATTGCGGCAGGTGCCACTCGTAT
>JAYELT010000072.1:0-11556 GCA_034717715.1 Chloroflexota bacterium | reverse complement strand
GCGCAACGGTGCATGATGTTGCCCTGATGCGTAAAGCCGTTGGCCCAAATCTGGGCGTGAAAGCTGCAGGCGGCATCCATTCCCATGAGGAAGCAGAGCAGATGATTGCGGCAGGTGCCACTCGTATTGGCGCCAGTGCAGGCATTAAAATCATTCAGGCAGATAAATCAGAAAGCCAACAAAACACTGGATCTGCTACATCTGGGAAATCCTATTGATCGGAGACTTACCATGTTGATTGCCAAAGTGATCGGTACAACAGTTTCTACAATTAAAGACAAAAAAATCGTTGGTCGGAAATTGCTTATCCTCCGTCAAACGGATGAAAAAGGCACCCCAATTGGTAAACCATATGTGGCTGTCGATACCGTCAATGCGGGTGTGGGTGACCTGGTCCTTACTGCTCACGGTTCCAGTGCACGGCAAACAAACATAACTGACAAACGCCCTGTAGATGCAGTCATCATGGCTATGATTGACTCATTAGAAGTCGATGGAGAAATAACCTTCGAGAAAGGTTAATGCCTATGCCATCAATTGATAAGGATTTGTTATCCATTCAGGAAGCCAGGGACCTCGCTACCCACGCCTTTAGTGCCTGGAAGATTTGGTCAAAAGCCTCACAGGAACAGGTTGACCGCGTCTGCGAAGCCATGGCTACTGCAGCACTATCAGCTGCAGAACGCCTGGGGATCATGGCTCACGAGGAAACCGGGTACGGTGTCCCTGAACACAAACGCCTTAAAAACGAGTTCGCCTCACGTAATGTATGGGAAAGCATCAAAGACCTAAAAACAGTGGGAGTGATTGGGCATGATGTTGAGCGCAAACTCTATGAAATCGCCTGGCCCATGGGCGTGATCGCCGGGTTGACACCAAGTACGAATCCCACATCAACGGTTATTTACAAGATTTTGATCGCTGTCAAAGCTCGAAATGCGATTGTGATCTCTCCACACCCAGCAGCTGCCAAATGCTGTTGGGAAACCACTCGTATCATGGCAAAAGCGGCTGAAGAGAATGGTGCGCCTCAAGGATTGATCGCTTGTATGCAGCATATCAGTCTGGATGGTACACAAGAACTCATGCATCACAAATATGTCGCCCTGATTTTGGCAACTGGCGGTACCCCCATGGTGCGTGCAGCCCATTCTACTGGAAAACCTGCGATTGGCGTCGGTCCTGGAAATGTTCCAGCTTATGTGGATCGTACCGCTGACATAGAGAAGGCAGCACGTTATATCGTCGCCAGCAAAGCCTTTGATTGTTCCACCGTTTGCGCCACAGAACAATCGGTGGTAGCAGATCGTCCAATTGCCGGTCAGTTGAAAGCCTTGATGGAAAAGGAAGGTGCCTTCTTTACCACACCACAAGAGACGAATCTGCTGCGGCAGTTGCTGTTCCACCCCGATGGGAGCATGAACACTGGCGTTGTTGGCAAACCAGCTGATTATGTTGCAGCGATGGCAGGCATCAAAATCCCACAAAATACCCGTGTCTTGGTAACACCTCTGAACAAAACCGGCAAAGAAGAACCGCTTTCACGGGAGAAGCTTTCAACTGTACTCGCCTGGTATGTAGAGGAAGGCTGGGAAGCTGGATGTGAACGCTGTATTCAATTGATCCAATTTGGTGGTAGAGGTCACAGTCTGATGATTCATGCCACTGACGAAAATGTCATTATGGCTTTTGGGCTTGAAAAACCTGTTTTCCGAATCGCTGTCAATACGATGGGAACCCTGGGCGCTATCGGACTGACAACAGGTGTGGACCCTTCTCTTACATTGGGCGCGGGCGGCGTTGGAAGCTCTATTACCGGCGATAATGTCACAGCCCGTCATCTAATGAACATAAAAAGACTTGCTTATGAACTTTCCCCACCGCCTGCTGCTGCGATGGTTCCAGGACAACCCAAGCCTGGTCCCTCTCCGCAAGAGATTGAAAAAGCAGTCCATAATGCGGTGAATGATCTATTAAATCTTCAGTAAAACACTGATACCACTAGAAAGGATTAGAAAATGGCTCAAGATACAAAATTAATTGCTTTAGGAATGATTGAAACCAAAGGATTGGTGGGCTCGATTGAAGCCGCAGATGCGATGGTCAAATCTGCCAATGTGGTTTTAATCGGTTCAGAATATGTCGGCGGCGGATATGTCACCGTCATGTGCCGCGGCGATGTAGGTGCTGTCAAAGCTGCCACCGATTCAGGGGCTGCTGCTGCTAAGCGTGTTGGCGAATTAGTCTCTGTCCATGTCATCCCGAGACCACATGAAGATATCGAAATGATCCTGCCCCACAACGAAAAGGGCGCCATCGCCAAAGTAACAAAGTAGCAACAGGTCTAACTTGTGACGGAATCGGCCTGGAAGGACCGGAACGCTGACCCGGCGCGATTGTTATCCCGTGCAGCTGAAGTCATTTCACCAGACCTGAACAGCGTTTCGCCTTCCACAGGTCAAGCCCATAATGGGTCCCTGCGGGTAGGTGTCGACCTGGGCACCGCCTATACAGTCCTGGTTGTCTTAAATGAACAAGACAATCCACTGATCGGCGAATATCGTTTTTCCCAGTGGTTCGGGACGGGATGGTTGTGGACTTCATCGGCGCAGTGGATCTTCTTCGATCGATGAAGGAACGGGTTGAAACGCATCTTGGCAAACAGCTTACCCATGCAGCCAGTGGCTTTCCTCCCAATGTTCCCTTCGTGGAACGCAAGGCGACCGCTCACGTGGTTGAAGCAGCAGGGATGACATGTGGATGTTTGGTCGATGAACCTACAGCGGCCAACAGCATCCTTCACCTGCAAGATGGCGTGATCGTTGATATTGGCGGCGGTACAACAGGCCTTGCTATCATTGAAAATGGCGAAGTGGTTTACACTGCAGATGAAGCGACCGGTGGTGTTCATCTCTCTTTAGTGATAGCCGGAGCAAATAATATCAGCTTTGAAGCAGCAGAAACCCTCAAAAAGGACGCCGCCCAGCAATCCCGCTTATTCCCGATCGTTCGCGCGGTGATGGAAAAGATGGGAACGATCGTGGCAAAACACATCAGGGGCAGCAGCGCACAATCGATAACATTGGTTGGAGACACCACCCTCTTCCCGGGAATAGCATCGGTGATCGAAGCTGTCACCGGGCTGCCCACACAAGTCTCGCAGCATCCTCTATTTGTCACCCCACTGGGGATTGCGATGCATGATCACAAGGAAGATATAAAATAAGGAGAAATCATGGCAGAAAATTTTTCGTTGCGATGTTATTGTTTTATTGACCGTATGCAGGCACAGTATTCGGCCTTCATTGGCACGGTCACCAAGGGTGATCTGCCTGTGGAAGGAATGGCCTCTCTGTATGTTGAGATGGCACCCGGCAATGAGGTCTTCCGCGTGGTCGATATCGCGGTCAAAGCCACTGAAGCCAAACCTGGTGCCCAGATCGTCGAACGCGAGTTCGGGATGTTTGAAGTCCATTCCCTCGACCAGGCAGCGGTCAAAGAGGCTGGTCGTGTGGTGCTGGAACGCCTTGGGCTTAAACAAGAGGACCGCATCAAACCTAAGGTGGTTTCCACCCAGGTCATCACCCGGATTGATTCCTACCAGGCACAGCTGCTGAACCGCTTCCGAAAAGGAAGCATCCTGGTGCCGGGTGAAACCCTGCTGGTTCTGGAATGTGCCCCAGCAGCTTACATCAATTATGCTTGCAATGAAGCTGAAAAGAAGGCCAGCATTAAGATCATCCATGTGTCATCCGTTGGTCGTTTCGGCAGGATGTGGCTTTCAGGCAGTGAGGCAGAAATCATCACTGCTAAGAATGCTGCCATCAGTGCGCTGGAAGACCTGGAAGGTGTCCCAAGCTAAGCCAGACGCTTGCAGTTGATAGGAGAAAGATATGTCCAAACAATTTTACACAGAACGAGATATCGAAGATTTGGCAACCCGGGGACAGTATTCCCTCGACGTGGGTGAGGATGTTGTCCTGACTGAGTTGGCCTTTGAGAAAGCAGCGAGGTTGGGGGTCAAATTGGTCCAACCCCATCAACTCCCCCCTGTGGCTCCCATCCGGCCTTATTTGGCGGAGGAAATAAAATCGCCAACAGAGAAGCAGTCCGTCGCCAACCCTGTCGTTTCGGAGGATAGTGATCTCCGCCAGCGCATCCGAGCAGCAGTCAAAGTTAAATTAGGTGACCAAATCGATGATAATCTGCTTGAAACCATCATCACACGTGTGCTGAACAATATCGGGGTTAGCTGAGCAATGCTCTTCGGAAGAGTTCACGGCACTGCGGTGTGCACGATCAAGTACCCTGGCACAGAAGGGATCAAGCTGCTGGTCGTCCAGCCTGTTAACAAACATCTTGAGCCTGTGGGTGCCCTGCAGGTCGCTGCAGATGTGGTCCAGGCTGGCATTGGGGACCTGTGTGTGATGGTGCGTTCCCGTGAAGCTGCTCTGTCCATGCCCGAGATCACCTTCGTTCCTGTGGACCTGGCCCTGGTGGGGATCGTAGACGAGTTGATCGTTCGCCCTCATGGTGAATTCAATTACACACTCAAGTCAGGGGTGAATAAGTTTACATGAGGACAATGTTATGATCCTTGGAAAAGCTGTCGGCACAGTTGTAACCACTATCAGCCATCCGCATTATGACAAACGGCGCTTGCTGGTTGTGCAGCCCCTGGTTGGAGAAGGTGACGAGGATGACCGGGCTTTCATTGCTGTGGACAACACCCACGCAGGGATTGGCGACACTGTTCTGGTCAACCGGGAGGGAAACGGCGCACGTGATGCGCTAAACCTTGAGGGAGGCTGCATCATCTCCGTGATCGTTGGCATTGTGGACAGTGTTAAGATTGGGGAGTAGGTATTAGATAATTAGTTATTCGGAAATTAGTTACTAGGGGAATTTCAAGAGGGCAATAGTTTAAATGTGACATCTAGATACTCAAAATTCAGATAAATCCTTCCAGTCATTTCAGCAAGTAGGCAATCTCTATATGTCATGTAAATCCAAATAAAAATAGTCGCAAAAGTCAAAGCCCACGTGACATAAAAAAACACACTGCCCCTTTACCATTGGGCAGTGTGTTTCTCTATAAAATTCAAACAATCTCAAATAAAGATGACCCCATTGGAGTCATCCGAAGCCGCCAGCATGGTCGCCACACCAACAACCTCGATCCCATCGATCAGCTCCTCTCGCTTAATGCCCATCAAATCCATCGACATCTGGCATGCTTGAATTCGCACACCATTATCCATTGCTGTTTGAAGCATCTGCGGAAGCGAATCAATGTTCTTCTTCTTCATGATGCCCTTGATCATGGCTGTCCCCATCCCCGCCATGTGCATCTGCGAAAGTTTTGCCCGTTGTGTGCCGCGCGGCATCATCCAGCCAAACATCCTTTCGATCAGGTTCTTCTTGACCTTAATTGATTCGTTTTTTCTCAGCAAGTTCAAACCCCAGAATGTGAAGAACATCGCAGCCTCATGTCCAGAAGCAATCACGCCATTGGCGATGATGCATCCTGCTAATGCTTTATCCAGATCACCTGAGAAGATCACCATCGTCTTGTTCTTACCCATCACAACGCCCCCTGCTGTTTCCCTGGGTGCCCCCTTCTGGATCTTGGCGACGATGATACCATCCTCGGTATCTAACGAGAGCAAACGGTTGCCCGTGGACTGAGCCCAGGCTTCCACATCGCTCGTGAAGCCGTAATCCGTAGCCTGAACCGTGACAATATCGCCTTCGTTGACTTCCTTGATCTTGTTATAAAGCTTCAATATTGGGCCAGGGCACTGCAATCCGCAAGCATCCACGATCACTTCAGCAATCGTACCGCTGGGTATGGGTGGAATCTCTTTAATCTCTTCCCGGCTTGAGATCGTCACATGCTCAAAGACATCAAAATTCGACTGGCGTCCGATTGCGTGTGAATAAGTCTTATACCCGCCGGTCAGGTTATAAGCATCAAATCCTAATTGATTAAGCACACGAGATGCAAAATAGGAGCGCTGACCGGTCTGGCAGTAAACCAGCACAGGGCGATCCTTAGGGATCTCATTAAGATGCTGTCGGATCCCCTGAAGGGGAATATTGATCGCGCCATCAATCATGCCCAATCCCAACTCTTCAGGCTGCCGGACATCAACTATCTTTATCGCGTTCCGATCAAGCTGATTGATCTGGCCCCAATGCATCACTTTTGCGTCACCCCGCAGGACGTTTCCTGCGGTAAACCCGACAATATTGACCGGATCGCGGGAAGAACCAAAAGGCGGTGCATAAGATAATTCCAGTTCCTCCAGGTCAAAGACAGTCATCCCTGCCTGTATAGCCGTAGCGATCACATCAATGCGCTTCTCAACACCCTCGATGCCCACTGCTTGAGCACCATAGATCTTCCCTTCAGGGCTGAAAAGCAGCTTGAGTGCCATCGGCGACGCGCCCGGGTAATACCCAGCGTGGTTGGATACATGCACGATCACATTCATAAATTCCATTCCATCCTGTTCCAGCTGGTGCGTGTTCAACCCTACCGCAGACACCGTCAGATCAAACACCTTCACCACCGAAGTCCCCACCACACCTTTAAAACGGACGTCCCGCCCTGCGATATGATCTGCGACCACGCGCCCCTGCCGACTGGCTGGCCCGGCTAATGCAAGGTGCGTCGGTTCGCCTGTGAGCCGATTGGTCACCTCAACGGCATCCCCCACCGCATAGATATCGGGATCGGAGGTTTGCATGTGTTCGTCGGTCTTGATTGCACCACGTACGCCCAGTTCCAGGCCGGCTTCCTTAGCCAGCGAGTTTTCAGGACGAACCCCAATCGATAGAATCGCCATTTGTGCATCTACAGTACGACCGCTGGACAATCCAACTTTCAGCCAGCCGTCCTCACCCGTAGCTATCGATTTGAGCCCATCACCCAAAGCCAGACGTACCTTCTTGAAGATCAGGTGTTGATGTACCAGCGCAGCCATCTCAGGGTCAATGGGTGCCATCACCTGGTTGAGCAGTTCAATCAGGGTGACCTCTACCCCTCGATGCTGCAGGTTCTCAGCAATCTCCAGTCCAATGAACCCCCCACCTACTACGACAGCTCGAGCCGGTTTATTATCATCCACAAAAGCTTTGATCCGGTCCATGTCTGGGAGATTGCGCAGAGTGAACACACCAGGCAAATCCACACCTGGCAAAGGTGGAACAATCGGTGCCGCGCCAGGGGAAAGCACAAGTTTATCGTAATGTTCTTCATAGATGCGATCGGCTTCCAGGTCGCGCACGGTCACGGTCTTCTCAGCACGGTTTATGCGCACAACTTCGTGAAGTACGCGTGAGTCAATATTCAACATCGCCTTCAATTTTTCGGGAGTGACAACCAGCAAACGCTCCCGATCCTTAATTACTTCCCCAATATGGTAAGGCAAACCGCAGTTTGCAAAAGAGATATTTGGCCCTCGCTCCAGCATGATGATCTCAGCACCCTCATCCATCCGTCTTAAACGGGCTGCCGTGCTGGCACCACCTGCCACACCTCCTACAATCACAACTTTCATACTTAAATTCTCCTTTTCATTACAACAAACACTTTGATATTTCTAATTAAGTGTAATTTTAACGTATATGTCCATTTTTGTTGACTATGATTTTACTCCCAACATTTTATTCATAGACCTCGTGTGGAGTTCTCGGTTTTTGTGCTGCAATCGACCGTCTTTCCAACACCCAGACCAGGATATACAAAGCTGCTGGGAACAGGATCGGCAGCCACACCATCCCAAAATCCACCAGGACCTGGCCGCTTAAGTACAGATACACCATCTCGCGTGAGATCAGCGCTGTGACAGCAATGATCGCTCCAATCAGTTCCCAGCGCCAGGCGGCTGCCAGACCTAATGTGGAAAAACACCACAACCCAAGCAGCAGCCAGTAAGTCAAATGCAGGGATTCAGCTCCAGATTCCATAGCAGTGCTGACCAGCAGAGTAATGGTGAAAATTAACACGATGATGCTCCAAACCCGCGCCACCCAGCGTAGGAAACGAATTTGACGGCCTTTTCTCTTATAATTTTGCACTGACATTTTCTTTAGTGCTCCTTATCTATGAGAAAAATTATAGTCGACTTTCCTCCATTGTAGGCGTTTAGATAACAAACGGATGAGTAAAGTGTTTTTATGCAACAGGCGACTTTGATGTTAAGGTTGATTGTCGTTGATAATCAACAAAAGTTAGGTTCGGAGATATTATTTATTGTTTTGTTGCTCATGAAAACAGCAGGTTACTTAGGCTTCAACTGAAATCCAACAGAATCACCTGCGGGAGGACATAAAAATTCCATTATAATAACATCATCATTGTGCACCTCATCCCCACCCATCGAAAACATGATTGACGCCACAATACAGCACAAACCACATAAAGTTATAAATGCCTGCTGCGATCATGTGAGCATAATTGACTTACCATCCCGACCAGTGAGGTCCACTCTAAACCTGCATCAGAATTGGCAGGATCAATTTTCAACAAGGAGGACTGAAATGAAAAGCACCCCAAAAGTAAGCTTAAAGGATCCCAAGAAAAAGAAGACCCTTCGGATCATTCTGATTGTCCTGGGAGTGTGTGTCTTTCTATGCGGCGGTTTGGCGATCTTGAGTTTGATCATCAGCGGGATGTCAGGGGGGGCGCAGCCTACGGACATACCTCACGGCAGAGCCCAGCAGCACTAGGAACACCTGTCACAGAGGGGGATTACACTATCGTCGTGAATGATGTCGGCAGCACCACAAGGAGTGAGGACGGAAAGTATTATACGCTGGACGGACGCCGGCTTATTATCAAAGGAAGCCTGACCTGCAACCTCCCTGCAAATGAAACCTGCATCATGAAAAAACTTGATCCAAGTGTAAGCATCCCGGAAAGCACCTTGGATTTGTGGCCAAAACAAAGCCTAAAACTTCAATCCATAGATGGTGGTGGAACCGTTGATTTTAGATTTGAAACCCATGGTTGGATCCGCAACAACCGTGATACCACCGGTTCGCTGATGAAACTCGAATTCCAGGGTTCTGAATTCCTTGAATATCATACCGCCTGGTTTGACCTTGGTTTTGATTAATTATAGGGTGAGGGCTTTTCACCACAGCATAAACTTAGATTCTCGCGTAGAGGTGTCATACACTTTAACGAAGCAACGTCCTTGCATGCCTCTGACCAGCACTAAGCGCCGGTGAGGACACCGGCGCGATCAATAATTTTCTTGTCATTACCTCACAACAAAATGCTCATTGGATGATAAGACCAGACTGGCCAGGCATTAACTTTGGCAAGTCTGTATGGGTGCTAAAATTATTGTTTTGTTCACCTCAATTCCCTGGTTTAATCCATCCCTCACACTGCAGCTAACGCGTGAATAGTGGCAGGAAATAGCTAAAACCATACTCATCTGCGCCAAGGTCTATCCCAAACCCAATAGGGCGATGTTGATAATCGATATCCGTGTCCACCAAACCACCCGACACCTTATCAATCGCTGCAGAACCATTCTGAATATGGAAATCCCCATTCCACAAATCGACAAATATCGGATCTGCTTCCCAAAACGTTACACCAACCTCACCATTCTCTGTATTTAGCCAGAACAAATTCTCGTTCACATCAACAGTTGTATTAGAAATATCTACATCAATAGCTTTTTTGTCAAATTCGAAAAAATATTGCGTTTAATATCCACTATGGGACCGTCACCAATCTGAATAGCATATTCTGCTAGTGCAAATGAATTATTGATAATGTCTACATCTGGATCACCACACAACGAGCAGATGTAGATGATTGTTGAAATGCCACCTCGAACACCACTTAACTCATCAGTTGAAGACACTGCTCTCCCATATGTCTTACCAAAGAAATTATTCATAATCTCGATTTGATCACCATGTTCAATATACAAATCGTAAAAAGCATCATTATCCCAAAAAGAATTACGGGTCAAGGAGCCTGTCAAATCAGTTAAGGTCACAATCGAATTCCCATAATTCAATCGAAACACATTATGATCTATGCTATTAGCACTGACATCTTTAGCTAAATATAGAGCACTGCCGTCAATCCAATCGCTACGGATGGTATGATTATGGTACTCAAAAATATTATTATCCAAATTGAGGTTTCCTACAAAAATAAAAAATGCCCCTGCACCGCGACTGAATGTAGTTTCATCACCAACCATATTTTCATGAAAATGGTTTGACTTAACATCAACTATTCCAGTTTCCCCGCAGTGGGTAACGTACAATCCGCCTCCCAAACCATAGCTATTTCTTGCAGATGCCGAATTAAAAATAAATGTGTTTTCCTGAATTTCCAACTCCCGAATATCTTCAACATAAACGCCTCCCCCAGGACTATATTTATCTGTACTCAATTCAATTGAACTGGCTTTATTGGACCATATGTAGTTATTCTTCAACACAAGTGAATCAAGATCGCTCGCATAAACACCTCCACCAACACCTGGGTAATTCCAAGGGTTCGGAAGCCTGTTCTCTGCATTGCCACTGTAAATATAAAATCCCTCAATAGAGACATCTATGTCAGGACCTTCAACAGCGATCACCCTTCTTGTATTCTCCCCATCTAAATATGAGGTTTCTTCAGATGGCGGATTATTCTGAGGATAGCAATAAACCGGTCCTATTTTCTCCCAAGTACAGCTGCCAATAAGGTTCAGGCTTTTTTGAATAAATAGCAAATTATCATCAGAATCTGTTGAAACATAATGACCAGCACGAACATAAACAGTGTCATTCGAATCCGCTTTTTCTTCAACACAATACTCCAATGAACAAGGACCACTCTGACTGCAATCCGTACCTGTGCCTGTTTCAGAAACAAACCATTCATTCCCGCTTGTTGAGGTTGGCACGATTGGCGCATTTTTATCAGCAGTTTCTTGATTGTCAGTGCGCAAGGCATTTCCTGCTGCATGATTTGGAACCAATATGAGGTTGCATAAAATGAGAAGGGAAAAAACAAGCGTTTTCGTGAAACCTTTGGGTAACATGTTGCTCTCCTTTCAGAACTTCATGAAATTCAGTATGAGACAACATTAATTGACCAGCCACACTAAATGCATAAATAAAACCGGGCCAATTAATGCTTCATTGGAATTGCAGAGAGTAGTGAAAACACATCGAAGGTAATCAGACTAAAAGGATGAATGGAACTTTAACGAAATTTTTTTAATATTCACCCTTAATTCCTAATATTCATTATATCATAAATCAACGGACCGCGTTAGTTCAATACCGCCATGACCAAATACAGACCCCCACTTTCCACATCACCGCGACCCAGACATCATCTCCTTTCTATAGTCAGGTCATGTCTGCAATAAAAGACCATTGCTTGAAAATATTCGTTATAATTCCTTTAAGATAACAACCTAAAACGGTGATATGTGTTAAAAACAATGCTTGCTTTTCTAAACTAATTAGCAAGTAGAGGTTACTTATGAACAATGACTTTGAAATCCTTCATCTAGAATG
>JAYELT010000071.1:0-13352 GCA_034717715.1 Chloroflexota bacterium | reverse complement strand
GTCTAGTGAAGATATCATGTTTATTGAGAATCGCCTAAACTACAGACCTAGAAAATGCATTGATTTTGATCAACCTATGTTATTCTTAAAAAATAACTGTTGCACTTAATACTTGAATCTAAGACATAAAGACTAAAAGGTTGACGAAGTGTTATATATTTGTTATAATTGCCGTACAAGTAACACAATATTAACAATAATCCGGATATATGTTTGATTATTGAGCGGTATTTGAGTATTGAATGTCATACGAACGAAAAAAACGGTTAAGAAACATTGTTTATCTATTCAAGCAGGAAGAAGAGCTTTCTGTGAAAGAAATCTCGGGAATGCTGCACGTATCGGATATGACAATCCGGCGGGACCTGGATGCCTTGGAGCAACAGGGAGTCGTCCGGAGAAACCACGGCGGAGCCGTGCTTCTGGGACAGAACACAAGCGTGAGGGATCCGTACATACTCGGGGAACAGACCGCCAAGAATGCCCGGGAAAAAAATCTGATAGGGATCAAAGCGGCTTCACTGGTTCAACCCCACGAGACAATATTTCTGGACTCCGGTTCCACAACCCCATTTATAGCTAAAAATCTGAACTCTGATCTCCCGATCACTGTGATATGTTACACCTTCACAAATGCCTTGGAGTTCTATCCGCGAAAGAATGCTAACTTGATCCTGCTGGGCGGTTACTTTCACAGGGACTCGAATGTGTTCCATAGTCCCGAAAACCACGCACTGATACGCAACACCCGCGCGGACAAGGCTTTTATTTCCACCGGCGGTCTCGATCCAGAATTGGGTTTAACAACCTATTTTAACTACGAAGCGGCTATCAAGCGAGAGATGATCCGTTCGGCCAAGCATATCATACTGGTCGCTGACTCGACGAAGTTCGGTAGTATCAGCGTCACCCATTTTGCTGAACTCTCTGATATCGATACGATCATCACTGATGACGGTTTAACCAAAGAGTACCGCAATATACTTGTTGATCGGGGCATTGAGCTTCATATCTCCGATCAAGAAGACACACAATAAACATCACTGGAGCAATATCAATGCATTTGGATTTCAAGGGAAAAACAGTAATTGTTACTGGCGGCAGCCGAGGTATTGGCGCAGCTATCAGTGTTTTATTTGCCTCCAGCGGGGCAAATGTAATGATCGACTATCTCCCGTTTGATAAGGACATTGAAGGTCTGAAGCAGGTTGAGCAGGAGATACTGGATTTCGGTGGTGTTTTTGAATCCATCGCCGCAGATGTCACCTCTCCGGAGGACATGGAACGTTTGTGTGCGAAAACACTGGACCGCTTCGGCGGTTTGGATATTCTGGTCAACAGTGCCGGATACACCAGACCATCGAAGGTTCAAGATCTTTCTACGGATTTGTGGAAGAGCGGAATCGATGTAAACCTAAATGGTGCCTTCTACATAACCCAGGCCGCCTACCGGCACATGATCGCAACAAGTGTGGGAAGAATCATCTATATCGGATCTGCGGGTTCGATCACAGGAGGTGGGGGATCAGCTGCCTACTCCGCGGCCAAAGCAGGTATTAATGGATTGGTCAGAGCCCTTTCAAAGGAGTTGGCGCCGCAGGGAATCACCGTGAACGCGGTACTGCCCGCTCTCATTGAAACGGATCTATTAAAGGACAAGGAACCAGATATGGAGAAGCGGAATAAGTACATCGACCGTATTCCTGTCGGGCGTTTTGGTACGCCGCAGGATGTGGCCTATTTGGTGCTGTTTCTGGCATCGGAGTATGCTGGATTCATCACCGGACAGAACATCATCGTTGATGGTGGATCCACCTATAAATAAGTGAGCAAATGACTGACTCAGTATAGCTGAGCTTGTCAACATCTAAATTGTTGGAGGATAAAATGAACAAAGAGCAAATCTTGGAAAAAGCATACAGGCTGGGCTTCGAGGGAGAGCATGACGTCAGAGGGTGCGCCCAATGCGCCCTTGCCGCGGTTCAGGATGCACTGGGAATTCGCAACGATATTGTTTATAAGTCAGCCAGCGGTCTGGCCGGAGGAGCGGGGGAGTGTATTGATGGTAACTGTGGAGGTGTTTCCGGTGGGATCATTGCCATGAGCATGTTCTTCGGACGGACACGGGAAGAGGAGGCCACCGTACAGGGCAGGAAGGATAAATATGTCTCTTTCCGGATGGGAGCAGCCCTGCATGACAAATTCATGGAGAAATACGGAACAGTAATCTGTGGTGATATCCATAAGAAGATTTATGGCCGTTCTTTTGACCTGCGGGATGATGAACAGAAACAGATGTTCAGGGACGCAGGAGCCCATGAGCGGGAAGATGGCTGCTGCGCTGTGGTCGGCGATGGCGCCCGTTGGGCCACCGAGTTGATCCTGGCTGAACTTGAAGCGAACGGACAGACCCTGGAAGAATTTAAATATCTGATTAATACGAAGAAGGAATGATCTGGACAATGAACTCGGCGATCAAAATAACGCAACGAGTATTTATTTAGGAGCAAACACATTATGCCTGAAGCAGATAATGAAGGAAAAAACTATTACGAGGATTTACCCCAAAAGGGAGAACTTTTCTTCTTGAAAGGTTCGACTGAGTTGGATTGGGGAATGAAGAATCGATTAGCCCGCATCTTTAACCCCGATGACGGGCGTACCGTGATGCTGGCCGTCGACCACGGCTATTTTCAGGGTCCAACCTCAGGGCTGGAGCGGATTGATGTGAGCATTTTGCCCTTGGTGCCGGAAGCCGATGTGCTGATGTGTACCCGGGGAATTCTGCGCGCTATCGTACCGCCGTCTGTCACTATACCGGTGGTGGTTCGAGCGTCTGGTGGCCCGAGTATTCTCAAGGAGCTTTCTGACGAGCAGATCGCCATGGATATGGAGGACTGCATCCGGCTGGGAGTGTGCGCTATGGCCATCCAGGTGTTTATTGGTGGAGAGTTCGAGTCCCGCTCCGTGGTGAACATGACCAGGCTGGTGGATGCGGGTATGCGTTATGGAATTCCTACCTTGGCAGTCACCGCGGTGGGTAAGGAGCTGGAGCGCAACGCCAGGTACCTCCGCTTAGCTACCCGTATCTGTGCTGAGATGGGTGCCCAGTATGTTAAGACCTACTACGTGGAGGAGGGTTTCGAGACGGTGACGGCAGCCTGTCCGGTACCGATTGTTATCGCAGGAGGAAAGAAGCGGCCTGAGCTGGATGCGCTGAAGATGGCCTACAACGCTATTGACCAGGGAGCCTCTGGGGTGGATATGGGGCGTAACATCTTCCAATCTGATTGCCCGGTGGGGATGATGAAGGCGATCAAGGCGGTCGTGCACGGTAAAGAAAAGCCGGAGAAGGCCTTCGATTTGTACCAGACTATCAAGAACAAAAGGGAATAACAGAATCGCATGAGCTACTTACAAAAATACTCAAAAAAGGTCCAGGACTTCACCATGGTCTGTAAGCGTCTGGCAGATCGGATGTATGTGACTAGCCAGGGGGGCAACCTCTCTTACAAGCTGGAAGACAACCTGGTTTTGATCTCCCCGACCTGTGTGAGCAAATCTGATATCTCGGAGATGGACGTGGTCTTCATTGATCTGGAGGGAAAGATCGTGGAGGGAACACGCAAGCCAACCGGGGAGATGCCCATGTACCTCAACTTCTATCGTGACCGGCCGGACATCAAGTCGGTGATCCACTGTCACCCGCCCTACACCAACGCCTTTACCATCCTCAAAGGAACCAACTGGCTGATGAGGCCAGTGTTTCCTGAGACTGTGGCTGAAGTGGGACCGGTACCGCTTGTACCTTACGGCGAGCCACTGACCCAGAAATTGGCCGACAATTTCGATCCCTTTGTGAAGAAGTATAACGCCTTTCTTATGGAGAACCATGGACTGACGATTCTGAGCACTGCCGACCTCTGGAGGACCATGCAGTTGGTGGATATCCTCGAGATTAGCTCCATTTCTATCTTACAGGCTTTGGCGATCGGGGAGGTCAAAGAGTTGACCAGGGAGGATGTTCAGAATCTTGAGAACACCATGAAAACACGAAATCTGCCCATGATCGGAGCCCCGGGAGTGAACGTATCCATGATGGACCTATACTTTAATGAAGAGTAATAGAACCTCTGCTTTACCCCGACTCCTTGAATCTGGGGCACGTCATATATAGGTCGGAAAGAGAGGTGAAACGGAACATTAACCAAAAGACCACCATGTGGAATAAAGATCAGGAAAGTATAAATAAAAATTGTCGAAAAGAAAAGAAGTATGAGCAATGAAAATATCTCAATAATTGAATTATTGGCATGCTGATAGGTGTTTTGATGCTTGGAATCCTGTGAAATAGTTTGACAACAGTAAATGTTTCCTCATTTTTCCAACTAATCATTATTGGAGCTGTTATTATCATTGCGGTATTTGCAGATAAATTAAATGACTCTACTGAAAAAACTCCAATTTCTGGGAAATAGCTAATGTGATGCCCCACAAATATATCGAGTTTTACGCGTTTTATGGGATTGAACCATCCAAAAAGCATAAAAATGACACAAGACGCCCCACTTTCAAACAGACCACACCCTTTTTGCAGTAGACTCATTAAATGAATAAAAGATTAATTCAGTTATTCTCATCCCCAATTTCCGTCGATCGAGGTTTTTTCCAGGATACGTGGCGAAAATTGAGAAAAGACCCAGTATTATCGGTTTTTATGTGTACCCGGAGGGACTCGAATACCCAGCCATCTGATTTGAAGTTGCCCAAAAGCTGTCTGCCCACAGAATGGCAAAAATTCAGTTTAAGCGAGTTATCAAACAATCTAGAAGGCGTCCCCCAGTTTCTTCAAAACATATTGATTAATAACCTGCCAAGGATCACCCTTGGAGAAGATACGGTTTTCATGTTTGTCGCAAACCGATCCAATCCACTAATTTGGACTTTTCTACTTTGCTACGCAATAGGACTCTTTAACTTTGCTTTGACATTATAAAATTTCAGCATTGAAATATTGTAAAACTTATGATAGAATAGGTTCAATCTTATCCTGTAATAGAAAGGTAAGGGAGTTTAATAATGCGGTTATTTGATGAAAGAAGCGCAATTGTTAAATTTGGTCAAAAATTGATCACCAACCACTTGACCACCGGTACTGGGGGGAACTTGAGCATCTATAATAGAACTGAGGGATTAATCGCGATTAAACCTAGCACAGTGGACTATTTTAAGATGCGTCCCGAAGATGTTGTGGTGGTGTCGCCTTCTGGTGATACCGTTGAGGGGAATCTCATGCCTTCGATTGAAATCCGCTTTCATCTGGACTTATTGAATTTCCGTGAAGATATCAATGCTGTAGTGCATACCCACCAGGTTAATGCGACAACAATTGCCTGTATGAATTGGGAATTACCGGCCGTACATTATTTGGTTGGATTTTCGGGAAATAAAGTACCCCTCGCTAAATATGCGCCGATTGGTACACAGGCATTATCGGACAATATTCTTGAGGCCATTGGCGATTATAATGCCTGCCTGATGGCTAATCACGGTCTGGTTGCGGTCGGCAAGGATATTGAAAGTGCCTTTAATGTAGCAGAAGAACTTGAACTTGTTTCGAAGATTTATATTCAATGTAAGAGTATTGGAGAGCCAAAAATTTTATCAGACGAGGAGATGATTATTATCGGAGAAAAATTTATGACCAGTGGACAACCACAAATCGTTTGATTTCAGATTGTTGGTTGAGATTGGTAAGAAGTTTGACGCATGGGAAAGAATTCAGACAATCCATTCCAACCTGATTTGATTTTGAGAATTATTTTTGTTGTCCCCAAAGATTGATGTTGTGTTAACCGTTGAGTGTAATTTGTTGATAACGAAAGATTAGCCACTTTATATAAAGGAGAAATAATGAAGAAAATGTCGTGGTTCCGTATTTTTTCGGCGATCATAGTGCTGTCCTTTTTGGCCGCATGTGGTCCAAAGAGTGCTGCGGAAGATGAACCTTTAGAGATCGCCGTGGTTGTGAAAATCACAGGGATCCCATGGTTCAATGTAATGGAAAAAGGTGTTGATCGTGCCGCAGGTGAGTTGGGAGTAAATTCTTATCAGACTGGTCCTGCTGAAGCAGATCCTGCAGCGCAGGTGAAAATTGTTGAAGACCTCATTTCTAAAGGAGTAGATGCCATTGCTGTGGTTCCCAATGATGCGAAGGCATTAGAACCGGTTTTTGAGAAGGCAAAAGAAGCGGGTATCATCGTGATCACGCATGAGTCTCCTGATCAGGTAGGCACTGATTATGACTTTGAATTAATTGACAATGTGAAATTTGGCGAAGAAGCATTTGAGCAACTGGTGAAGCACATGGGCGATAGTGGCGAATATGCTATTTTCGTCGGTGGTTTGACCGTACCTTTGCACAATTTCTGGGCAGATGTTGGGATTGATTATTTTGAGAAAAACTACCCAGATATAACACTGGTCACCGAGCGTATCCCTTGCGGTGAAGATCAGGAACTGTCACGTCAGAAAACCCTTGAGTTAATCAAAGCATATCCTGATTTGAAGGGTATTGTAGGCTTTGGCAGCTTGGGTCCAATTGGTGCAGCACAAGCCTTGAAGGAAAAAGGCCTCACGGATCAAATTGCGGTTGTGGGTACTGTTATTCCCTCCCAGGCTGCACCTTACCTTGCAGAAGGCTCGATGAAAGAGGGTATTCTCTGGAATCCTGCTGACGCTGGCTTTGGCATGGTATGGTTGGCGAAGTACCTGTTAGGTGGTAATGAGATTACTGACGGCGTGGAAATTCCCGGATTGGGTGCCGTTACACTGGACGGTCAGGTTGTCAAGGTGGACAATATCCTCTACATAACACCTGAAAATGCTGATTCTTTAGGCTTCTAATCTACTTTTGGAAAGTCTGGGCTTCTTCCTGAAACAGGAGAAGCCCAGACTACATAATGCTAAAATTCATGATTAAAATAGAAATATGATAAGGTTATTCCTATGACAGAACCTTTCATAAGAATGACTCAGGTCAGCAAGCATTATGCTGGCGTTACTGCGCTGGACAATGTTGATTTTGAACTGCAAGAAGATGAGATTTATTGCCTTGTAGGAGAAAATGGTTCAGGGAAATCAACGCTGATTAAGATCATTTCAGGCACCGTAGATGCCGACCCGGGGTCAATGATGGAAATTCAGGGGGAGAGGATCCACTCCCATAAGGCAATTGATGCCATTGACCGCGGCATCCAGGTGATTTATCAGGACCTTTCTTTGTTCCCCAATTTGACTGTGGCAGAGAACATTGCCATGGGTGAATTTGTGAGTGAGCATCGCCGGCTGATCAACTGGAAGGAATTAACGAAAATTGCCAAACGGGCAATGGCACGTATTAATGTTGATCTGGACTTAGATGCACAGGTTTCAGAGATTTCTATTGCAGACCAGCAGCTGGTGGCGATTTGCCGGGCGCTCACCCGTGATGTCAAGCTGATCATTATGGATGAGCCGACTGCATCGTTGACCCGTCGAGAGATTGAATCCCTGCTCTCGGTCGTTAAGGATATGAAATCAAAAGGGATCGCCACGCTGTTTGTCAGCCATAAATTGAATGAGGTTTTTCAGATTGCCGATCGGATCAGTGTTCTGAGAGACGGAAAAAAGGTAGGGGTTTTCCCTTCGCATGAAATTGATGAGGAAAAATTGACGCATCTCATGACCGGCAAGAAGGTGGAATACCAGAATTTCAAACTTTCATCAAATGGGAATGAACCTATTCTAGAAGCTCAAATGCTTAGCAGAAAAAGTGAATACGAAAACATAAATTTCCAATTATATCCGGGTGAAATTTTGGGCATCACTGGCTTGCTTGGTTCAGGACGCACAGAGCTGGCGCTTTCGCTTTTTGGCATTACCCATCCGGATCACGGTGAAATCATCTTTGAGGGTAAACCGGTTAAGATCAAGAGCATCCAGGATGCCATGCGATTGGGAATCGCCTATGTGCCAGAGGACCGATTGGTGCAGGGATTGGTTAATGAGCAACCAGTAGGGGACAACCTGATTATTACGATTATTGATTCGCTCGTCAATCGTTTCAAATTATTGGATAAAACTAAGAGAAAGAAAAATATCAAGCGGTGGATTGATGAGCTGGACATCAAGGTTCCCAGCGTAGGTTCCCCTGTTCGTACCCTCTCCGGGGGTAATCAACAGCGGATTGTCCTGGCGAAATGGATCAGCACCAATCCAAAGATTTTAATCCTGGATGGTCCGACCATTGGTATTGATGTCGCTGCAAAATTTGCAATCCATGAGATCATCCGGGAATTAGCAAGACAGGGGATTGCGATCATTTTGATCTCGGAGGAGGTGCCTGAGGTCTATAACAACTGTAATCGTGTTTTGGTCATGCGAAAAGGATGTATTATCAAGGAATTTGATACCAGCCAGGTCTCAATGGACCATATCCAGGAATTTGTTAATGGAACTTATTAAAGAAGATGTCCTATGAAGAATTTATTATATCGGCATGAGACATACGTATTCTTAGCAATTATTATCTTTGTGACGGTTGTTTCAATCATCAATCCTGCTTTTTTTACCCTGGAAAACTTCTTTGACCTGCTTAAGAGTGCTTCTCTGATGGGCACATTTGCGATCGGTATGCTGTTTGTCCTCATCTCGGGCGGAATTGATATTTCATTTACTGCCATTGCGACGGTATCGGGGTATACCATTGCTGTCCTGCTGCTGAGGATTGGGGACAGTTTAAATATCATCCTTGTTTTCCTCATCGCCGCATTGATTGGGATTGCCCTGGGCATGATAAACGCTTTGATCATCCATAATTTCAAAATTCCCAGCATCATCACGACGATTGCCACACAAAATATCTTTTATGGCATCCTCACGGTGATTACAACAGGAACCTGGTTGTATGGCTTTCCCAAATGGTTTGGTGATTTTGCCACGATTCGAGTTTTTACGTTTTACACCAGTGAAGGTGTGCCTTATGGGCTGTCGATCGTGACGGTGATCTGGATCGCGCTCATCTTGATCAGCTGGTTCATCCTCAAATACACGGTTTTGGGTCGGGGAATTTACGCCATGGGCGGTAATACTCTTTCTGCCCAACGTACAGGGTTCAACCTCTTTGGCCTGACACTTTTTGTTTACAGCTGGATGGGGTTGATGGCTGGTATTGGCAGTGTCATCCAGGCTTTACTGGTTCAAACTGTAGCACCCAACTCTCTGGTTGGAAAAGAAATGGATGTGATTGCTGCCGTTGTTCTGGGAGGGGCAAGCATGGCGGGTGGCAGCGGTTCGGTCTTGGGGATGATTCTGGGGGTGACAATGAT
Organism: Chloroflexota bacterium; assembly: GCA_034717715.1. Taxonomy (GTDB): domain Bacteria; phylum Chloroflexota; class Anaerolineae; order Anaerolineales; family Anaerolineaceae; genus Brevifilum. Next base: position 3,984 of record JAYELT010000071.1, on the reverse strand, counting down.
CTCTATTCTTGGCAATGGCATGACAATCATGCGCGTTCCTGCGATCTGGTATAACGTTGTTATTGGTTTGGTGATCATTGTCAGTGTGGGGGCCAGCGCTTACCGCCGGAAAATCTTTACACGCAGGAAAGTGATTACAGAAACAACCTCAGCTGGAGGTCAACGTGCTGCGTAAAAATTCTTATTTCGGTATTTTGCTTTTGGCCATGGTGGTTGTGATGGTATTGATGGTGCTGATGAATGGCATTGATTTTCTAAGCCTGCGTAATTTGAAGTCCATGTCTTTTCAATTGCCAGAACTTGGCCTTTTGACCCTAGCCATGATGATCGCCATGTTGACATCAGGCATTAACCTATCTATCATTGCGACATCCAATCTTTCCGGTATTGTAATGGCCTTTATCCTGACAGGATTGGTGCCGGATAGCGGTGCAGCGGGCAGCGGAATCTGGATCACGCTCCTGGCTGTCCTGGCGGGGCTCGCTGTTGGTGCAATCGTGGGCATGGTGAACGGTTATTTGATTGCTGTGGTGGAAATATCTCCGATTTTGGCAACGCTTGGTACGATGATCATGCTCAGCGGCATCTCGGTTGTGATTACAGAGGGGTATGTCATTTCGGGGTTTCCCCAGGCGATGTTAGCCATTGGGAACAAGGCATTTTTGGGTATTCCAAACCCGATGATCATCTTTCTGATTTGTGCAGGAATTATGGCGGTAATTTTAAACCGCACGCCTTTGGGGACACGCATCTATATGATTGGTTCAAATCCGACAGCTTGCTTCTATTCCGGCGTAAATAATCGCCAGGTATTGTTCCGAACATATATCCTATCGGGTATTTATTCCAGCATTGCGGCAGTTATCATGATTTCTCGTTTTAATTCAGCCAAGGCGGATTATGGAGAATCGTACCTTTTGCAGACGGTGTTGGCAGCGGTTCTGGGAGGGATCAGCGCGGCCGGTGGGTTTGGCAAGGTCAGCGGGTTGATCCTATCGCTGATCATTATGCAGATGATCTCCAGCGGCCTAAATTTATTGGGCGTCAGTAATTTTCTAACGATTGCTTTATGGGGCATTATCCTCATTCTGGTCATGGTTGTAAAGTATTTACTTGAAAACGGATTCATAAAAAGGCGGGCAGCATGACGAAGCACCTGCTGGGGATCGATTTAGGCACCACCAGTCTGAAAGTCAGTCTTTTTCAGGAGGATGGTGGACTGATTGCTTCGAAATCCAGTGAATATCCGATTCTGACACCTCATGTATCTTATGCTGAGCAGGACCCGCAAGCCTGGTGGCATGGTTTCTTAGATGCATGTCAATATTTATCACATCAACATCCTGAGCGATTCAAAAACGTTGCTGGAATCGGTATGTGCGGGCAGATGCACACCCAGGTGTATCTGGATGAAAATTTTGAAATATTGCGTCCAGCGATCACCTGGATGGACCAGCGGTCTGCAGAAATTGTTGAAAGAATCAACCGCGATCCTGAGGCGAAGGCATTGCTATTTTCAGAAACAAGCAACAGCGCTTCAACGACGTACACAGCATTACATGTCAAATGGGTTATGCAAAATCAACCTGAAATCTGGTCAAAGGTACGGCATATCCTTGTGGCAAAGGATTATCTGAAATTCCTCTTGACCGGGGTGATGGTAACGGATTACGCAGAAGCCAGCGGTACGCTTCTATTTGATGTCAAACATGAAACCTGGTCGCAAGCTGCGTTCGACTTGTTTGGGATTCCCCGAGAATACTTTCCAAAGGCGCTCCCATCTGATGAGGTTATCGGTTATGTGACGGATGAAGCAGCAGAAGGTTCCGGCCTTCCGGCGGGGATTCCCGTTGTCAATGGAAGTTCGGATAATTCTGCCGCAGCACTTGGTTCCGGTATGGCACAACCCGGTCAGGTTACGCTGATCCTGGGAACAGCGGGTGTCGTCACGGTCTGTTCGGATGATCCCCTTGAAGATCCGATGGGTCGAACCTTATGCTGGCATTACTGCCTTCGCAATCGATGGGTATCTTTGGGGATCATGCAAACTGCAGGGGAATCGTTGGAATGGTTTAAGAATGCTTTCGATCGGGCTGAAGATAAGGCAGAATCCTCCAAAGATATCTTCAGGGAATACAATGATCTCATTCAAAATGTCCCGGAGGGATGCCACGGGTTAACTTTCCTGCCCTATCTTAATGGTGAACGGACACCTTACTGGGATACCCATGCCAGGGGTGTCTTCTTTGGGATTAATTTAAAGACCACCAAGGCACATTTTATCCGTGCCATTATGGAAGGCGTCGCCTTTGCTTTCCGTAATAATATTGAAACCGTTGAATCGCTTGGGATTTCAATCAATGAGGTTCGTGCTGTGGGGGGCGGCTTGCGGAGTCAGACTTGGCTGGAAATTCTGGGAAAAGTCTTGCGAAAACCCATCACAACGATTGCGGAACCAGATACAGCGAATCTTGGGAATGTGATCTTATGTGGGAAAGCGCTGGGCTATTATCCTTCTTACCAGGTAATGGTTGATAAAATGGTCGCTGTGGATCGTAAGGTTCATTTTCCAGAAGGTTCTGAGACCTATGAGAAGAAGTATCCCCTCTTCCTGGAACTTTATCAATCTCTCAAGCCTAATTTTGATTACCTGGCCAGATATTGTGAGAGCTAGCAGCTCTATCTCTAATTAATTTCTGATAGGCTGCCAGCAATTCAGTATAGCAGCCCTTAATTGAATGATCATAGAATGCAATAATTCTTTGGTAGAAGAATGATATGAACGAAACGCAGAAGTTGATGGTAAAAATCGCCAAGATGTATTATGAGGAGGGCTTGACCCAGACGGTGATTTCAAAAAGGATGGGTATCTCCAGGCCGAAGGTGTCACGCCTGATGCAAGAATCCATGGATCAGGGGATTATTCGCATTGAAATTGCCTCGATTCCAGGCGATTATTCAGATTTAATGCAGCTGCTTCAATCTAAATATGGTTTGGTCGAAGCGATTGTTGTGAAGATCACTGGTGCTTTATCTTATGAAACAGTTTCCCATTCCCTGGGAATCGCTGCAGCAAAGTTTTTTAAAAGGATTGTCAAAGATGGCGATGTGATAGGCATGACCTGGGGGTCCGCCCTGGCTTCAATGGTGGCTCATCTTGATCAAGAGAAGAAACCCAATTGTCTGGTGGTGCAAATGGTGGGCGGATTGGGCAGTCCCAATACCAATACACACGCTACGGATCTTGTCATCCGTACGGCTATGGCTTTGGAAGCAAAAATGTCCCTCATGCCGGCGCCGGGCGTGGTGGGGTCGGTTGACTCTGCGGAATTACTCATTGCGGATCGGCATATCAGCCAGGCTCTTGAATTTGTCAAGAAGACGACTGTCGCTTTCGTGGGCATCGGGGCGACAAAGCATAATCCCTTTCTGATGAAAAATGAGGAAATTATCACCTGGGGGAAAATGGCTGAGCTGCGTTCGCAAGGGGCGGTGGGAGATATCAGCTTGCATTTCTTCGATCTGAATGGACTGGAAATTGACAGCGAATTCCATCGGCGGGTGATTGGTGCAAGCTATGAGGTGTTGAAGAGGATTCCTCGGGTCGTGGGCATCGCCGGCGGCCCTAATAAATATGAAGCGATTTTAGGGGCGATTCAGGGCGGATTAATTAATACCTTGATCACAGACACCGAAACTGCCCAGAGGTTGATCGAAGAATAATCCCTGGCATTTGTAGGAAGCCAGTGCTCTAGGCTGTTTGAAATTGGAACTGTTCAAGTCACTGATAATTCTCCCAAATTTTTACAACCAGATCAGCATACCGATAGCCCATATCCATGGGGCCATAGCGAAAAAGCGCTTCACGATAGGAACCGTATTTGGTATACAATCCAGCCAGCATCTGGCTGCCATATGTCACATTGAAAGAGGGGTCCTGAAGTTCTTCTATTGTAGGACGGGAGGCAAAACAAGGTCCATTGA
>JAYELT010000070.1:0-3510 GCA_034717715.1 Chloroflexota bacterium | reverse complement strand
GCGCCTTTCCAGAAATATTTCTACAATGATTTTGTCGAGCCATTTTTGCTGGAAAACAATAAGGTATTTGTGGTTATCTCTGATGGGCTGCGATACGAGATTGCACAGGAACTAACGGACCTGATCCGGCATGAAGAACGCTATGAAGCCACGTTAAAACCAATGTGGTCCATGCTGCCAAGCTACACCCAACTGGGGATGGCAGCTTTACTGCCAAACAATACCTTGTCATTTTCAGATTCAATGACAGGTGCTGTTGATGTGGACGGAAACAGCGCTCAGGGAACAGAGAATCGGGGGAAGATTTTGGCGGATAAAGTTCCTGCCGGGGGATTGGCTATGCAAATGGACGAATTTACCGCATTGAATGTGATGGACGCCCGTACTTTGATCCGTGAGAATGATGTGATTTACTTTTATCACAACCGGATCGACAGCACCGGGGATAAACGGCTGACGGAAACGAAGGTTTTTGAAGCAGTACAGGATACCCAGGACGAGCTCCTAAAATTTATCTATAAATTGGTTATGGCAAATGCTAACAACATCCTGATCACGGCAGATCACGGGTTTATCTATCAAAATCGTCCGATTGATGAGAGTGAATTTGCCAGTGTGAATGTGGAAGGTGATACAGTTTTTTACAAGGACCGTCGTTTTGCAATAGGGAAAGGGCTGAAAGAACAAGACAGCCTGATGAAATTTACAGCCAAAGACCTGAGTATTGATTCGGATGTTGAGATCCAAATCCCCAAAGCCAATAACCGGCTGCGGTTAAAGGGTGCCGGCAGCCGTTACGTGCACGGTGGGGCATCCTTGCAGGAGCTGGTGGTGCCTGTGATCCATGTTCATAAATTGCGAAATGGTGAAGTGCGAAAAGTGGAGGTCGATGTCTTGGGACGGGGCAGCCAGCGCATTACGACCGGCCAGTTTACAGCGACCCTCTATCAGCGGGAGCCTGTTAGCGAGAATGTGCACCCTCGACATTTACGGGTTGGATTATATACCCTTGACGATATGCTGATTTCCGATCGTCATGAGGTGATCTGCAGCAGCTCATCGGAAAATGCGCAAGATCGGGAGTATCCTCTCCAATTTATTCTGACCAGCCAGGCAGAAACAGCCAATAACCAGGATGTGGTCCTCAAACTTGAGGAGCCCATTCCAGAGACCTCCCATTATCAGGAATATAAAGCCTTGAAATACCAGTTGAACCGTTCTATCGGCAGTGATTTTGATTTCTAAAGGCGGCTTTAAATGAATCAATTAGATCAAAAAATAAATCAATACTTCCCGGGACTGGTTGTGCGAAAAGACCTGGTCAAACTGGTCAAGGGGAATGCTATTGTCCCAACCTACGTGCTGGAATACCTGCTGGGGCAGTATTGTGCGACGGACGATGAGGAGAGCATCAAATCTGGCATCGACACCGTCAAGGAGATCTTGCGCAAGCATTATGTCCACCGCAGTGAGGCTGGTTTGGTCCGGTCCATGATACGGGAACAAGGTCGCCACAAGGTGATTGATAAGATCAGCGTTGACCTGAATGACAAAAGAGATGCCTATGAAGCAACCTTTTCTAATTTAGGGATAAATAGAGTCCTGGTTAGTCCGGATGTCATCAAACAGCATCCCAAGTTGTTGGTCAGCGGGGTGTGGTGCATTGCCGATATGGAATATCAGTATTTCGAAGACCAGCGAATGGTGCCCTGGATTATGAATTCCATCAAGCCAATACAACTCTCCCATTTTGACATTGATAACTATAAGAAGGCACGTGATGCGTTCTCCTTGGAGGAATGGATTGATCTGCTGGTACAGAGTATTGGCTTTGACCCAGAGATGCTTGGCCAGCGTAATAAGCTGATGCAAATAATCCGCCTGATCCCTTACTGCGAGCGCAACTTTAACCTGATTGAACTCGGCCCCAAAGGAACCGGGAAATCCCACATCTATTCGGAGTTTTCTCCCCATGGGATCCTGATCAGCGGGGGTGAGGTCACGGTGCCAAAATTATTTGTCAACAACGCAACCAATCAAATTGGATTGGTCGGTTTTTGGGATGTGGTCGCCTTTGATGAATTTGCTGGAAAGAAGCGTGTCCAGCAATCATTGGTAGACATCATGAAAAATTACATGGCAAATAAATCCTTCTCAAGAGGGATTGAGACGATAACGGGTGAAGCCTCAATGGTGTTTGTCGGCAACACGCAGCACACCCTGCCTTACATGCTTAAACACAAAAACTTGTTTTCTGATCTGCCCGATCAATATTATGACTCTGCCTTCCTTGACCGCTTGCATTTTTACATTCCTGGCTGGGAGATTGATATCATCAGGGGGGAGATGTTCTCTGATGGATACGGTTTTGTGGTGGATTATTTGGCTGAGATATTGAGCGCTTATCGAGAATTTGATTTCACTCAGCGTTTTTCAAGTCATTTTGAGTTGGATACGGAATTATCGACCCGGGATCGGGACGGTACGCTCAAGACCTTCTCTGGATTGATGAAGATCTTGTTTCCTCACGAAAAGGCAACTAAAGAGGAAATTGAGATGATCTTAAAATTTGCCATGGAAGGACGGAAGCGCGTCAAAGATCAATTGATGCGGATTGACCCAACCTATGCCAATGTTCATTTTGCATATAACGAGAATGGGCAAGATGGCAAGCGTTATGTGAAGACGCTCGAACAAATGCAATATCCCAAATATTATCCCGAGGATTACCCGGAGGAAGAAGAAATGGCAGAAGAAGCTGTGGAAGTGGTGGACGCTGCCAGCATTCCCAGGGAAGAAGCCAAAGAACAGCATCTGAAATTTGTGGAAAATCAGAAGGGTGTGACCTTTGAATATCTCTTTGGTCCTTATTTTGAAGGAGCTAGGGAAATCACTATAACTGACCCTTATATCCTCCATTTTTATCAAGCACGAAATGTGATGGAACTGCTGGAAACCATCGCGGAAATAAAGCCTGAAGACGAAGAGGTGGAAGTTCACTTAATTACTTCCAGAGATGATTATCCCGGATCACGTCAGCCTGAATATCTTGAGGATATGGCGATAAACGCCCAAAAAGTGGGCATCCATTTTACTTATGAATACAAGGATGCCAGTGCAATCCATGCCCGTCATATCGTGACAGACATAGGATGGAAGATCTTATTGGATCGGGGCTTGGATATCTTCCAACCCTATGATATGAATGATGCCTTCACATTCGCCAACCGATTACAATCTCAACGAGCTTGTAAGGCTTTCGAGGTGACATGTAGTGGACCCCAAAAACTGGACAACAACCTAAGTCGGAATTAGACTGAAGAATAGAGGTCCAAAACATGGTCAAACGAAGGAAATTTACACCAGAATATAAAGCTAGGATAGTACTGGAGATCTTGACAGAGGGGAAAAGTATAGCGGAAGCCAGTCGAGAATATGAGATCAAAGATTCGGTGCTATCACGATGGAAGCAGGAATTTATAGAACGCTCACCAATGCTGTTTGAGAACA
>JAYELT010000069.1:0-39096 GCA_034717715.1 Chloroflexota bacterium | reverse complement strand
CTGATCATCTTCGGGTTCATGCTGGTCATCCGCAGCCTGTTTTAATGCCAAGCTATCTTGATATTGAATAAAGCCGTCCTACCTTGTTTTGGTGAGGACGCACATTCAGCTTCACTATTCAACTCTGTTAACAACCCCAGCTTAATATTTTAAAACAAATCTCCGATGAACGATCACGGAAAACCACCGGAGGTTTTATGTTGTGTAAATTGTACAGATTATTATTGGTAAAATTCTCAAGCCAATACAGCTCAAGAGTTCTGATAATAAGTAAAGCAAGAAACTCAAGGCGCTAACCAGGTCAGAAAGCTAATCGAAAGCTGACCCTCTTCAAACCCTTCAATCATCAATCGCCCTAATAAAGCCTCTGAGGTGCGGTAGCAGACGTATGTCCCAACGGGAACCTCTGTAAAGCTGATAGCATTGTCCAACAGGGTTGCCGCTGTACAGTCACCAATCGCTGGCTGATTCTCTCCATACACCATCCACTGTGTTCCATTCATCACACTAAGGATGTGTGGGGGTGTTCCATCATATTGATAATTAAAATCCGCTTGAGACGCCACCTCTGGGTTGAGAATGCCATTATCCAGATCAAACTGATCCCCGTTTGCCAGATTCACATCTCCGGTCAGGAAACCCTCAGGTGTTTGTGTCAGTGTGGGTGTAGGCGTGGGTGTTTGGGTAGCCGTACCAACAGGAACGACTTCGATTTTGACCCAAAAAGGCGCATCTCCATTCCGTCCAATCCCAAACAGCTCACCTTTAGCATTGCTCAACATCCAATTGCTTTGATAAACCCCAAGGTTCTGGGGAGCCTGCATGGATACGGTCAAATCAACCACATCACCTGATTCGATTTCCTGGATGAGAAAATTTGTTTGCAGCGCGTTGAGGCTGTTCCCCGAGAAAAAGGTCAGAGCATACAGGCGTGTCCAGGTGCAGGAACCTACATTCTCCAGGCGCCAGGTCTTTGTGAAATGCTCACCAGGTGTCATGACGGTCCCATCCGGGATGGTGACATCAAGTGGAACGCCTGCCGCAGCCTGGTCACAAGGGACATCCGGGGTAGGTGATTGGATCAAAGGTCGAGTACGCTCGATCGTCGGAACTGGTGTCCAGGTACTCAATGGTTGTAATGTTTGTGTCGGTATCGGCTTAGTTGCTGTTGCAGCTTCCAGTGTCACTTGCTGCTCATTTGTCTGCCTTATTTCATCCAGAGTCGGCACTGCTGCTGGAGCAGGTTGCCGAATGCAACCTACCAAGGAGATCAACAACAAACTGAATAACGCAATTCTTTTTATCATGATGATATTAACCTGGATTCTACCTTAACATGCATGCGAATCGTTGGAGGTGAGTGTATCTTGTGATAGCCTTGTCAGGGAACCAAGATTAAAGTATAGTTCTAAAATCAAGCGGAAATGCAATTATTCAGGACACTAGTGATCAATTTAGAATGCCTATGAACACAAACGCAACAATCAACACCTGGTTGGATCGCCCGCTATTCCCCTTTTGGCCTCGCTTCACGGTCTATCACACCATCGTAATACTGATCTTAGTTACAGCGGTCTCAAGCCGCTTCATCATGCTGGGAGAGCGGGTGATGAGTCACGATGAAGTCAACCACGTTGTACCTGCCTATACATTTTATCAGGGTGGCGGCTATCGTTATGATCCTGTCACCCATGGACCACTCCAATTTCACCTGATCACATTATCCTATACATTATTTGGTGATAGTGATTTTTCAGCCCGATTCCCTGATGCCTTGTTTGGTATTGCCGTCGTCACTTTTGCAATCTTTGCATATAAGGATTACCTGGGGCGTGTTGGTGCCCTGGTGGCAGGATTTCTTTTCACCATCTCCCCGTTCATTTCCTTTTACAGCCGCTACACCAGAAACGAGATCTACATCGTTTTCTGGGGCATGATACTGATCTGGGGCATCCTGCGCTACCTTGAACATGGCCGAAAACGAACGCTGATATTGATCACGATCATAACAGCTTTGCACTTCACCGACAAAGCCACCTCCTACATTTTCACCGCAGAATTATTGATCTTCTTAGCTGTGATCTTTGTTGCCAGAATTATCACAAAACCCTGGCAAACCAAACAGCTTCGGATGATCTTTTCTATCGTTGTGGCCTTAACGCTGATGATCAGCATGGCTTTGTTTGGAGTCAGCTACAATGCCCTCACAAATGCACCAGACACCCAGGGCGATGAGGGTGTTGGGGTGATGTTTAGTGAGTTGGCGACCTCCACAAGGCTCATGATCGGTATTTTTGGGTTGATATTCCTTATTAGTTTAGTTGCAGCAATCTATTTTCTCATCAAAGGCATCGGTTGGCACGGCTTACGTGACGAGCGATCTTTTGACCTCTTGATCTTGCAAGGCACAATTGTGCTTCCCCTCCTGGCAGCCCTGCCCATGGATATCCTCGGGTTCAATCCACTCGACTACAGCACGAATGGGATCATCACTTCCATTTTATTCATCCTACCCCTTTTCATCATCGCTCTTCTAATCGGTATCTGGTGGAATTGGAAAGTTTGGGCACTCAATATTGGGATATTTTGGGCGATCTTCACGGTCTTCTACACAACCCTCTTCACACAGGGCAGCGGTTTTGCCATGGGACTGATGGGTGCCCTGGGTTATTGGATGGCACAGCAGGGCGTCACACGCGGGACCCAACCTCTCTACTATTATGCCCTTGTACAAATTCCTATGTATGAGTTTCTACCAGCTTTTGGCACTATTTTGGCTGCTTTGATGGGACTTCCCGGCATAGGGCGATTAATTATTCGTTCCAACACGCTATCCTCTGAAGATGAACTGGATGAAGTTCCAGAACAAGGTGAACCTGCAAGCGAAGATATAGAAGTAGATGAAGAAGAGGAAGAACAAGTAAAAATTGTGCGTATTATGGACAATGAAGGTGAAGTCCGCAAACCCCCTGTCCTGGCATTATTGCTTTACTGGTCATTAATGAGCCTGATCGCCTTCAGCTTTGCTGGAGAGCGTATGCCGTGGCTGACCACACACATCGCCATGCCAATGATCCTGACCAGCGGCTGGAGTTTTGGTCGTCTATTAGAATCCTTCAACTGGTCAAATTTCAAGCGCCAACGCGGATGGCTGATATTGATTGTTGGCTGTCTCTTCATCTTGGCAACAACGAGCACCTTTGGCACGCTGCTTGGGGCGACCCCGCCATTTCAAGGCAAAGAAATGGCCCAGTTGGAAACGACCAGCACTTTCCTGTTGGCGTTTGTCAGCATGGCCGCATCGGGTGTGGGATTATTTTTCCTGTTGCGAAACTGGAAGATCAAACAAATAGGGAAGATGATGCTGATCCTGTTCATCACCATCCTTTCAATCATCACCATTCGCACAGCATACCGGGCTAATTTCATCCTTTACGACACAGCTAAAGAATTTTTAGTGTATGCCCATGCCGCCCGGGATCCAAAGGACGCTCTGGAACAAATAGAGGAGATCAGCCACCGTCTGACCGGAGGAAAGGACATTATTGTTGCCTATGATAATGACATGCTGTATCCTTACTGGTGGTACTTCCGAGATTACCCGAATAAAAGATGGTACTCTGAAAATCCCACACGCGACCTGCGTGATGCCCCCATCATCCTGGTCGGCAGCGGGAACTATGGCTTGATTGAACCAGTTGTTGGGAATGACTATATCAAATATGACTATCATCGTTTGTGGTGGCCTTCTCAGGCTTATTACAACCTGACATTCCAAAGAGCTTGGAATGCTTTATCCAATCCGGATATGCGTGCCGCCTTGTGGGAAATCTGGTTTAACCGCAATTATGAACCCTATGCCACCCTGGCGAATGTAAATACCCTCACTATTGAAAACTGGCAGCCATCAGACTCCTTCCAGATGTACATCCGCAAGGATGTCGTCTCCCAGATATGGGAATATGGTTCAGCGCCGGTTGCGCTGGAACCCTCTGTGGATCCCTATGAGGAAAATACGATCAATGTGGAAGCAGATCTGATTCTGAACGGCGGTGACCAATTCCAAATGCATGCCCCGAGGGAGATTGCCTTCGCCCCAGATGGCAGTTTTTATATCGCTGACTCCCTCAACCACCGCATCTTACATCTCGATTCACAAGGCAGCTTGCTGCATACCTGGGGGGAATATGGTGCCAGCGATTTCAACAATAACATCATGGCGGTAGAAGGCACCTTCAATGAACCATGGGGGGTTGCAGTTGGCCCGGATGGCTCTGTATATGTCACAGACACCTGGAACAGCCGCATCCAGAAATTCTCCTCAGACGGTGAATTCCTGACCATGTGGGGTCAGTTTGGCGCAGCCGAGACCCGCTATCACTTTTGGGGACCGCGAGGTATTGCAGTGGACCAGGATGGTCGTGTATTTGTAACGGATACGGGAAATAAACGTGTGGCAATTTTCGATAACGATGGTAATGACCTGGCAGCTTTTGGTGGCGCGGGACTGGGTATTGGCCAATTTGATGAACCCGTTGGCATCAGCGTGGACGATCGCGGTCGGCTCTATATCGCTGACACATGGAACAAACGCATACAGATCATGATCCCGGAGGGTGACGCCCTTAACTACCCAACCCACATCACCTGGGACGTTGATGCCTGGTATGGAGATTCCTTAGACAATAAACCCTTCCTGGCAGTTGATTCAGACTACAATTCCTATATCGCAGATCCAATTATGGGACGTGTGCTCGTATTCGATCAACAGGGAAACTTCTTACTTACCTGGGGTGGCTATGGCTCTGGACCAAACGAAATCGGTATTGTGAGTGGTTTAGCGGTCGATGACCAGGGACGTGTCTGGGTTGGTGATGCTCAAAACAATCGCCTGATGCGCTTTACTTTACCAGAACTAAAAGTTGACTAGCTTTCACAAACGAGCGAATAAATTAAAATCCGGACAATCTTAAACAAAAACTGTCCCGCATATCGGGACAGTTTTGAAATATCACATCAATGAAATCTATTTCATAGCCTTTTCAACGATCGCAGCAAAGGCATCCGGCTCTCGAACGGCTAAATCAGCCAGCATTTTGCGATTAAGGTTGATCTTGGCTTCTTTCATACCGTGGATTAGCCGGCTGTAGATTGTACCATTCAAACGAGCAGCAGCATTGATCCGCGCAATCCAAAGCTTGCGAAGATCACGTTTGCGATTCCGACGATCACGATAGGCATACCAATGGCTCTTCAGATACTGTTCATTTGCCCGTCGAAACAATTTACTCTTGGTGCCGTAATACCCTTTGTTCAGTTTTAATATTTTTTTGTGCCGCTTATATCCATGCGGTCCACTTTTTACACGTGCCATTTCATACTCCTTTGCGAGCCCCTGAGCGTCGATGATTGATTACATCACCTGTTGCTTACACCCAACAGCCGCAACCATTGAATTATTCCAATAAATTATTTTTTCTTGCTCATATAAGGTGCGAGACGACGAATCTTTTTCTTAAGTGAACGTGATTTAACTGGGATCATGCGTTTAAACAACATTTTCGTGCGATCCGGTGTTCTTCGGCGCAAGTGTCCTTTGCCAATCTTAGTGCGCATTATCTTACCAGAACCGGTCACCTTAAACCGTTTCGAGGTAGCCTTATGCGTCTTGATCTTGTACTTGCCATCTTTTTGTTTACGTGGCATTCTTCACTCCTTTCATGAAAATCCTACGGCGTAAACTATCAAGCCGTAGGGCTTCTACTTAGTTAGCAAATTAATCTGATAAGATAGTCGAGAGCGCTTATTTTTCCGGTATGAGCATCATGAACATCGATCGCCCTTCCATTTTGGGGGCTTGTTCCACCTCCGAGACATCTGACAAATCCTCGGCAATCTCTCGTAGATCTTCCAGTCCAATCTCAGGATAAGTGATTTCACGTCCTCGGAAACGTATCGTCACACGAACTTTCTTTCCTTCACTAAGCCACCGCCGTGCATCGCGTACTTTGAAACCTTTGTGGTGGTCCGTTGTCTTTGGACGTAATTTGATTTCTTTGATCTCAACTTTTGTTTGTGATTTACGTGCCTCCCGTTCCTTCTTTTCCTTTTCATAAAGGAACTTGCCGAAATTCATGATCCTGGCAACGGGTGGGTTGGCGTTGGGAGCGACTTCAACTAAATCTAATTCTTTTGTCTCAGCTCGATCCAAAGCTTCACGTAAGCTGACGATTCCAACATTTTCGCCATCAGCTTCAATCAGACGAATTTTCGTCGCCCTTATCCGCTTATTGATCCGATAATCATCTTTGCTACTTATAGTCTTCTTCTCCTTCTGATACAGTCATCATTGATTAACACAAATAGTATTCCCTGAACAGGGAACGGCATTTATCTTACCATAAGGCATCCTGAATCGTCAACAGTTTTCGTGATCAGTGTCATGAAAATCACTGATTTTGTGAGAAAATACCCTTAAAAATGCGATATGTAGAGACGCACAAGTGTTTCTCTACAACGATTAACAACACTCAGCCTTCAACCTTTTCTTCAACTTCTTTAACTGCCATGGCTATAAAGTCTTCTACATTCATGGCACCCAGCCGTTCACGACTACGGCGTCGGATATCAACCTGATTTCCTTCCATTTCCCGATCACCAATGACAAGCATATAGGGCGTCTTCTGTTTTTCAGCATCTCGAATCTTAGCGTTCATTCTGTCACTGCGTTCATCCACTTTGATACGGAGACCGGCTTGTTTGAGATCTGCTGCTACCCTCCTGGCATATTCAACATGCCGATCTGCGATCGGGATGATCACCGCTTGCAATGGTGACAACCAAATCGGGAATGCGCCGCCATAATGTTCGATTAAGACGCCAAAGAAGCGCTCAATACTGCCCAATAGGGCTCGATGGATCATGTATGGGCGATAGGGCTGACCGTCGTCTTCAATATACGACATATCGAATCTTTCCGGCAGGTTAAAATCAAACTGGATCGTTGAAAGCTGCCATTCACGCCCTAAGGCATCATTGATCTTCAGGTCGATCTTTGGGCCATAAAAAGCACCGCCGCCTTGATCCACTTCATAGGGCAGCTCCGCCCGTTTCAAAGCCTCTTCCAAAGCAGCCTCAGCATCTTGCCAGCGTTTCGGATCGCCCACTGCCTTTTCCGGACGCGTGCTCAGATAAGCCTTGATCTCTTTGAAGCCAAAAGAACGCAGGATATGAAGGCTGAAGGACAACACAAAATCGATCTCCTCCGGCATTTGGCTTGGCGCACAGAAATGATGAGCATCATCCTGCGTGAAGCCACGGACACGCATCAGGCCATGCAACACACCACTGCGCTCATAGCGATAAACCGTACCCTTTTCAGCATAGCGTAAAGGTAAATCTCGATAGGAGTGAATATTCGACTTATAGATCTCCACGTGGAAGGGGCAGTTCATCGGTTTGAGATAGTACTGCTGATCCTCAATCTCAATCGGTGCATACATATTCTCTGCGTAGAAATCCAGATGTCCGCTTGTCTTCCATAAATTTGCTTTGCCGATATGCGGCGTATATACAAAGTCGTAACCGTTTTTAATGTGCTCATCTTCCCAAAAACGCTCTGCTAAAAAACGTATTTTGGCGCCATTTGGGTGCCACAGGACCAGGCCTGCACCGACATTTTCGCTAATACTATATAGATCCAGCTCACGTCCTAATTTTCGATGATCGCGCTTTTTCGCCTCTTCTAAACGCCACAGATACTTTTTTAAGTCCTTTGGGGAGAGCCAAGCCGTACCATAAATACGCTGGAGCATGGGATTATTCTCGTCCCCGCGCCAGTACGCACCCGCTACGTTCATCAACTTAATGGACTTGGGATTAATCTTACCCGTGCTTTCCACGTGCGGTCCTCGGCATAAGTCGACAAATTTATCACTTTTATAGATCGAGATAACCGGCTTCTCTTCCACCGGGTTGCCATGTTCATCTATTCCGCCTTCTTCAAGGCCAGCAATTAATTCCAGCTTATAGGGTTGATCTTCAAAGATCTCACGGGCTTCCTCAGCCGAAACCTCTTCCCGGATGAACTCGCTGTCGTTCTTAATGATCTCGCGCATCCGTGCTTCAAAGTCTTCCAAATCTTCAGGGGTCAATGGGCGCGGGAGGTCAAAGTCATAGTAAAAACCGTCCTCGATAGGAGGGCCAATTGCGACTTTGCCTTCCGGAAATTTCTCCAATACAGCCTGGGCCATCACATGAGCAGCTGAATGCCGTACACGATAAAGCTTTGAATCTTCATATTTTTCTACCATCATCATTCTCCTTCAAATAAATATTCGATCATATATAAATTGTGGGCAAACCAACCACAATGTTGTTTCGCAATCAAATTTAAACAAAAAACCCTCACCAACTGGGGCGAGAGTTCTCACGCGGTTCCACCCAGATTTACCTTTAAGCCATGATTTGAGGTATCTCCTGGAGCCGATAACGGGGCAAAACGTTCACCTTACTCAACCATGTATTAGGCTTTTCAGGATCATGCTCTCGGGGGGTTTTCACTGGATCTCACCTGAAAAGATTTTCAGCCTTTGTTCTTTTCTCTCTAAAAGTTAATTGCCAGCTACTCGTCCCGATCAACGCAGTTTAATATTCAGTGGGTGGTATAGGGCTCGAACCTACGACCTCCGCGATGTCAACGCGACGCTCTAACCAACTGAGCTAACCACCCCAAATGTGCTAGCATTATACAGTGTGCATACTTTAAAATCAAGGGGTAATTGTGCGGTGTCCAAAAATCTCAGGGCAGTAATCCAGAAAGTTTCACTGCTTCACATCAACAAAAACCGTCATGAGAGATAGTCCCCGGTTCCCCCACAGATGATATGGGATAAACACCAGATCCTCCCCATCCAGGCTTTCCCCCGTTATCAGACGTGTTCCGCTGAGAATATCTGGCGAAAAGCTGGTCTGCACACTGGATGGGTCCAGCACAATATTAAGAATATCTACTTCTGGATTATCACAACTTTCAAGGCAGTAGACCAAGGGACCGACCGTAAGGGCAGCTTTCCCTCGCACTGAGGTTACCTTTGGGTGAGCGGCAAAGAACTGAACAGACAACCCAAAATCGAGCTTCAAGATATCGCCTTCTCGCCAATATCGTTTAATTTCAATCCAGCTCGCCTGGGTTGGGTCAAGGCTGTGCTTTTGCGTTCCCGTCATGTTCTGTACCGTTTGGTCATTAACAGTCATATGAAAATCTGAAGCCCAAGCGGGACGACGAAGTTTGAGTTTGAGAGGGATCCCCGGAGCCTTGACCATCATCAATCGCACATTACCTCGCCACGGCAGTCCACTCTGCAGTTCAAAAATGACATCACGTCCTGCAACAGGTACGTGATGTGAGCTGCTGATGTATTGCTGGATAGTGATCTCATCGGATTGAATAGACACTATTTCATCTGTCAATCTAGCAAAAGTCCGCGAAAGATTGGAGGGACAGCAGGGTACCTCGTACCACTGACGGCGTTGGATTGCGCCATCCGATATCAGCGGGTTATTGTATAAGTAGGTTTTCCCATCCAAGCCCATCCCCACCAAAGCTGCATTGTACAGCTGCCACTCGAACAAATCGCTGTAACGGGCATCACCGGTCAGTTTGGCCATCTCATGATTCCAATAAAGGCTGCCTATAGCAGCACAGGTCTCAGCATAAGCCACTTCAGGATCCAGTTCATAGTCCCGTCCGAAACCCTCAATTTCTGGCAGCGACCCTATCCCACCTGTGACGTACATACGACATCTAACCATCCGCTCCCAACTTTTCGCCAGTGTGGGTTGGTAAGTCTTCTGCCCGTTTAGACGATCCAGCATGGCGGCGGCAGTCTGTAAATAAGCGAAGCGAACGGCATGTCCTGCCGGGATGGATTGTTTTGTCAGCGGTTTGTGCTGCTGGAAGAATTTACCGGAGAGGACATTCAAGATCCAGCGCCATTTAATTCGAGGGGGTTTCTTGGCAACATTTTCAGGAGGCAGTCTCTTTGTGTGATTTCCCGGGTGGGCAATATCATAGGCTTCCTGCCGTTTTTCAACATGCTGTACGCGCAGATTATTGCTGATCGCCTGCTTGAGAATATCCAGCGCAAACAGAACTTGATGTCCGCGTTTTCCTATGAACTGCTTTGCCATGTCCAGATAGCTTTGTTGACCGGTGACTTCATACAACCGCAGCAAGGCAATTTCTATCTCCTCATGCCCTGGCGTAAACCGTGGACCTCTTCCCATAAAATCTACAACAATCCTGTCAGCAGCCTTACAAGCAATGGTTAGTAAAGAATCCAAGCCCCTTTCAATAAAATCAGTTACCCCAGCTTCGATCAGGTGACCAAGACAGTACAGCTCATGTTCGATTTGCAGGTTGGTCCAACGCTTCCCTGGAAAATGGATTTGATTGAATGTATACAGGTAGCCATCTGGATCCTGAGCATCTTTAAGCAGGTCAATAAAATCATCTGCTATATTTTCAAGCGCCGGGTTCGGGAAGCTGACAAGAATATGCGTTGCGGCTTCCAACCATTTATAAGCATCCGAATCTGCAAAGTACCATCCTCGTCGGAAGAGGGCTTTGTTCTCCGCCAAAATGCGGAAATTATCAATACAACCCGAACGCTCTAGTTCCTCCCATTGGTGAAAAATGGCAGACTCGGCGTTGACAGTTTGCCATCTTTTCCAGAAGCCTTCAGTCACCTGTGATTTAATTTGATTCACTCGCTTAATCCTTATGCGCCTTCATGAATGCCAACGGGATCAGTGCTAACAGAGAAACGAGGGATCCAACCTGAAAGATGATCGGTACCGGAATAAATCCAGCTTGCCCATTGACCATGGTTGGGATACCAAAAGTTTGGATCAACCGAGAGCCAATCGCAGGACCGATCATCATGGGTATCGCAATCCAAAAGATCATACGAATGCCGAGGAATTTTCCCCGACTTTCTTCCGGCAGCAGATCTTTAAGCCATGCAACAGAAGCAATACTGGATGCTACCGAGAATGCCTGCCAGACAAGCCCGGTCAAGGCCAACAGGGGAAGTGTTTTAACCATAGAAAGGAGAATCCCACCCAAACTGCTCAAGATAATGGCTATTGCTATCATCGGACGCTTTTTCCAACGGTCAGCTAAGATGCCAAAAGGGATCGCAAGAACAGCTGATCCGAGCATGACAGCACCTCCAATGATGCTGAATTCAGTTTTACTCACGCCCACATAATTTTCCAAATAAACAATCATATAAGGAAAGGAAATTTGCATTCCAATGCTGACAACCATGATAAATAACAATAAAATGAAAAGGTTTTTATTATTTCGCAGGGTTTCCAGGTTAAAAAGTTCTGCAAATTCTTGGTGAAAAGGCTTCCTGGTCTCCACACTTTGAACATCTTTAACAGAATCCCTCAAAAGCAAGCCGCCAATCAATCCCACCAGGATGACGATACCGCCCAAAGTATAGAAGAATTTGAAGTAACCCAGAGAATCAATCAATATTCCAGCAGCCACCATTGCAACGATTTGTGCCAGGAAAACACTCAGGTTCAGCACACCCTCCACACGCCCTCGAGTATCCGGTGTGGCAACGTCCACAGTCCAGGCACTGAATGCAGCATCATTGGCTGTTGACCCAAAAAAGGTCATGATCGAATCCGCGATAACAACCATCACAACTGCGATGGACGTCGTACGAATATATGCAACGGTTGGGAAAAGAATGGTCGAAAGGCCCCAAAGGACATATCCAACCAAGATATATGGCCGGCGCCTGCCCCACCGCGAGTACGTACGATCGCTCAACGTTCCCATCAGCAGCGTTGTTAATGTAGCGGTGATCGCACTGGCTGCCACCATCCAGGCAACGGGTCTTGGATCGGGCGTGATCGTATCATATACAAAGGTATTGAACCAGGAATTCTCCACTGCCCAGGCAATTTGACCTACTAATGCCAACGCCAACATCACAATCCAGGTTCGACTTTCAATTGGTTTTTTTGAATTGGACTCCATATACCACCTTTGTATATTAATATCTTCTTATCATAATGACATAAGTATACATGAAAGTCCTTCACCGCTTCCCTACAGGAAATACTTTTACTGAAGAGCCTCAAAAACCTAATCCTTGTCATCATTTCTGTACAGTGCTAAGATTAGGTCATATGAATGAACCATCTCAATCTCATATCTAATAAGGAGAGTTCCATATGTCACACATGTTTGTCCCTGGCCCTGTGGATGTCACCCCAGATGTACTGGAAGCCCAGGCCAAACCCATGATCCCACATCGTTCCAAAGAATTCAACGAATTCTTTCGCGGGACTGAAGCAAAACTGAAAAAAGTTTTCCTGACAGAATCACGAATTTTCCAGCCACCTGCCACTGGCACCGGGATGCAAGAAGCTGGTATACGTAACCTGGCTGAAAAGGATATCCTCTCATGCATCAATGGCGCTTTCGGCGAACGCTGGTATCAAGTTGCTGTCACAAACGGCAAGCAAGCGGATCGTTTGGAAGTCACCTGGGGTGATATCATCACCCCGGAAATGCTTGCAGAGGCACTTAAAAAGAAACACTATGAAGCTGTCACGATCGTCCACAACGAAACATCCACCGGTGCTGAAAATCCCATGAAAGAACTGGCGGCTGTGGTCCATGAGATCAGCCCGGACACCTTGATCCTGGTTGATGCAGTATCCTCCATGGGGGGTGTCAAGATTGAGACAGATACCTGGGGCCTGGATTTTGTCCTCACATCTTCTCAAAAATGTCTAGCATTACCACCCGGCATGTCATTTGCAGCTGTGTCTGACCGAAGTTTGACAAAGGCTGAAACTGTCAATAACAGGGGCTGGTATTTTGACCTCCTGCGTCTGGAAAAACACCGTATTAAGAATTCCACTCCTATGACGCCATCAATATCCCTGATTTGGGCACTGAATGCCCAGCTCGATAACATGCTGGCAGAAGGGCTCGAAAATCGCTTTGCACGTCATCAAGCACTGGCGAATAGGGTACAAAGCTGGGCTTTAGAACACGGCATGGAACCTCTGGCACCGGAAGGCTATCGCTCCAAGACCGTCTCCACCATTAAGAACCTGCGCGGTATTGACATTGGTTCGTTGAACCAATACCTGTTGAGCAAAGACATGCGCATTGCCAATGGCTATGGCGACTTGAAGAATAAAACTTTCCGCATCGCACACATGGGTGAAACACAAATGCACCATGTCGATGCATTGTTGGAAGCTTTCGAGACCTTCCTCGAAAAAATGTGATCTGATCGATGGGAAAATAAATCATTGCCCGGTCAGGAGTAGTTTTTGGCCGGGCTTTCTTTTTTAAGACAACAAGCAGCAATTATTTCATCAGGAATCAGTATATGACAGCTAACACAATCATACTCAAAATGGATAAATCGGTTTTTGGAGGTGATAGCTTGGGTCGACTGCCGGATGGGCGCGCCATCTTTGTCCCCTTTGCCCTGCCAGGTGAAACCATCCGCGTGGAAATCCGAGAGGAAAAGAAACACTTTGCACGGGGAGAGCTGATCGAGATCATTAAAGAATCGCCCGATCGCATCACACCTCGATGCAGCCATTTTGGTGCCTGCGGTGGTTGCCAATACCAGAATATCAGCTACACGAAACAGCTTGTACTTAAAGAAGCCATCCTGAAAGATCAATTCCAACGCATTGGAAAGGTTAATGACCCCCCAATTCAACCGATCATCCCCTCCCCCAAGTCCTTTAATTACCGCAACACGGTCAAATTTCAACTCGGTCAGCATGCTGAACTGGGTTACATTCATGCTGATGACAAACACCTCCTGCCCATACAGGAGTGCCATCTCCCGCTAGAAGCAATCAACGAACTTTGGCCGTTAATACATTTGGAGGCGGACTCGGGTTTATACCGCCTGGGTATTCGTCAGGATTCTTACAATGCTCTCATGCTGATCATGGAAGGTGAGGATCCCCGTCCCCCAGAATTTAGCTTAGATATCCCGGTATCCGCCGTATATACCCCCCCAGATGCACCGCTAACCATCCTGGCAGGCGATGACCATCTTACCTATACCCTGCTGGAATATCATTTCCGGGTTTCAGCACGGTCTTTTTTTCAGGTCAACACACCAATTGCGGAAAAGATGGTCCAATACTTACTCGATAACCTAGCGCTTAGCAATAAAACCAGAGCCTTAGAGCTCTATGCTGGCGTGGGTTTATTTAGCGCCTTCATCGCCAGGGAGGTGGGTCACCTCACCGCGGTAGAAAGCTCTGGCTCTGCTTGCCATGATTTCACCATCAATCTGGCTGAATATGACAACGTTGCCCTTTATGAAGCCGAAGCAGAAAAAGTCTTCTCAGCCCTCAATACGAATTTTGATCTTTTAGTTGTTGATCCCCCGCGCGCCGGCCTTGCTCCGGCGGTGCATGACGCGATAAAATCCATTCAACCCCAACAAATCGCTTATATTTCCTGCGATCCTGCAACACTCGCTCGAGATGTCATGAAAATCCTTCAAAAAGATTATCGTTTTGTCTCAGTCACACCATTTGACCAATTCCCTCAAACAGCGCATATAGAGAGCATCAGTATCTTTGAAAAGAATTAACATAGAAACATTCACAGCTCTGGTCGATTGATATTCCCAAGTTAAAAGAAAATCCATCGGAAATAATCAGTTTGTAATAGCCTAAACTATCCTTTTTACCTATTACCTGATTGCCTGATTCCTTTTCCCCTGATTCCCCCCAACCCCAATTCATATCCCCACCATTCACCAAGTCTTTTTAAAACAGGACCGACGCCAACTCCTGCCGGTATTGCCGTGCTTCGGGATGGTCATCCCCAATCAATGCCAGTAATCCTACAAAAATTTCCCTGACCTGATCATGGCGATAATGGCGATCTTTTCGTAAAATATCTAAAAACCCATCCATAGCTGCCAAGATATTTCCCCTTTTAGCCAGCCGAATTCCATTCCTGAAAGCAGCCTCATGGGCATTATCAAAATCGCTATCCATGCTGCCCAATTCAGTAAAAGCCAAAGCAATGGGTTCTAATAATTGAGCGGTGTTAAATTCAGAACTCGCAGGAAAATCCCTTAATAAAAGATTCGATTCTTGCCCCTTTCCCTGCAGCAACAAAGCACGCACAAGCCCCAGCAAGGCGCCAGGATGGTTTGATTGTATTGAGAGGAATTCTCTGAAAACCTCTTCCGCTTCGGCAATTTCACCCAATTTAAGCAGGTTCTTCCCTTTAGCTAACAGGAGATCTCCCGGTTCAGGTGCAAGATGTTTGATAAAATCTCTTAAGTTCTCATCCCCCAGAACACCAGAGAATTCTGAAACCACGTAACCATCCACAAATGCCTTCACAGCAGGGATATTCCGGACCTTATATTGTTTAGCCAATCTGGAACTCTCATCAACGTTGATTTTTGCCAACCGAAACCGACCTTCACCTTCCCTGGCTAGTCTTTCAAGTTTGGGGCCCAGCACCCTGCAAGGAACGCACCATGTCGCCCAAAAATCAACCACGACTGGCACACGTGTAGAATACTGAAGAACCTCGTATTGAAAATCTGATTCATCAACGTGAATGATGAAATCCGAGACCATATAACTTCTCCTTAATCACCATTCTACACCAATTTCACTCTCTTCATGACCCTAATCATCTCCAGAGTCATTCACGACCCCGGGTTGGATGATCTCCAATACTTCGCCATGAATAGAAATGATTATCCGAAACCCAATCATACCCATATATAAGCGGCTTTCTTCAGGGATGCCCACTTGAACCAGTTGATCAAATTGCGCATCCATGTTCTTTAACTGATTCTGAAGAGCAGCCATTGTGAAAATATCATCCTGGCCTAGCATTTCCGCTGCCTTTTCCGAAAGAAAATCCTCATTCCCCTCGATTTGCTCCTGCATGTAATCCCATACCTGGCGGTCAACATCCTCAGCAGGAATATGCCGTTTGAAATCGTCATCATCGACAATGTAGCACGGTTCGCTTCCAACCCATCCTGTTGAGACAGGATAACCAAACTCATCATAAACCAGGTCTTTAAACAATGCTTGCTTTGGCAAGTAATCCTCCAGACAAATGATATCAATTACAATATTAAAATATATCCAATCGATATAAGATTCTGGTTAACTTTTTTTATGAACTTTGTGAATATAACTTTATTGAATGATAACACGAGTACCTTCAGGATCTGCAAAGTAATAATGATCCGGTGGGACGGTCGGCGTCGTCCAACGATAGATCCATTTTGCAGCCTGCGGGGTCATATTGATACAACCATGGCTGTAGGGTACACCAAAATTATTATGCCAGTAAGCACCATGAATCGCCACACCTTGTGATGTGAAATAACTCACCCATGGCACACCAGGCAGATCAAAGCCGCTTCCATAGTCATTAGCTGGGTTGGACATATGCCGGCAGGGTCGCTTTCTAATCGTTCGATAATACCCTTTCGGAGTTGCAAAACCACCCTCTCGTAAACGTATACCGCTTGAAACTCGACTCATGTAGACAATTTGATCAGCTTCATAGGCAGTAAGCGATTGTGCTGTTAGATCCACTACAATTTTTTTGTCTTCCGGAGGAACATCCTTTGAGATTGCGGTTAATTCGGTGTCTGGCACCAATCGCAGGTTAGCCGCAGACACATAATAGACACGATAATTACGATCGTCAAGAAGTTGATACCAGACATCTCCCTGGTCATCAAGTATTCGCTTTAAGATCCAGAACGTTGATGCATAATAGAATCGATACAAAACTGTCCGATCTGCATCTAAACTGGAATATGCCTTAACAAAGGGCACAGTGACTTCCCCCAGGCAACCATCCTCAGGGATAAGAGTATTGACAGTATTTTGCGTGTCCCTAACAGGTTGAATCCTGCTTGAATGGGCATATCCAAAATCATTAAGTTCATACCAGATACGGTTGGGTGAAGTTTTTTCCTCTCCAACGGTTACACCAGTAATACGCAGCACGCTGTCTTTTCCCATTCGCATGAGCAATTCAGATTCTGAATGCGGTTCTTTGAATAACTCATGACCAGAATACGTTATTCGACCGAGTAGAGGTGAATTTTTTCCCTCTTGAAAGGCTGCATGTATGCTGGATAATGGTTTGCCAGGAATTAAGAATCCAGCCAAGCCCACTCCTGCAAATTTTAGGAATTCCCGCCGGGTAAATCTTGATTGATTATTTCGCAAACCGAGTTTATCACTCATGAACAATCACAGGGATGCCTACATAGGACCAATCATATAACCAACCTGCTTCTTCAGTGATCATATTGACACATCCATAGCTCATAGGCGTCCCAAAATTATTGT
Source organism: Chloroflexota bacterium (assembly GCA_034717715.1). Lineage (GTDB taxonomy): Bacteria > Chloroflexota > Anaerolineae > Anaerolineales > Anaerolineaceae > Brevifilum. The sequence continues at coordinate 21,669 of JAYELT010000069.1, read as the reverse complement.
GCCAATATGCACCATGTATACCATAACCACTATAGAAATACATGGTATAAGGAACGTCCGGCCAATAATACCCCGGACCCGACATGGCTGCGTATCTCAACTTGATCCAGACATTATAGCTGCCTACTGGCGTGGGATGATCCCAGGTGCCAGTGGAAACAACAAATGAACGCACATTGGTTTGACCTTCATAGGCATATAAACGCTGATCTGAAAGGTCAATATCAATCCATCGATCATCATCATCGATATCATCCGGGGGGGATGGCGGCTCAGATTGCGTTGGCATAAGGGTTGATGTAGGTGGCTGAGTCGTTCTTATGGCAGTTGGAGTAGAAGTAGATGTCAATGTATGGATAGGAGTAGATGTAGGTGTTTGCGTTGGCGTCGGGGTATTCGTGAAAGTCGGCGTCAGACTTGGCTTGGTGAGATCCTCCTGGTCAATGAGCATAGCCTTCTCAGCAGCCCGTACAAAATGGTTGGGAAGTAAATCCAAACCCAAGAAGACCAGAGTAAGAACCAGCAAAACCACGAAAGTCCAAACCCAAACGGGGTGATGTGATTCAACTACAACAGGTGGTTCAACTTTGAGGGTGCTATGTGAAGGTATGTGATGGATTGTTTGCGTTTGTTCACTTGAGGTCGCGGCTTGGGCATCAATGCAACGTTCCTGTGCCCACTCCAGTGCTTCATTCACACGTGGATCATCAGGGGCGATGTTTTGCGCTTTTTGAATATAGGCCAGGCTGCCTGTCGGATCGGACAGCCCACCCAATAATAGCCATCCCTCCACATTGTCAGGATGCTCTTTAACATATTTCTGGGCAATCCGCCTTGACAGTGTTCGATCACCACGTCTAAGGGCAGCTTTTGCTTCAGCAATCAATGGTTGATCAGGATCGTTAATCATAATTATGGACCCTGAATTGGTTCAATTGCCTCTTCATTAATAAAACACAGGATACCTGCAACGATACCCTCAGCAATTTGATCTGTTTTTTCTGTAATGAATTCGTAATCTTTATTCAGGAAACCAGCTTCGATGATAGCAGCAACCGTATCCGGATCAATTTCAGAAAATGCATGGTAATAGGTCATATCATCGGTAACAGATCCTGCATGATAGGAAAGACCGGTAACTTCTCCATACCGATCCGAAAGACATGTTGTCAGTCGCTGGCTGGCGGCGGCATTATGCGTTGAGAGGGCTGCTGCCACCTTAAAACCTGTGGCTTGCTCATTAATATATGAACAAGAGTCAAGATGGATTGACACAAGGACAGCACCCTGATATCCATTCAAACGGGAGTCGAATTCTTCTAATAAATCCACCTGATAGCCCTGATCGGAAAGGCGTTTTTGGACAAGCGTGGCTATTTTCAGGTTCATCTCCGCTTCCGTGGTACCATTTGCGCAGACTGCACCCGAATCATATCCGTAATGCCCGGAAACGATCCCAATCGTATTTAAACGCGCTTCTTCTGCAGGATCAGGTGTACTTTCAATCGCAATTACATCCTCACCTGATGCGGACTTTACAACCTGCGCCATTCTGGCTTCAAGACTGCTTTCAACCAGGCTTCCGGGAGTCCAAAGCGTAAACAAAGTGGCAACCACAAAAGCCGCGCCCAGCGTCGTTTGAAGCCCGCGCCAGAAATTAAAAGGCTTTATCCGCCTGGATTTTGACTCCCTGGTGCCAGGATCCTTTTCCTCAGGGGTGACCGGTTCTTGATCTTCTGGAATTATCACAGATGAATTTTCTTGTTGCATTGGTTAAAATCTTACCTTAATTATCCAATATTTGACAGCCTGATTTATTGACACCGGACTCAATCTATCGTTATAATCACACCAGCTTGACGGGCATCATATCACAAAGTATAACAAAATTATTGAGAGAGAAGGTATGCAAACCAGGATCACTCCCATAGAATTGAAAATGGCATGTAGCGGTGGATCAATAGTTGTCGCTATTACAACCATCCATATCGGAGAAATACTGAGCGCGAAAAGTACAGGCTATGATTATCATCCCATGTTGTGTTTCAATAGTAAATGGAGAAAGCAGGCAGGAGAATGTCACAATCAATAAATCAGGCTGAACAAAAGACATTATTGAAGATAGCCCGGGAAGCCCTTGAACATTCAGTGAGGGGACAAGTATTAACAGAGATTAAACTAGAAGAATTACCTCCAGCACTTCAGGTGAATGGGGCCTCCTTTGTTACTCTGACAAAAAATGAGAGCTTATGCGGCTGCATTGGTACATTGGAAGCTTACCAACCCCTCCCTGTAGACGTTCAGGAACATGCTGTAGCTGCAGCCCTACAAGATCCAAGGTTCCCAATCGTTCAACCACAAGAATGTCGGATGATCAAGATCGAAGTCTCTATTCTAACACAAAAGGTACCGCTTCAATATAAGGGAGCACAGGACCTGATCGATAAAATTCGTCCAGGGATTGATGGTTTGGTGCTGCAGGATGGCTTTCGTAAAGCGACCTTTCTCCCCCAGGTCTGGGAAAAACTGCCGGATCCGGAAGAATTCCTTTCACATCTCTGCATGAAAATGGGTGCTCCTGCTGGCTTGTGGCGTAAAAAACCTTTGCAAGTTTATGCTTATCAGGTTCAAGAATTTCATGAATGAAAAATAGCACGAATCAAAAAGAGCCACTCGAAAGTGGCTCTCAATAAACATCTCTGGTTTAGAAAAATTTTAGAGGACTTCAACTTCCCCGGCAGCCGTAAAAACGGATTTATTATAGGCTTGCCCAAGTAAATGTGAATACATTGCGATACCATAAGCAAGGGTCAACAATGCGCCAATACCACAAGCGATTCCGCCTAAAGGGGCAATAATACTCATTGCCAGAATCTGACCAACAATTACCAGCAGCCAGGAAACAAAGGATTTTTTGAGTAACCCAAAAATCTCTTTGAATTTGAACGCAGCGCTAAAACTCCCTTTGGCGACATAATTTGCGATGGCAACCACACCCATAAATGCGATCAAAATTGCCAGCAGCAGACCAACTAAACCGAAACAGCCACCAACGATATAAAGAATGATCATTAAGGCTTGATCTTGATTGCTGCCAATTCCAAATAAACCACCTCCTATACCTGCTAAGATCGCCACAGGTAAACTGTAGATCAACGTGATTAGCGCGGCCATAAATCCTCGACCAAGATCTGCGCCAAATTCCAGGTCTGGCAAGGCATGCTCTTCATTGCCTTCAATGACATTTTTTGTAGCCTTAAAACCCCAACCAGCAACAATGAAAGGACCAATCACCGGAATTAAACCACACAGAGCGGGGAGGGCAACTTTCTTAAACCATTGCTCATCCTTGAATACATAACTGAATGCTAATCCAAAGTTCATCATTTTCTCCTATTCTAATGTATTTTACATTATATCAAGTTTCCAATTGTAAACAATAATACCTGCTTACTGGTTTCTTTTTTTGATGCTAATCCAACAGAATATGCTATCTAACTTGATATCCTAAGTATAAATCATAATTGTGTGAATTTGTCAACTTTTAACACGAAAATTGTTGCGCGTTTCTCATCTGTTTTTTCTGGTTTCTTACAATACGAACGGATGATTTCTAAAGCAGCATCAACCTGATCGTCTTTAACCCCAATCAACAATGTGCTGCGACCACTTCGCAGGAATCCACCAGTTGATGCAGTTAAGGTGACCCTGAAACCTTTCCTGGTCAACGCTCGTGAGACCGTATCATTATCCTGATCTTTAATAATCGCAATGATAAGTTTCATCTCTAAAACTCCTCGTAGTGTTCTACGTCAAGAGAGAAAATACTTGCTCCGCCTACTGTAACAGGTGTAGGCGCAGGCATGGGCAAAGGTGAGTTTTCCAATGGTACTGCGATAAATGCCACTTGTTTACGGCAGGTTTTATGAAGGGCAGCAATCACATCTTCTTCTTTATCAGAAGAAACACCAATCATCAAAGATGCGCTTTTTCGTCCAAGAAACCCTCCCATACTGGGCAAACGAGTTACGCCAAAACCCTCATCCAATAAAGTATCGATAGCAACGTTCGCATCCTGGCCCTGTACCACTGCAATCAGCAATCGATCTTTTAGATGCTTAGAGTTTTCCGATTCTGACATACTCATTTCCTTATTACAAAACTGCAAAATAAGCGATATCGAGATGACCTAAGTATACCTTAATGTCACGAATTAGCGGCCAATGCATACTTGATTCCCCGGGTGAACATCCCAGAGTTCACACACAAACAAGGAATATCATTCAAACCAATCAACGATATACTCCTCAAGCTCTGATAAATCAATTAATGATTCTGGAATGACCCGGTCACAAACCGATATATTCGCTTGACGAACGGTATCCAGGTCACCGGAAACCAATGGATGCCACCAGGCTAATCCCCTTCCTTCAGCCAGGCGGCGATAAGCACAGGATTCAGGGAGCCACTGCAATTCATAGATCCGCGCAGGTGTTAACGAGACGCAATCAGGAATTAGCTTTGTTCTTTGATCATAGTCCTGACATCGGCAAGTTTGGCAATCTAATAAACGACAGGCGATATTCGTAAAATACACCTTTCCGCCATCTTGATCTTCAATCTTATGCAGACAGCACTTCGCACATCCATCACACAACATTTCCCATTCTTCGTAGGTCATCTTGGATAATGATTTTACTTGCCAAAAAGCTAAGTTTTCCTTCATGCAATCTTCCATCCAATCTGCGAAACATTCATGATTTCGTCGAATTATTCGAAAGCATATAATGATTGTGACAATTCTTAAGCATTATATCCAAATTTAGCTGCAAATTGAATTTATGGCAACTTCACGTTATACTATTGATAATCATATCGAACCTTATCATATGATCAAATAACAAAATGTTTAGGAGAATACCATGACAGAAATGAAAGACACATTGGTTGATGTCAATATCGGTTCACAAGAGGAATTGATCACTGTTCCAGGCATCGGGAAAAGCCTGGCTGACAGGATCATTGAAAAACGCCCTTATAAAACATTAGATAATTTGGTTACGGTTTCTGGTATAAACAAAATCAAGCTGTCTTCCCTTTTACCGTATTTGACGCTCGAAGCAAAACAAAAGAAATCTGTACCTTCAAAAAAGACCCCTCAACGGGAAAAAGACTCAACCAGGGAACCAATATCAACTCTCGGCACAACGGAAGCTTTCGTGTTCTTAGAGGATCGGAATGAAAGACAAGATGCTCTCCTGATGATTTTCGGTGGGTTTATCCTTGGCTTGATAATATTACTGATCCGGCGAAAAAGTAAATAGCCCCATTAGCACCTTTGGCAATCATTTCAAAATCAACCATCGCTGTTCTTTATGATTCGCAAGCACTCTCCTGATCAATGAAAAAGCCTGTTTTTTCGATTACGGATGAGCATCACTTTATGAAAAAGCCCCTTTTATTGGTTTATTTAATTGGATTATTCTACCTTAGTGCTTGCCAACCAATTGTTACAAAAACCTCCTATGTTGAGAAGGATACCCCTCTAAAAGAAACCGCAGAACCCACCAGCAAATCAAGCCTTACTCCTCCGCCTTCACCTATCCCCACCCACGAACCAACCAATCACCCCACATTGACACCCACAGCTATTCCTTTGGGTGATCGACATGTGACACTGATGGCAGTAGGTGACATCATGCTGGGTAGGACCATTGGAGATCTAATTGAATCAGATGGTTCGGATGCGCCTTTTATTTTCACGGCAGAGACACTCTCTTCCGCGGATATTACCCTTGGCAATCTGGAATGTTCTATCTCAAACCGTGGTATTGCAGAGGAGAAAACCTATACGTTTCGAGCTCCCATAGCAGCGGGTGAATCCCTGGCCGGCGCAGGCATCGACCTGGTCAACCTGGCGAATAACCATGTCCTTGATTATGGCCCCCTTGCGCTTGAAGACACGATCAATATCCTGGCTTCCAACCAGATCCAGTCTGTCGGAGCAGGTTTGAATGCGACAGAGGCATACGCCCCGATATACATAGAAATTGATGGTCTCCGCCTGGCTTTCCTTGCATTTGCTGATATTCCCTCCACAGACTATGATTATCACACTTGGAAAGCAGATGCAAATAAACCGGGTATCGCTTGGGCAGATGAAGATGAAATCCGAAAAGGGGTTCAAGATGCTAAACAACAGGCTGATGTTGTCATCGTATTGGTTCATAACGGCTATGAGATCAAACAGCAGGTTGTAAAAACGCAACAAAATATTGCGCATTTGGCCATCGACAGTGGTGCCTCCCTGGTTATTGGCAGTCACCCACATGTACTGCAGCGTATTGATGAGTACCAGGAAGGCTTAATTGTTTATAGTATGGGAAATTTCGTTTTTGACAACTTCCTCTTTCCGCCAAATTATTCCGCAATCCTCAAAGTAGAACTATCTCCAAATGGTGTTGAATCCTACGAACTGATCGACGTCATTATCCAATTGAACGGGGTTCCCCAAATCATGGAGTATGATCTGGACTAAATTTGAGAAAGATACCTGTACCTATACTCAAAGCTCTGTTTCCTCCAACTATCTAAGGAAAAGCTACTGGTAGAAAAACCTGGTTCCCATGATGCTTATTTGGAAGAGCTAAACCTGAACCACCAATCTGCCCTGCAAAACCTGCGTTCGTTAATCGGTGAAATCGTTCCAAATACAGTGGAATGTGTCAGGTATGGCATACCGGCTTTCTGTTGCAACGGTAATTTTTTATCGGAGATGGAGCATCAATCAACCACTGTGCTCTGTATCGTTTCAGCTCATCCCTTTTGAATCAATTCGAAAAACACCTGACGGGTTATGATGTAAGTAAAGGAACCTTGCAATTCACAAGTGATTCACTACCACCAAAAGATCTGATCAGAAACCTCGTCCAAGCCAGGAATAAAGAATTAAATAGTTGAAAACAGGTGGTTATGGAAGGTGCTTACTGGTAAAGGTGTCGATTTTTAATCGGGATCAGCGCTAAAATCACAGCTTGCTCATAAAGCCGTGCTCGTGTGATCACATCGCAAGTCAATAACCCAACAGCACCAGAATTTTGTTTGGAATTGATTTCTCCAAACACTTGGTCATCCGCTTCTCCCAACTCCAAACCGGATTCCACCAGTGATTGAACTTGCGGGGGAAGCTGAAAAATCGCTGTACGAGCACTACCCAGTAAATCCTTAGTTAATATCACGATCCACGCAAAAGCAATCATCTCCCCATTCTGATAATCACAACCACCCTCCAGACCAACCCAGTAATCACCATCAGGAACTGCTTTCCTGACATTTTCTGCCCTTGTCAATGCACCCTCCCGGGTTGCCCGGTCAGACATCGGTTGGTCAGACACACCAGATTCAACAGAAATCCCTTCAACTTCAAATGTCTCATCTGGAAACATACGACAAAATCCACTTAAAACAGCATTTGCTTTGACAGGATTTTTAGATGCGACAATGACCTTCCTCTTCAAAAGGACCTCTTACAACTTTGGAAGTTCAATCGACTGCTGATATTGATATTTACCCTTTTTATCTGCATAGGATGTTTCACAATCTTCATCCGCCTCAAAGAACAACACCTGTGCGATCCCCTCAAAGGAATAGATCTTAGCGGGTAAAGGTGTGGTATTTGAAATTTCAAGTGTGACGTATCCTTCCCATTCCGGTTCAAAAGGCGTGACATTAACAATAATGCCGCAACGGGCGTAGGTGCTCTTCCCTACACAGATGGTTAGAACGTTTCTGGGTATCCGAAAGTATTCTACTGTCCGCGCCAGGGCAAAAGAGTTGGGTGGAATAAGGCAGACTTCGCCCTGAAAATCGACCATAGAACTCGGGTCAAAATGCTTTGGGTCAACGACTGCGGAATAGACATTTGTAAATATCTTATACTCATCCGCGACCCGGATATCATATCCGTAAGACGATGTTCCAAAGGAAATCACCCCTTCCCGAACTTGCCCTTCTTCAAAGGGCTCAATCATCTTCTTTTCTAAGGCCATTTGGCGAATCCACCGATCAGCTTTTATGGACATTTCACCTCCATTCTACAACTCGTATTGTCAGCAACCTATTTAATCATCATGTTGTTAATCCAATTGAATTACCATATACCCCAGCGAACCAGGTTCCAAATGAAAAAAATATTCATACAAAGATCCATAAACAAATGCCAGGCGATAATCCCCGGCTGGAATATCTGTTAGCGCGAAATTTTCATTGAAAATTGGATGAGCATTCATGTCGTAAGAAACATAGGTCTTAAGGTAATGTCGCTCTTCAATCGAGCCGTCCAATCCATATTTTTCAAGTGACAACTCAAATTCTGAGATTAGGTCACCATTGCGTTTCACGATCGAGCCTGCCAGCATAGATGCACGCTCATTATCCGGCATTGAAACGGGTGTGAACCACAAAATTGGATTGATGGTCTGGGCATAAGCATTTTCATCTAACCGAACCTCGAAATGTAGATGGGATCCATCTGCTGCGCCACTTGCTCCCACTTCTCCGAGTTTATCCCCCGACTTCACCGTCTCACCCACTTCAACATCAATGGCAGAAAGGTGCGCATACAGGGTGAACACATCCCGTTCTTCAAAGAGACCCTCATGTTTTAAGATTACGACATTTCCATAGAACCCGGTATAAGGTCCTAACAGTTTCAGGTCATCTGATCCTGCATATTCAACATTCCCGGGTGCCGCTGCCAGCACAGGCGTCCCGGAAGGATTCGGAAACTCCACACCATGATGAGGTGGGAGGGTTCCATCCCGGGTGCTGGCATATGGGTATGCCAGTGCAATTGTGTTCCGGTTACCTTCTGTAATCGGTCTATCTAATATCCCTGTCCACTCTACCTGGCAAACAGTTTCATCGCAGTTAATCAGGTTATATTGTGGTGGTTCCGCTTCAGGTGAATTTAAAGTAATGCTTAGGGTCACCCTTGGGCAAACCGTTTCTGTCACGCATTTTGTATTGATAATTTTAATTTCTGTGGCAGTGGGTATGGCTTGATTAGGCTCCTGAGTTCCAGATGCTTTCGGTTGGCACCCTGACAGAAACAAACCCACGATTACCAATAAATATAGACGTGATCTTTGCATAAGGATTTAGGATAAATCCAGCCCACCGCGTTCTTTGAGGATACTCTGCAATGAATGCTCCAATTTTGCTGCTTGTTTGTCAATCCCACGTAATTCATTCAGCATCCGGGCTGGATCTGCTTCCTTTTCAAGCCCAAGCAAATTAATGCGTACGTTCAAACCTGCCCCCTGGATGGCGGCTTTTGCCAACCCTGCAGCGGTGCCTGCATCTGATATCGCATTGACATTGCCCAGTTCTGCAGCCTTGGCCGCCAATGTCATAATTTGCATGGCGTGCTGTGCAACATGAAGCGGAACTTCTGCTGCATCGATAGAAGCTGCCCTGATCGCTTGAATGCGGTCGGATTTTTGTTGTTCATTATCACGCGGCAGCCTTCTGGCTTTCATGTAAGCTTCAAAAGCGTCCGCATCCTTAGAGACTGCATCTTGCATCATTTGTTTTTGTTCTGTGGCGTCTTCAATCAACGACCACATTTCCCCTTCAGCATCTGCATACTTCTTCTTGCCTACCGTCAACCGCCCAACCATCGCTAAAAGGGACGCAGCCATTGCGGCACTATAGGCTGAGGCAGACCCTCCACCTGGTGTTGGGTTCCCAGAGGCAAGGGCTTCCAGGAAGTTCGAGGCTTGTGCTGTGTAAATCTCTTCATCGTCTTCGGATCTCGCTTCAAACAACCGCGTTTCCAACACCTGCTCAGGTTCAAATTGATCCATCTGCATGTACCATATGGCTGCATCAAGAATTGCCTTATTTGGCACTAACCCAACCAGCTCAGAATGATGCACCTGAACGCCATACCGGGCTGCTTCACTACGGATCATCTCCACAACTCTTGCCATAGGTGTACGTCGGAAATTTGTTAGATTCATTGAGACCTGTGCACGTCCTTCCACCAGCATTCCCATTGATTTCACGAACCGTAATCCTCCCGAAGAAAAGCGGATTGCCCTTGCGATCCTATTTGCAATCGACACATCATCAGTTGTCAGATAAACATTAAAGGCGATCAATGGCAGTCGAGCGCCAATCACAGTCGCGCCTGCACCTGTCAGCTTAGATGGCCCATAATCTGGTTTCCTGGCTGGATTGACCTCAATCTCTTTTTTGAGGGTTTCATACTGTCCACGACGAATGTCTTCAAGGTTCTTTCGCTCTGGTCGTGTGGCTGCTTCCTCATAGAGATAAACCGGGATCTTAAGTTGTTCACCAACACGCTTCCCCAAGCGACGAGCCAGTTCCACACATTCGACCAAGGCCACACCTGATATCGGGACAAAAGGCACCACATCCGTTGCGCCAATACGAGGGTGCTCTCCTTGATGATTGTCAAGGTCAATCAATTCACCCGCCTTTGCGATGGCTTGAAATGCAGCCTGCTCAACCGCTTCAGGGGAACCCACAATGGTCACAACTGTACGGTTGTGGTCAATATCAGAGTGCTGATCAAGGATCTTCACTTCCTTTACGGATTCAATTTCTGCCACGATGGCTGCAACGATATCGTTGCGACGGGCTTCAGAAAAATTCGGTATACATTCAATTATTTTATTTGGCATTCATGCTCCTGATGATTCGGCTTTTTTCCATTATACCAATATCCTAAGTGTATATTACGAAAAAATGATCAATTATATTTTTAAACAAAAAACAGGTCAACCACAGGCGACCTGTTTTAAATTTCGATGACACCTTTTATTTTACGGTAAAGGCGAGCTTTGTATTTTGACCCATGTTGTCGGAAATCGGGCAGCGTGCATCCACACGTTCGATGAAAGCTTGCTTTTCTTCGTCAGTCATATCCGCATCAATGTTTACATTAACACGGATTTCGGTGAAACCGGCACGACCTTCTTCAGTCTTACCCATCAAGAAAGCTTTATCGATATCGCCTTCAACTTCAATTTCAAGACCGTTCAACTTAATCCGTTCTTGTTTTGCAATAATCGCTGAGATGGTTCCCAGGCAACCACCCAATGCAGACAGAAATACAGTTAAGGGGTCTGGTCCCTTATCTTTGCCACCACCTTTTTCAGGCTGATCAATAATGATGAGATGCTTTCCAGCCTGAACGTCTGTCCGATAGCCACCCTTCCAGGTCGCATTGAGTTTTAATGTGCTATTCATGATATTATTGTTCCTCCAAATAAATATTGTCGATTTGTTATTACCAACCATGTATTTTAGCACAACTTAGCTATCCTAAAATCATAAAATTTAGGGGACAAATATAATAAATTTATCATTCTGTTGGTCTAAAAATAAATGGGAACTCCTCCTTCTGCTTGCGCTCACATTAGGCAATCCCCAAGATGGAATAAGAATCTAAAGAATCAAACACTTGTGAAAAATATGTCATCTAAACATTCCTTGCTTGCTGTAACATCAATTTTCTTACTGTGATTATTTATTTTTAGAATAAATCGCTAAATTATATTAATGCGTTTTAAGAATTTACTAAACTTTATCAATATTTCTATTGACAAAATGAAACTTTGTGCTAGAATAGTGTCATAAAATGTTGAAAATGCTTGAGCGATTCTTGAACATTCTTATAGTGAACTCAAGAATTTGTATAAACCCCGCATAAACTCGATTGATTGTATCATAAATTCTTAAGCATTTTACAGGAACACAAGGAGGTTCTTATGCAAAAACTACCAGAGAAATGTCCCATCTGCAAATCTGATATCCTGGTAACGCGATTTTTCTGCCCACGTTGCGACTCCATCGTTGAAGGACATTTTCAACCTCATTCTGGGCCCTTTGCAGACTTAACAGATGACCAGGTTAACTTCGTGCTTACTTTTGTGCGTTGTGAGGGACGATTTAACCGCATGGAGGAAGAACTCAACCTATCCTATCCTACACTACGCAACCGTCTCTATGATGTCATTCGAGCATTGGGTTACCAACCTGGCAAAGAAGAAGAACCCACACTCTCACCCGAAGACCGGCGGCGAATTCTGGACGATCTTGAACAAGGTAAGCTCTCACCACTTCAGGCACAACAATTATTACAAGGCCTGGAAGTGGAATCTATGAAAGGAGAATAATGATGCCCTCAACAGAAGAACGTATGCGAATCTTAATGATGATTCAGGAAGGGAAAATTTCAGCCTCTGAAGGTGCGCGATTGATTGAAGCCCTTGACGAGCTAAAAGCACCTTCTCCCCCTGCCCCACCTGCAGCCGGCGGGTATTCTGTGGGTAAGAAACCTCATTACTTGCGTGTTCTCATCACAGATTCCGATTCCGGCAAGACCCGAGTTAACGTGCGCCTGCCGGTTTCCTTGATCAATTCAGGGTTGCGTATGGGAGCCAGGTTTGCGCCTGAGATCGAAGGCCTTGATATGGAAGACCTGAATGCCTGGTTGAATTCCGGTGAGTTCGGCCAGATTGTGGATATTTTCGATGAGGAAGATGGTGAACACATCGAAGTTTTCCTTGAGTGATTGCTAATTTATTTTAATAATTTGAAGGTGACATGCGCCTGGAATAAAATCCAGGCGCATGTCACAATGCTAACTAAGCCTCTCCAATTCATCACATAATGCCAGATAAATGAAACAATATTAAATGAAAGGTCTTGAGTCAAACAATGACCCATACTGAAAACCGAAAACAACCCCTTTTGAGCAAGTTGCTCTTGACCTTTCTTTTAGCAATGGTATTGGCAAATATCGCTGGGAATATGTATAGCGGCCTTCTTCCGCTCTATCTTAAATCATTGGGAGCGTCAGCTGCCCAAATCGGCTTATTTTTCACACTCTATCAAATCATCCCTCTGATTTTACAAATCCTGGGGGGATGGATTTCCGATTCCATTGGACGGCTCAAGAGCATCGCAATGGGAAGTGTGGCTGGGGTTCTCTCTTATGTTGGCCTGATCCTCGCGCCGACCTGGCAGTGGATATTCGCAGGTGAAAGCCTGGGTGCCATAACACGTTCATTGATCGGTCCCAGCTTCGGTGCATTCATCGCCGAGGAATCTGAAGAAGAAAATCGAGCCCGGGTTTACGGGATCACTCAAACAATTTTCCTGATCGTCACTGTGATCGGTCCTCCTTTGGGCGGTTGGTTGGTGGATAATTACGGCTTCAGGTTCATGCTTAAAGTCGCCGCAATTATTTATACCAGTGCCACAATATTGCGAATTTTCATGGCCAAAAGGGCTGCTGCTCATGAACAAGGAACAGCTGCGGGCAAATTGACCATGCATTCATTGAAAAACAATCTTGGGGCGATGTTTACGATTATGATTTCCGGTGGGTTGGTGACATGGCTCCTGCTTACAGACGGCGTTAGGGATATCTCATTTTCACTCTCCTTTACCTATATCCCACTTTACGTCGAGCAATTCGGGGGATTGAACGCAACTCAAATTGGTTGGCTAACATCAATTTTTGGTATTGCCAGTATGCTGATCAATATCCCCGCCGGATGGTTGGCGGATAAAAAGGGCGAACGTGTCAATATTGTCATCGGATTTATATTGGAGTTTCTCGCGCTAATCATCTTCGTCAGGCTGGACACCTTCTTAGGATACAGCATTGTGTGGATCTTGTTCGGGTTAGGAGTCGGGATGATGCAGCCGGCTTATCAATCCTTACTCAGCAAAGCCCTTCCTAAGAATCTGCGCGGGACTGGCTTTGGTCTGATCCAATCGAGCCTTGGGCTGTTTTCACTTCCTGCTCCTTATATTGGCGGCTACCTGTATGAGAACATCTCCCCCAAGCTCCCATTTATCATCACTGCCTGGGCAAGCCTTGTGTCAGTTATCCCTGCCTGGTTAAAATTCAAGCTCCCAGACACATCGAAAAACGATGATACCGAGATACCCCCTTCTAACAATACACAAAAAGATGTGGATTAGGTAATAAGATTTTTAGTAGATATCATGACGCAACGATGCGATAGATCTTCTTTGCTATTACTGAGTATTTGTTATCATGAAAACAATAAGGACACACAATGACTTCTGAACCCGCACAACCTGATGCTCCAAAATGGCAAACCAGGTTTTTCACCATCTGGTTTGGCCAGGCGTTTTCGATGCTTGGCAGTCACCTGGTCGGATTTGCCTTTGTATGGTACTTAACCGAGAAAACTGGCTCAGCCACGATCCTAACCCTTGGAAGCCTAATGCAAATTCTCCCTTCCATTGTGATTGCACCAATCGCTGGTGCATTCGTTGACCGTTGGAACCGCAAAGTCGTTATGGCGGTATTTGATGGAATCACAGCCTTATTCACATTTTTCGTTGCTATTATGTTCCTTCTCGATTATGCTCAAATCTGGCATATCTTCCTGGCAATGTTTATACGCTCAGCTTGTGGACAATTTCAATGGGCAGCCATGACTGCTTCAACATCGTTGATGGTTCCCAAGCAGCATCTTCCCCGAATTGCAGGCGCTAACCAGAGTCTTCAAGGCATCATGATTATCATCGCCCCTGCCCTGGGTGCTTTTTTAATCGCAACAATGTCCATGCAGGGAATTCTACTCATCGATGTCTCCACAGCTATTTTTGCAATCGGATCACTGCTGTTCTTTAAGATCCCCCATCCCGTCCGCAACGGTACTAAAGTTTCACCTAAACCGATCGGAAAAACCTCCGTTTTTCAAGACTTGAAAGAAGGTTGGAAATATGTCACAAGCTGGACTGGGTTAATGGCCATCATTTTCCTGGCAATGCTGGCGAACCTCTTGATCAACCCAGCTTTTTCTCTCCTACCGCTGGTTGTGACAGAACATTTCGGAAAAGGTGCATATGAATTGGGCTTCATCAATTCTGCTTTTGGCGTTGGTGTCATCATTGGTGGACTTGTTTTAAGTGCATGGGGTGGTTTTAAAAACCAGATTATTACTTCGCTTGTTGCCCTGACCATCTCTGGGAGCCTTGTCCTGGCTATAGGCTTAGCGTCCTCAAATATGTATCTGCTTGCTTTGGCGGCCATGGCGATCTTTGGTTTCCTGAATCCTATGGTAAACGGCCCGATGCTTTCCGTCATGCAAACCAATGTAGAGCCTGAGATCCAGGGACGTGTTTTCAGTTTTCTGCAAGCAGGTGCGACTCTGGCAATTCCAATTGGCCTCGCCATCGCTGGGCCTGTTGCAGATGCTACCAATAACCAACTGTGGTTCATTATCGGAGGGATCTCGACGCTCATAGTGGGTATTGCCTCCTTCTTCGTACCTGCAATCATTGGAATTGGTAAGGATGTGGATCAAGGTGAAAAGAATCCAATTAGTGACGATGAGATAACAGCAACTCAAACACCTGATCATATCATCACAGAAATAGATTAAACTTCCTAACAACACAAAACTCAGGAAAACAAACCATCACCGTTCACATCTTATTTTTCCGATTCAAGACGCTCATCGAAATCCGCATTGACGGTAAGCATTAAATATGTTATCATAATTTAGTCTTACCTAATTTTTCTAACCGGATTTCTGATGAGGAACGATCATGGTGAAGGCATTAAGCCATAATATTCAAGACTACCTCAAACAAATTTATCAACTTTCTGCAGCAGGCGGTAAAGCCAGCACCAACCAACTGGCTGAGGCTTTAGATATCTCAGCCGCGTCTGTAACCAACATGCTTCAGAAGTTATCAAAAACACAACCGCCCTATTTGATCTACCATAAACATCACGGCGTGCAATTAACTGATGAGGGTCAGCGGATTGCCCTGAAAATAATACGGCGCCACCGTTTAATTGAAGAATTTCTGGTTAAAAAATTAGGCTATACATGGGATGAAGTCCACGAGGAAGCTGAAGTGCTTGAACACGCTATGTCTCCCTTGCTGGAAAAACGCATTGACGCAGCCCTGGGCTTCCCTGAATTTGACCCACACGGTGACCCCATTCCCGACGTAAACTTAAATATTCCCCAGACAAATCCAACCACATTGCGCTCCCTTGAAATCGGTCAAACCGGTCGTATTATTCGGGTTCCCCACGAAGATCCTCAAGTGCTGCGCTATCTGGGTAAATGTGGATTGCGACCCGGTGTCAGCATCAAACTCCTCTCACGCACCCCATATGACCAGACCATGCGTATTGAGATCCTGGATACTGGTGACAAAGCGATCATTGGCCCTGACTTGGGTGGACAAATCTCAATTTCGATTGGTGCTTAAGACCCTGGTGAAGGTTCGATCATGCCTGAACTCCCAGAAGTTGAAACCATTATCCGCAGGCTCAGGGATGGCACGCAAGACCAACCTTCGATACTGAGCCATGTCGTCCAATCAGTGGAAATCACCTGGAATCGCATCATTGCAGAACCGGATCCACAAACATTTCAGGAAAAAATAATCGGCAAAAAAATCCAGGACGCTAGAAGACGGGGGAAATTCCTTCATTTTCCCCTTTCCGAAGGTCACCTGATCGGGCACCTGCGGATGAGCGGTGATATGCACATGGAAATACGACTTGACCCCAGGGGCAATCCTATCCCGCCTGACCCTTATGATCGTGTGATCCTGAACTTTGAATCCATCTGGCGGCTGACCTTCAACAACGTCCGTAAGTTTGGGCGTATGTGGTTCGTTGAAGATGCACAATCTGTTTTTAACAGCTTAGGGCCGGAACCCTTGTCCAGTCAGTTCACTTCTGAATATCTATACGAAAAGCTGCATGCTGCCAATCGTCAAATCAAACCCCTTCTTATGGATCAACGGTTCATAGCAGGATTGGGAAATATCTACACAGACGAATCCTTGTTCCATGCAAAAATCCACCCCTTACGCAAATCAGATTCACTTTCGAAAAATGAAGCAAGGAGGCTGCACAATGCCATCCAGCGCACACTCAAAGAAGGTATTCAACGATTCGGTGCCAGCTTGGATTGGATCTACCAGGGCGGAGAATTTCAGAATCACTTCACTGTTTATCAACGAGAGGGTGAATTTTGTCCAGTTTGTGGGGCAAAAATTGTGAAGATCGCCGTTGGTCAGCGGGGGACACATTTCTGTCCAAAGTGCCAAGTTGATCCTGCAGCTGAAAAATAGTGCCGCTTATATTTGAAATGAAATTGCTTGATCCCCATGCTTGTTCCATGCAAAAAATGACGAGACGCCTTTACTGCATCTCGTCATATCCTTCTTTAATCTTCGCTGCTGAATTAAAGGCGCAGGGAACGCTTTGTCAATTTCAGGTTTTTTACCCACCAGCGTACTGTATCTGAGATACTTCTTGCCAGTTTTCTGGGTCGATAGCCCAACTCTTCTTTTGCTTTTTCTGAGCTGATATCCGAATTGCTGGTGACTGTTTCAATTGAATATCGTGTGAAACGAGGTTTGGTCTTGGTGATCTTATAATACAGCTCTGCCATTGGTGCCACGATCATTGCAATTGGTAAGGGGAAAGTGATCGCTTTGGACTTCTTCCCAGTTACCTTCTGAACCAGATGATGCAGAAGCTTTAGTTCAATTCTCTCACCGCCCAATATATAGGTTTCTCCGGGCTTCCCTCGATCCCTGACCAAGATTTGACCTTTTGCCACATCTCGGACATCCACAAAATCAAAGGCACCATCGATCAGGACGTTGACCCGATTGTCCATAAATGACAGGATCAATTCACCCATCTCAGAACGTCGGAAATCATAGGGCCCAATAACCCCTGTCGGGCAAATGATGCGTGTGTCCAATCCCTCTTCAGAAGCTTTCAGGACCAACAAAGACGCCTGCGCTTTTGTGCGGTCATAAGCTCCCGCAGGGTTGTCAGGGTCAAAGGACAGGCACTCATCAATCGATATGCCTTTTGGGGGACGTTCAAGCGCATGGATTGAACTGGTATAGATCAACTGCTTCACACCAGCCTGTTTAGCTGCTTCAATCACATTGCGAGTTCCATCAACATTTACTGCTTGCAATAGATTTAATTTTCCCTCAGTGATCGAAACCAAGCTCGCCAGATGAAAGACAGTTTCCACACCTTTCATCGCTCGAAACAGGGAGTCACGATCTAAAACATCGCCCTCAACCCATTCTATAGCCAACCCATCCAGAGATTGAGTGTCCTCACCCGGCAGGATCAACACACGTACCTGCTCACCTCGCGCCAATAGTTCACGCACCAACACATTTCCCAGATGACCCGCTCCACCTGTGATCAAATTCATTTTATCCTCCGTATACCATTCAAAATAGTTTTAATACCGGAGCGGGTAATCTCCTGCCAATCTGCGCCGTTCGGATCAAAAGAAGCCTGCAGCAACAAGCCCATGGCGATCGCCATCAAAATGCGTGCTGTTAGCTGAGGATCTACATCCTCTTTAAATGCACCTTCTTCAATCCCAGATTGTATAAAATCGGCGAAAAAATCAAGATAATGCCTGTAGGGTGCTACAGCTCGTTCCCAGATCTGCGGCTGACGGCTGGCTTGCTGCCAGAATTCCAGCAAAATTGGGAACCCGCTTTCCAGATTGCTGAAAATCAGACCGGTCGTACCAGCCATTCTTTCAAGTGCATCCGGGACATTCTCAGCAGACGATGCCGCCACCTGGAAGAATTTGTCCATCTCCTCCAACCAGGTGGTCATCAACACCAGGAATAAGTCCTGTTTTGATGGAAAATGATAATAGAAGGCACCCTTGCTGATATGAGCATTTTGACAAATATCAGCCACACCTGTGGCTTCATAACCGTTCTTGGAGAATAAATCTAAAGCAGTGTTAAGTATCGTACTGCGAGTTTTCAGTTTATGCGACGTTTGAGTCATGAAATCCTTATGCTTTTCCATATACATACCGACCGGTCGGTCGGTATCAAAGACTTTACCATTGGATTGTAGAATGTGCAAGAGGGAATAATTGTGAATGGTGTATTGGTGAATGGTGAGTTGAGAATGGTGAATAGTCTTGCAGTTTGCAGATAGATATTCACACCGAAATGCAAGTACCTCCTTAATTTGATCACAAAATCAAAACGCCTCATATTAAGGAGCGCATATATCTGGGAAACTTTTGTAAAAAGGCGACGACGGGAGTGAAAAGCCCACAAGGTGCAGCGAAGCGGTCAACATGATGCGAAGCCCTCTTTGAGTCGCGCAGCACTCTTTGAGTCGCGAAGCACTCTTCGAGCAAGAACCCGTGATCATTTTTTGATCTTTTAATTTTTTGGGGGGTATTGAATAAAAAAAGGCGACGACGGGATCGCGTAGCCCTCTTCGAGTCGCGAAGCACTCTTCGAGCAAGAACCCGTGATCATTTTTTGATCTTTTAATTTTTTGGGGGATATTGAATAAAAAAGGCGACGACGGGACTCGAACCCGTGCTCGGGGTTTTGCAGACCCTTGCCTTACCAACTTGGCTACGTCGCCGGGATTATAAAAGCTGATACCAGTGACCGATCCGGCTCTGTGATACCAGCCATCTAGATTTGTAAGAGCGGGCGAAGAGGCTCGAACTCTCAACCTTCTCCTTGGCAAGGAGATGTTCTACCAATTGAACTACACCCGCAAGATCTTCCACTGTTGTAAAAAGGATTTTAACACAGGACAAAAAATTAGTCAACTGAGAATGAACGCTTGGAAAAATAAATTGGCTGCTCAATCAAGCTCTTTTTGTGTCAATTTGAATTACTCCACATACCCCAGGAGGTATCCATAACCCTCGGATTCCATATCATCATATGGAACAAAGCGCAAGGAAGCACTGTTGATACAATAGCGCGTACCTTTGGGCGAAATGAGATCATCATAGAAAACATGACCCAAATGGGAGTTGCCTGCCCTGCTGCGCACTTCGATGCGCTGCATGCCTAAGGTACTATCCTCCAGCAACCTGACTGTATTCTCGTCAATGGGTTTGGTAAAACTCGGCCATCCGGTACCGCTGTCAAATTTATCCCTCGAGGAGAATAAAGGCTCCCCCGTGACCACATCCACATATATGCCGTCTGAGTGATTGTCCCAATATTCATTTGAAAATGCCCTCTCAGTGTCAGCTTCTTGCGTCACGCGATATTGAAGGTCGGTCAACATCGCTTTGATTTCCTCTTCCGAAGGGCGCTGATAATCGCCCGGGTCAACAATGATTTCACTATTCACACGCATCTCCTCCCGAGAGATATGGCAGTAACCGTTGGGATTCTTGTCAAGATAATCCTGGTGATATTCTTCAGCATCATAAAACCGCTCCAATGCTTCAATTTCTACCACGAAATCCTCATGACGTTCCCTCTCGATCGCTGCGATACGCGCTACGGTCACCATACTTGCTTCATCAACATAATACACACCCGTCTGATACTGCGTCCCGATATCGTTGCCCTGGGCATTTTCGATCATGGGATCTATCACATGGAAATAGGCAAAAAGGATCGTATCCAGGCTGAGGACCTCCGGATCGTACTCGACTCTCACAGTTTCACGATATCCGGTACGGCCGCTGGTAACTTTTGCGTAATTTGGTACCAGTTCTGCATCACCGTTGGCATAGCCACTCACAACATCCACCACGCCGGGGATGGATTGCATCAGCTTTTCCAACCCCCAAAAACAGCCCCCAGCCAGATAAATCACATCAATCCCCTCTTGCTTTACATAGGTCTGATCATGTGCTTCATTTGTCATATCAATTACATTCTCCTCTCCAGCCAGGGTTGGGTCATTGACGAATTCTTCAGCAGCAGTGCTGCAGGCATTAACCAAAACAAGGACCAAAGCTGTTAGGATGATCTTATATATTTTTCTCATCTCCCTTATCTTCCTTCCAATCGCCTGTCACCTGCCGACATTATTTTGAGGTCCATTTTGATAAGGCATCGTCAGTATTTTTAAGATTTCCACAACACCAATAAGCAGCTCATAGCCATCCCATGTTCTGATCACGAAATAGATAGGTATTCTCTTCATCTTTACCTACTTCATTACAACATACTATAAACTATTAACATTTTCAAATTTGAGCGTATTCAAAAATAGCGCGGAAGGGGTTATAAGGGAAATTACAATAATGGAATCAGGTGTTGCCAGGCCTAAACATTGTACACACACGGGTATTTGTGTTCAGGAGCTGGGCAAATCGTCCGTTCCGTCCGTATCAACGAGGTACTCGACCAGCATATTCCTTCGCACCTGATTGAATTGTTTTCCATTTTGCAGTGTGATCATGAAACTCCGAAATTGTGAGATTAATTTTTTGAACAGAAATATGATAGAATAAAAACCGATTACACAGAAAGTCCAACGCAAAAAAACATTAGAGTTCGCCCTTATTCACACAAATTTTCAGTTTGTTTTATTCGAACCTTTACAGATTATCACAAATAGATTCGGTTTATGTATCGATCCTCAAAATCAGGAAAAATTAGCCTAATTATTGAAAAGGTGAGAAAAATCCATCAACATAGCAAATTAATGATTGAACTTACAGCGATTTGCCCTAAAGGAGCCCCCAAATGGTTAGAAAATATTATCTGCTTTTCAGTCTTATCCTCGTTTCGTTCCTGATGCTCACTGCTTGTGCACAGACTGAACCAACTCCAACTGTAATA
>JAYELT010000068.1:29697-39628 GCA_034717715.1 Chloroflexota bacterium | reverse complement strand
GGTTCAAGACAATCGCTGTGAAGAATGCCTGGATGCCAAATCCGAGCAATCCAATGTAACGGCATCTTCCTAAGCCATGCCCTTGTTTGGCTTCACCAAATTTGCGCTCTATTTTGTAGCGTTCTTTGCGCCCTTCTTTATATGCTGGTGTTTGGATCATTTTCAACCAAACCTCTTTATTGGCATCCTTCTTTTTCGTACGTATGTCCTTAAGGCAGATAGCCGATTGAAGGTGGTGATACTGTAAATAGAAATGATTATTCCCATCATCATAGCCTCGATCAGCCGCATAGGTTTCTGCAGGGATATGCTTTGCTAAATCTTGGTCGACTAATGAACAAAAATGATGTCCATCATACGCTTCACCGGAGGTCACCTCCAGGCTAGTAATTAGGTTACTCTCCGCATTCATACTCACATGTCCTTTATAGCCATAGAAATATTTCACCTGTTTCACATCATGGCCTTTTGGATCTTTGAACTTTTGCTTCCCTTTGACACCCCATTTCGCATCAGGATCATGTGGCCCTTTTCCGTTGTTTTTTCGCTGATGATCTTTAGCGGTATTGACATTGGCCACACTGTGAACACTATCAATGACCTGGATGCTTCCAAATTGGATGCCTGATTCCAGCGCGATTTGAACAATCTCTGCCAATAGCCCTTCAAAGATTTTTAGATTCCCTTGCTTTGTGAGCCTTTTTCGGAAGACTGTCAGCGTTGAATGATCTGGTGCTCTTTGGTCCAACCCTAAACCGACGAAGTATTTCGCAGGCAGGTTTTCATTGACATGAACTTCTACTTGCCGATTGGATAGATTGTAAAAATTGGCCAATAAACACATTTTGAGGATTTGACTGGGATTGAATGGCGGTCGGCCATATTCTCCGCCCCCTCGATAGATCTCGATCAAGCGGTCTGTGAAACGGTCCCAATTTATCATTTGATTGAGCAATCGTAAGAAGTGCTTCGCTGGAACCAGTTGATCATAGATATAATTCCCAAAAAATGATTGGTCCCGGGTGTTGATATACCGTTTCTTTGCCATTTTGACCTCGATGTTTGTTGTTTTCTATTATTGAATCATACTTTTTGAATTTCGTCAATTAATGACTTGTTTTTCAACACCCTCAATTTCAGACTTGGCTTGTGGTAGATATCGTGTAGAATTACTTCTAGTTAATAAAGGAGAGAACATAATGAAGATTGGCGTTATGTCTGACACACATGATAATCTCTCTAATTTAATCTCAGCCTTAGGCACCTTTCGCAGGTTAGGGATTGATACGGTAATCCATTGCGGTGATCTCACCAGCCTTGAAATGGTCTCCCATTTCGAAGGTTTTCGTGTGATCTACATCATCGGAAATATGGATGTGACGAACGGCGCGATCGTGAAACGTTTTAAGAAATTAAACGAAGAAAATTTTGCCGGGGTTGTTTTTAAGGGAAAGGTGGGCGGCGTGCAGATCGCTGCGACGCACAGCCATATTAAAGGGATGGTCGCCAGCCTTGTGAGGCAGAACCATTATCAATGGATCTTTCATGGGCATACGCATGAGAAGCGGGATGAAATGATACGAGGGACACGTATCGTAAATCCAGGTGCGCTGGGAGGGATGGGAAGGGAGCCGCGTTCCTTTTGTGTCGTAGATTTGGACACGGAAAATATTAAATTCTTGAAACCAGGTATCAGCTAGGGATGAGCAGAGTGGATTACAATGCTCTCTGTCAGTATTTAGAAAGTAAACCAGGTGCAAGACGTGATATGCCTTTTGGACCAGATGCGTTGGTCTATAAAGTGCTTAATAAGATGTTTGCGCTGGTGGCATGGCAGGCGAACCCTCTCAAGATTTCCCTGAAAGCAGATCCCGTTGATGCTGTGATCCTGCGGAAACAATACAAGGCAATTCAGCCGGGTTATCACATGAATAAAAAACATTGGAATACAGTGACGTTGGATGGCAGTGTTCCAGATGATGAATTATTTTTAATGATTGATGAGTCGTATACACTGGTTGTGCAGGGGATGACTCGTGCAGACCAGGCAAAATTAAGGGAAATGGAGTGTCAGAATAATGGCGAAAATGTTGGATAAGGTCATCGTGATCGATCTTGAAGCGACTTGTTGGGAGGGTGACCCACCAGCCGGTCAGGTGAGCGAAATCATTGAAATCGGCCTGTGCGTGCTGGATGTTGCAACGGGCGAACGGTCAGCGCCCCGAGCGATCCTGGTCAAACCACAGCGGTCCACCCTGAGCCATTACTGTACAAAGCTAACTACCTTGACACCAGAGATGCTGAAGGATGGGTTAACCTTTCCAGATGCCTGCTCACTGCTGCAGGATGAGTATCAATCCCGTCAACGCACCTGGGCAAGCTACGGCGACTACGATCGGCTGCAGTTCATGGAACAATGTGAAACGTGGGGCGTTCCTTATCCCTTCGGGCGATCTCACATTAATGTCAAGAACCTGTTGGCTTTGCATTTTAACCTCAAACATGAAGTGAATTTACAGAAAGGGACAGGTTTAGTGGGTTTGCCCTTTGAGGGTACGATCCATCGTGGGATTGATGACGCCTGGAATATTGCCGCAGTGCTGTCCCGGGTGCTGCTTGGGCGGGACCGGCAGCAGCAGTTGGCTGGCACCTGAGAGCACTCTTTCCGTAAGCTTTTTCTCATCCAACCCCCAGGATTCCAGCACAATCCCAGCTGCTCTTAATAGCAGGCGCTGGTAGCGCGCCACATCAACTGAGCGGGGATTAGGTTTTTGCGGTAAATCCCATGCGAAAACACCTGGTTTGCCCAAGGTGTAAAGGAAAGGCACACGCTGCCCTGGGCGCATCTCCTTGCCAACAGATTTGAGCTGCAAAACAGCTCGTGCAGCAGGGGAGGGCGTTCGATAGGCTTCCAGCTTGCGGCCCAATCGCTGCTTAACCAGAAGATCAGGCAGCCTGATTTGACCCTGCCGCAGTGCAGCGAGCTGTCCCTGCAGATAGTTGACGGCTTCAGACAGCGCTTCTTCTGGCTCTTGCTTGCTGGCAAGCAGCTTCAGTAAGTGCATTTGCGTTTCAGAGACAAAGGGCGGGCTGTCCCGCCGTCGAGCGTCAATCCCACGCACTTTGATAGAGTCATCCTGGAAAACGCCAAAATAGCGATTGGCTACCGGGCGCTTTTTGTTTTGGCGAGATCCGACGAAGACCACCCAACGGTAAATGCCATCCAGTGAGATCGGCAGCCCGGTGCGTTCCTGGATCTCCAACAGCAGGGGTTCAATATCCTCGGGATGTGTTTTATCGGGGTGCTGCACCCACAAACCATCCACGTAGAGTTGAATGACTTCAAAGCCCAAATCCTCCGCCGTTTCTTTGGCGCGCAGGAGTGCTTCCCGACCGTAAGCGGTGACCGCTTGATGCGCTTCAATCCGTCCAAAACGGGCATTTTTGTATCCAAGATATCCAAAACAGGTCACCAGCAGCCACTTCAACGCCGAAGCACGCCGCTTATAATTTCTGCGGAAAGGATCCCAGGAGGGTGTGCTGGCAAGGTGCTTTTTCATTTTGATGCGTTTCTCCAGCAAAGGGCGCAGCGCTTTGGGGATCAACCCCTCCTGGCTGGTATCAATTGCCAAACCCAGGGCGGGAACGATATTACCCTCATTTGGATTGGGGAGGATCGTTTCAGGTGAAATGTTAAAGTAGACCATGATGGCGGGGTATAGCGAGACGAAATCGATCTCGGCCACGTTCTGATGTACGCCAATCTTGGGTTGGTAAACCAAGCCGCCTTGATCAGCCGCGAATAGATCCATGGCGGGTTTGAGCATCTCCGCTTGCTGCTTTTGCCAGGGTACCAGGATGCCCTCACGCAGGGCGGTCAGCATCTCTATCGATGAGATGCCTGTGCCCGGTGAAACGCGAGAAGATGTTTGCAAGGGCAGGGCGGTGATCCTGCTGACCTCGATGGTGCCATCCAATTCGTAATCTTTCCACAGTACGGCGTTTTGGCGGTCGATATGGCAGCGTCCGAAAAGGTGGATCTGCTGTCCTCTATAAACAATCTGTCCGTAGGAGAAATAGGTACGCTCCTCATGCCAACTGACGCCGCGACCGGCTTCACGATTCAGCCCCAGGGGGATATTATATTCCTCTGATTGCTTGAGCAGCAGGGGCAGAAGCCAGGTGTCACCCCAATCGGTAAGCAGCAGGTCTGGATCATGGCGCTGGATCAGGGCGCGCAAGTTGATCAAAAGCGGCCGCCACGTCCGCAAGTCAAAATGGTAAGCGTCACCATCGACCTCGATTTTTAAGTAGTGTGGATGGGCATGATGGGGGGCGACATCCGGCGCCAGCGACATGATGCGCAGGGGGATTGGGATCGTCTTCAACGTCCAGGCACCCTCAAGCACTTTAATCTCTTTGAGCTGCTGGGAATCGTCCGCCAGAACCTTGCAGTATGCCAGGGGGAATGCACCAGTCTCGGCTGCAAACCGTAATGAGATTTGAAGGTCTGCATTGGCATATTCCAGGTTTGGAAAGCGGGAGGCAACCTGGTGGAAGATTTTTTGGGCTTCGTAGGGGTTCTGAATGGTAATTCCCAGGACGGTTACCACCTGGCGCTTAAAGATATCCATGCGTTGGTCGCGGTTGAGCGTGATCTCCTTGGGGCGGTCGCTGAGGTGACGCCAGAGGGTGCGCAGCTCCTCATCATTGCCCAGGGCGTAGAAGGTGATTGGAAAGGGTCGGCTCAGGCGGTGGCGCGTGCCGTCCTGATCAATAAAATAGAGCACCAGGCCTTCGCGCGGGTCTTCGAACAAGTCGAGCAGCCAGCCGGTGAACTCACGCATGCATCTCCTGAAGGATATCAACGATTCTTCGCAGTCGCATGACTTCTTTGTGCTCCTCAAGAAGCATGGCCATCAGGAACGTTTCGAAGGGCAGGGCATGCGCGGCGTAAGCGGTTGCAGAGATGTGCTTTTGAGCCGCTGTGAATAGATCGTCAAAGACAAGCTGGTCACCCCGGCGCAGGGCGCGACGGAAACGCACCAAAGCGGCTTCTTCTTTTAACATCAGTTGCGTTGCGGAGGGGAGTGTACGTCCCATGGTGTTCTCCTTGGGTCTTGTCGGTGAGGTTGGATGGGTTAGAACAGCGCCAATTGGTGTATTGGTATTTCGGGCGTCTCAAGTTCCCAAATGTCGTGGGCTGCTTCCAGGAGGGGGGTGAGCAGCTGCTGATATTCTCCACTGGGCATTGAGCGGACTCGACCCCAGATGGCAACCGGTGCTTCCGCACTGATGCGCCTGAGCAGATTCAGGCTGCTTTCCAGCAAGCGCTGGCGTTTGGCAAAGTTGACATTCTCATCCAGAAAAGTTGAAAGCATGTCCAGCACGATGACAGGGGTGCCATCTATGGGGAGTTCAGCCAGCATGGCGACCATTTGGTAGCAGGTGAAAGCCCTCGAGAGCCAGACCTGTTTGAGCGCAGCCCGGACCTGATGGGTGTGTCGCCGCAGGGCACGTGCCAGGGCATAGCCGTCGAAGCAGTTGCCGCCGTCAACGACGATCACACGGCCGCGCAGCGCCAGGGCAGCTAACATCGACATCAAGCTTGGTACGATTGCTCTGGGCGCGACAACCAACGATATTTTGCCCGTTTTGGGGACTGGAAAGGTTGTGATTTGCTGGTTCATACCCGAATCTTATAGCATAGAACATATGTTCGATATCGTGAATCGGGGTTAAATAAGGGTGAAATTGGGGTTAACCAGCCGGGTTAATATCAGATCCACTCACTGAAATCCCAGTCTGCCAGGGCCTGACGCAGTTCAGCCTTGCTGTGCAGATCAAAGCGATGCAGGAGGTTGCGTATATGGGCTTTGACTGTTTGGGGTGAGATTCCCAGCCGGGCAGCAATTTGTCGGTTAGTGAAGTTCAGGCACGCCAGCGCGGCGACCTGCTGCTGCCGGGGTGTCAATGCGCGCCAGCGCGCCAGGTGTGTCTCTGCAACCTGTCGATCCACCAGGGCTGTTTTTAGCAAATCCTGGGCGACCTCTGAGTGGGAGGTATGTGTGTTGGCAGCGAGCTGCGCCAGGTATTCGGCGTTGGCAGAATCCAGTTCCAGGACCAGCAGCTGGGTGCGGTCCGCTGGGTTGATCCAATGCCAGAGTTGTTTGATCAATCTCATACACTTATTATAATAGAAAATTTGTTCTATTACAAGGTATAAAGCGATGATTTGATCGTGATCAACTGACGTTGTTATTGGCTAGAAAGGTCAGAAATTTGCATTAAACCCCAAAAAACGATTATAATTGGCTCTATATATTGATCTGTCATCACGCAAATGCCCTTCAGATCAGTGTGTAAAACGCCGAAAAATACCAGATACACGGTATCTGGTTAGAAAAACTTAGCAGTTTCTCGATTAGGTATACATAACCGTGTCACAGTATAAGGACCTGTTCTATGGTTGAAGTTGAGTTCGTACGTGAAATTCGTCCGAAAATTGCGGATGAATTCAGCATGTCGGAGCATTTCGAACCACGTACGCCCGAAATTGCCAGGGCATATGATCTTGGCAAGAAACTCCATAAAGGACAGCTCAGGCTCAGCGGCGAACCTTATTTCGAAACCCATTGTGTCTGGATTGCGGATTTTATTGATCGCCTGTTAAAAAATGAAGCCTGGACCATTGCCGCGCTGCTGCATGATGCTGTTGAGGATCAAGGTGAAAGCCTTGAACAGATCCAGCAGCATTTCCCAGGTATCCTGGGAAAACACATTGCTTATCTTGTTGACGGTGTCACAAAGATGAGCAATCCACGAGATGGTCGTTCCCGTGAACTCGAAACCCTCCGGAAGATCGCAAGATTTCGCGACCCGGGGGTTTTTCTTATCAAATTGGCAGATAAAAGCCATAATATCATGACGTTGGAACATATGTCTTCCCAAAAACAACGCCAGAAAGCGAAAGAAGCTATTCGTGCATATGGCAAGCTGGCGGGAATCTTAAATTGTTATCGCTGGCGGAGATGGTTAGAAGATATGGCTTTTCCTTTTGCAGAACCAGAAGTGTATCAATTTGTAAAGGGAGAAATTGACCGCGATTCCCGTCTGGAATTGCATTTCATTAATGACATGCTGCGCCAATTGAGTGATTTAATGGATGATGCGGGTATTTCTGGGACAGTTCGCATCATCGTTAATGGTTACTGGCAAGCCTGGCAAAAATTACGCAGGATGGCACGTGATCGACGGACATCTTTGGATGATTTTTCAGCAGTTAATGATATTGTCAGTTTTCGAATGCTCGTCAATGACTCCAAGGTCGCTGATTGCTACCGTTTATTATCGCGAGTGAACCAGTTATTCCATCGCAACCTGGACCAGGGACGATTTGATGATTATATCGCCAGCCCACAACATGGGTATCAGGCATTGCAGGTGACCGCCTGGTTCCCGAATATGGGTGCTGTGGAAATCGCCATTGCTACAAAAGAGATGGAAGGCGAGAATTTATGGGGCGTGGTATATGCATTGAATCATGGCAGTGCAATCACGCAGTATAAACCAATCCAGATTTTCACACCGACCGGCGGCACGCGTTTCTTACCGGATGGATCAACCGTTTTGGATGCCGTAGCCGCAATCCAGGATTTTCTTTTGGATAAGATCAACCGTGTCGAGGTGAATGGTGTGACGCGGAACCTGAGTAACCCAATTTTCCCCGGTGATATGGTCCGGGTGATCACTTATGGCGAACGCATGGTGCCCTCAGTTGAATGGTTAGCGTTCTGCAACCTGACAACAGCGAGATTATTACGATCTGTTTTAGTGACAGTTGCCTTGAAGCAGACGGCTGAAGAAGGGCGAAAACAGATTAAACCATTACTATCACCAAGAGGGATCATGGAACTGGAGGATGTGCAGATCCAAGAGAGAGAAAAATTCGAAAATTTTCTCAGTTCACTTGCGGCAGCTAGTTTGGATGATTTTTACTCAGCCTTGGGAGGGGGCGCTATTCTACTGTGTGATGCGAAAGATGCGCTTGATGCGGCTGGCATTTTACCGGAGGTCTTGGGCTGGACATCACTTAATATCATCGGCCCGAGTAATACGAATAAACCGGGTGTTCTGGCTTATCTGGCTGGATTGGTCTCGCAAGTTGGTGGGAATATCCTCAGGACAGTGAATAACACATACTCGGATGGGTCTTTCACGTTGCGGTGGGTCATTAAAGGTTTGGATGAGAAGAAAAAGAAATATCTCTACCGAGTCTTTTCAGAGTGCGATATCCAATTGACAAAGGTGGATATCGTTTAGAAAACACCATTGCTCCAAACTAAAGGATATAAATTTTGGAATAATAACGGGGGTTCAATTAATTTATCGAAGCATTCATCCAACCAAGTACTTTAATTTGTCCTTGATCAACATCCCGATCTATTCATTTTCATCTGAGAGTTCAGCCAGCAAAATCCATTTCCCCTCACGATCATAAGCATTTTTCGGTGCACGGTCATAATAAAGTCGAAAAGTTTGTTTATCTTGTGTCAGGACGTCAAAGTAGAATTTGCCAACGCCCCAAGAGCCGCGTTGGCTGGCAACCTCTGCATGCTGCGGCTGCATATTATTCGACATCCGCCCGCGACGGGTGAAATCTGTCCATTCTGAAAGACACTTGACCACATTGTATGATCTTCCTTGCCAGTTGAAGGAATCCGGGCAGGTTGGCTTCTTAATAAAATTCGGTGGTGTAGAAAATAGGACAGAAATGGATTCAGAGATAAAGTGCTTGATTTTTAACTTCTTGGATTTCACGAAAACAGTCCTGGTTGGAACGCGGGTGCGTGGCCATCCAATAGGATGAATTTTGCAGCCTGGGAGGTGCGAATACCCAATTTCCGGAGGGCGCTGATATCTCGAATCTTACCATACGAGCGTGTGCTGCATATTCTTCGTGCTGTGATCGGTCCGATTCCGGGAATTCTTAATAGCTGACGAAAATCTGCTTGATTGATTTCGGTTGGCTGCTCAAGAAGGTGTTTCTCCGCCCAAGTTAATTTGGGATCTTTTTTCAATGTCAAATTACCTGATGATGCAAATTGAAGATCATTAAAATCAAAGTGATAATCCCTGAGGAGGTAGAAGGCTTGATAAAGGCGGTGCTGCCGCCAGGGATTTAAAGGGGGCAGGTTCTCAAATGGTGTATCTATTATGGGTGAAAAACTTGAATAGTAAGCCCGTGTGATCTTGAATTTTGTGCGTAAATTTTCAGTTGTTTTCAGTAATTCAAGGTCCGTTTCACCAACTGCACCAACTACAAATTGTGTACAGCTGGATGGCCACACCTCCTTCCAGGCGAGATGGGGTGAGTAAGTTTGCCGTATTTCCTGAATCAACCGTAGAGGTTCCAGAAGCTCGCGAAAAAATACCTTGTGAGGTGCTAAATGGTGCAGACTTTTCTCATCAGGCCCTTCAAGATTGATAGATACACGATCCGCAAGCTGCATCGCTCTGAAGATTTGATCCTTTTCAGCCCCTGGCATGATCTTCAAATGAATGTAGTCTTGATAATGGTATTGTTCACGCAATATCTCAGCCGTTGCGATGATTAAATCCTGGGTTCGAATACCACCACCGGTGATGCCAGAACTGAGAAATACACCTTTAGCAATCCCTGCTTGTGACAACTTAACAACAGCTGAGGCTAGTTCATCGGGTGTAAGGCTTGCGCGGGGTGTGTCCCTGCCCGATCGAAAACAGCAGTAATTGCAGTCCCTTTCACAAACAGAAGTCTGCATTGTCTTAAGCAGTGGAATGGTTTTACCATTTGGCAGGCGTGCTTGCGTGACAGGGAAGCGTTCCTTCAATTGTTTCAAGCCTGTATGACAATTATTCTGATCGCGTGAGATGTGAACGTCTTCCGCAG
>JAYELT010000068.1:0-29597 GCA_034717715.1 Chloroflexota bacterium | reverse complement strand
GTCTTAAGCAGTGGAATGGTTTTACCATTTGGCAGGCGTGCTTGCGTGACAGGGAAGCGTTCCTTCAATTGTTTCAAGCCTGTATGACAATTATTCTGATCGCGTGAGATGTGAACGTCTTCCGCAGTTTCGAAAGCCATATTGATTGAAAGGACCTGCAATTTTGTCATGGTATCCATATATTAATTATAGAACAAAAGTTCGAAATTTACAAGGAAATATTCGCTTCAGAACAGCTCTATGAAATTTTGAGGGTAATAGGTTTCTATTGAAAGACCAGCATTTTATTGAAGTGAGAATTTTATAAATAAGGTCATTTAATATAAACAGCTTCAATGGATATCCAAATATTAATTATGAAATTAACTGAATCTTGGCAATGGATGAGATAAACTTGTTTTCTGGTTGAAGATTTGACAAACGAATGATTTGTAACTATAATTTTGCGTGTTGTGCATTTAGAAACACATAAGGATTGTATTGTGGATGATAGAGCATATTCAGAGAATCAATCATTTTTTGATCCTGCAGGTTTCAAGCCGATTTCAGTCGGGCAGCGTCTGCGTGAGTTCAGGATAGAAAAGGGTTTGTCAATTAGGGCATTGGCAGAAAAAAGTGGATTGGCGGTTAATACACTCAGCCTGATTGAGAATCAAAAATCATCTCCAAGTGTTAACACCCTTGAACAGCTGGCAAGAGCTTTAGAATTATCCGTGGCTCGTTTTTTTTGAACCGATACAAGAAGAACGCCAACTGATTTGCACACAAGCAGGTCAAAGGCGAGAGATTTGGCTTGATGGGATCAGGGTAGAAGATTGTGGCTTGGATTTATCTGACCAACCATTGCAGCCGCTTGTTATCACACTTCCTCCAGGGCATGGAAGTGGCGCTGATGCAATCCATCACTCCGGTTATGAATTTATTTACTGCCTGTCAGGTGTTCTTGAATATTTCGTTGATGAAAAGAAATTTACTATGCAAGCTGGCGATAGTTTGATCTTTAATGCACAACATCCGCATCGATGGGATAATCATGGTAAAGAACCAGTCGAATATCTGCTGATCATGATGCCCAATGATATCAAAGATTTACCAGCTGATGTTCACTTCTTTACGAAGTCTTGACCAATGAGGAATAATTTAATGCTGATAGGTAATACTGATGAAGATCGGTTAATCGAAATACGATTAGGAAAATTGACCCAATGAAACGTACAAATGCATTGATTTTATTGATAATTATAAATTTGGTATTGATGCTGTTGATGGTCTCGGCTGACACTTTCCCAAAAAGTGTATCAGTAGAAGACATACAGGAGATAACCCCTGCTGGCCCTGCTTTACCTCAGAAAGATGAGCCTGGGGTTGAGGGAGCCGTGCAGGCATTATATTTCTATGCCAACGATTGTCCACATTGTTTGGCGATCATTGAAGAAGTTTTCTCACCCATGCAAACTGAATTAGGTGATGTGCTTGATATTCGGTTATTGAATATCAGCAAACCAGAATATTATGAAGCGATGCTTTTGGTTGAAACCCTCTATGATGTGGGCACGGCTGAGCGAAGTATTCCTACATTGATCGTTGATAACAAGATTCTAATTGGGGAAACAGAGATCAGAAACGATTTCCCAGTTATCGTGCACGAAGGTATTGAGCAAGGCGGACTGCCTTTTCCTGAAATCGATGGCTTGGATATGAGCACATTGGTGAGCATAACCCCTGACCAGGTTGAGACGCTCGAAGATCTCTGCGATACTGATGAAAATTGTGTGGTTGATGCCCCAATTTTCTTAGCATATTTTTACCAAACAGGGTGTAAAGAATGCAGCCGTGTAGAAGCGGACCTGACATATCTTCGTTCTCAATATCCCCAGATACAAGTGGTTGATTTCAATATTTATGATCATGCAGACCTGACAGCCTGGATGACCGAACGAATTGACCCGGATATCACTTTTCAATCTCCAGCTTTGTTCATCGGAGATCAATTCTTATTTGGAGAGGAAATTATCCCTGAGAATATCATCCCAATCCTGGAAGAATATCAAGAAACAGGGGCTAAAGCTGTTTGGTTGTCTTATGATCCCGAAACGGGACAGCAAAATATCATCGAGCGCTTTAAGAATATGGGTTGGTTAGCCATTGTTGCCGCAGGTCTGGTGGATGGTATCAATCCATGTGCTTTCGCAACTTTGATCTTCTTCGTATCATATCTAACCTTGAGTGGTAGAAAAGGCAAAGAAGTTCTTCTGGTTGGCGGTAGTTTCACTTTGGGTGTCTTTTTAGCTTATCTGGCGGTGGGTTTAGGTTTATATCAGATCCTTGAGATGGTGGGTTCCACATTGGACACGATTGCCAAGGTTGTCTATGCACTTACTGGGTTGCTTTGCTTGACATTAGCCGTGCTCAGTTTCCTTGACTATCAAAAAGCACGCAAGGGTGAGGCAGGTGATATGATGTTGAAGCTGCCAGAGCCATTGCGAAAAAGGATCAACGCCACGATACGCAAAGGCAGGAGCGCCCGTAACTATATCATAGGTGCATTTACAGCGGGGGTATTAATTTCATTCCTGGAATTAGCCTGCACGGGCCAGGTTTATCTCCCCACAATTATTTTTGTCAGCAGCATCCCGGAACTACGCCTTAAAGCTTTCTTATATTTGATCTTATACAATCTCCTCTTTATTCTTCCGCTGGTGATCATCTTTATCCTGGTATATTACGGCACGACATCCAAGCAATTAACGGAATTTTTCCAGAAGAAAGCTGCAGTCGTCAAGTTGGCGATGGGGGGAGTCTTCTTAATCCTGGGTGGATGGCTGATTTTCTCTTTGGTCTTGTAAGGGATTGTTCGAGGCATAAATCTTATCCGAGGCTTCTATGATAGAATTCTGAACATAAAGTCAGGTATTTTAAGGAAGGGAAGATTTATGTGCGGTCGATTTACCTTAACGCTTGACCCTGGAGAACTTCAGGAGTTATTGGAATTAGGGCCATTTGTACACATTGTTCAACCTCGTTTTAATATTGCACCCTCTCAACCAGTTCCGATCGTCAAAGAACCGAAATCTCGAGCTGTAGAGCTTTATCGCTGGGGATTGGTGCCTTTTTGGGCGGATGATCCAAAAATTGGTTATCGAATGATCAATGCTCGTTCAGAGACAGCCCATGAAAAGCCGTCTTTCAGAGCTGCATTTAAATATCGTCGCTGTTTGATCCTTGCGGATGGGTTCTTTGAATGGCATTCAGGAACAAAGGGTTCCCCCAAGACCCCGTATTTGTTCAAACTTGAGAATGACCATCCCTTTACTTTTGCCGGGCTGTATGAACATTGGCAGTCTAAAGATGGGGGTGAACTGCATACCTGCACCATCTTAACCTGTCCGCCAAACGAGCTGGTTTCAAAATATCACAACCGCATGCCGGTCATGCTTGATAAAGAGGCTCGGTGGACCTGGCTTGAAGCTACAGACCAGTCAACCTTAAAGGGCCTTCTTATTCCCTATCCAGCTGAAAAAATGAAATGTTTTGCTGTTTCACGTGCGGTCAATTCACCTGAAAATGATCGGCCTGAAGTTCTCGAACCCGTTGAAGAGTAAAAAGTTTTGCTTGAGAGTTGGTGCAAAAATCTACTAGTATTTCTCATTCATTCTTGACCATCCCCTGAATGAATGGTAAAATTTCATTCGCTTAAATTTTGCCCCCATCGTCTAGGGGACCAGGACGCAGCCCTTTCAAGGCTAAAACCGGGGTTCGAATCCCCGTGGGGGCACAGAAACGACTCTCAAAGTACAGAGTCGTTTTTTTCTTAAAGAGCCCTTTCACTACCCTTGAGGGCACATGTCCCAGGGAAGGGGACAGGTGCTAAAATCGGGGTTCGAACGAAGTGCCCTGGCTCCCCGTAGGGGCATGAAAACGACTCAAAACTATTGAGTTGTTTTAAGAGCGACACCACGAGCCCCGCTGAAAAGTCCCACCCCCCAAGAGGACTTAGACACACCGCTCTGCCTTGCGTCCGAGCGCAGGCGAGGCGGAGTAGCCAACGACGAGTAGGACAATGATGCCGGAGTGGTTGTGACAAATGGAGTGGGATGGTTCGCGATTTCTGAAACCAATATGAGGAATTGAGGGGAATTCTAAGTAGGATCAATGTTGTCAGAATTCTTTCCGGGACCATTTTAAGGAATTTTTAGGCGGATATGGACCAAAAGTGCTTAAGACAAAGAAAGCGCGCTTAGGGGCTTAAAGAGGGCTTCTAATGAGTGGCAGTTTTGGTTTTCTAATCTAACAATGCTGAATCGAGTGTTTCCCGAAAGGCGTTTTCGTCTTCGTTGTTGTAGAAGGGAATTCCAATCAGGCGGTATTTTGATTCGCCATGGAAAGTAAGAATCTTATCCACAAACTCTTCTTTGATTTCCTGCAAGAATTGTTCTTTCCAACGGTCATGCTCGGTGAGGTGTGCGCCTTTGGGTTCAATGAAAAGCTGGTAAGTTAGCGATTGACCATTTTTCTCTTTTAGGAATAAGACAAAATCGGGTTGGAAGGTTTTTCCATCAGAGAAATTATAGATGGAGAAGTGCCCTTCATTCCGGACCAGGTAGATATCATCATATTGGGATTGCAATTTATCAATCTGCCTATCCAGCATACGAACAAAGGCTCTTTCTTCACTTGTTCCATAGAGTGAATC
This sequence comes from Chloroflexota bacterium, assembly GCA_034717715.1. Classification (GTDB taxonomy): domain Bacteria; phylum Chloroflexota; class Anaerolineae; order Anaerolineales; family Anaerolineaceae; genus Brevifilum. The sequence continues at coordinate 24,904 of JAYELT010000068.1, read as the reverse complement.
AAAAGCAAACCAGTCCTTGGAGGATACAAAATAATTTATTTGTTCTTCTTCCGTTAGGCGTTCACTATCCTGGAGTAGCTTTAGTGGTTTATCTTTGAAAATGTCATGAATGCGGGAGGGGATGAAATTTCTTGACCCTTCTAATTCTTCTGAACTTAGAGAGCGAATTTGCGTTTCTATTTCACCCAATAGATTCAGCATGGCATGGAGCTTTTCAACCTTGTTTTCTTTAAGATGGTAGATATTTCCTTGAAAAGTGATTTCCAATCCACCAAGATATTCTTCAGAATCGACGAATTGATTGATAGATTTTATGTTTGGGAAATAGCGTGTGAGGGAGTGAAAGGTGTAGAAAGGATTGCGGGCAATGGCAGATTGGATAATGTTGCGCTCGATGTCTTTGAGGGGAACATCCAACCTTGTTTCCTCTGAGACAATCGATGCTTGTTGTTTGCCAGAGAGTGCCCTTCTTGTGCCACCACGCCCTGTGGCAATCTTATAAATAAAATTCTTTTTTGTCACCCCTAAATCATCAAATGAGAAAACATGATGATAGTCTTTCTTCACCTGCCTATTTTTGTAGATTAGCCCATATTTATATAAACGGGTTTTCTTGAAGGAATCTTTGAGCTTGATTTCCTTTGTTACTTCGTGGTCATCCAACATGCCCTCTTTGATAAGGGCGCGCCTGATTTCAGATATATAGCGATTATCGTTGATGCTGTGATAATGCAGTTCTTCAATCACCCGCAACTCATGGTTGAGGTCATTATCGAACTTCCGGCGGAAGCGGTCTTTTTGTTCGGGCAAAATAAACGGGAAATAACGTGCCCCCCTGCCAATTAACTGGGCTTCTGACATAGTGGTTTTACCGATTTTCGCCCTACCAGTATCGCGGGGTTCATAACATCTGACAATATCAAAGAGGTTTAGAACATCCCAACCTTCATTCAATTTTTGGACTGTAAAAATCGCTCGAATGCGGTTATTTTTATCTTCCAGGGTGTTAACAAGGATTTGATATTCTTTCTTCTCTGATTCCCGATTGACAGAAATACAAAATTCCTGACGAAATTCACGTTTTAACCTTTCAACAAGCTGTTCATCGTTGATGTCATTATCGGCAAAGAATTGAAATGCCTGCTGGACGATGGGTATATTGGATTGACGAACCCTAGCAATCTGCCGGCTGGAAAGGTTTTCGATTAATCTATAAAAATTCTCTTCATTTTCAAGGGATTGAGCAATTGTCCTTTGGGCTTTTAATAGAATAACAGGCTTCAGGTTGATGCGATATTTTGAAGCGACTTCCTGTTTATACTGGCTGAGAATCAGGGCTTGGAGGATGCGTTCATCCAAACCAAAATCAGAATAAACAAGGGTGATATCTTTGGAGAACTTGTCATTTCGAAATTCCTGCAAGTCATAGCGAAAGATGACCTTATCCCGGTATTTTTCCACCATCGCCGGCGAAGAATAATCATGCGTCGCAGTGAATTCAAGGAGAATGTTTTCCCGGTTTTGCTCGAAGATATTCTGAACTGTATTTTCCCAACTTTCAAATAATTCCCTACCAGATTGAGATTTCGTACTGACATTCATGTGATGCGCTTCATCGGCTATCAGTATTATTTTGTGCTTGCGAAAATCCTCAAAAGTGAGTGCGTTTTCCTTGAGGGTGGTGAGGTCAGAATGGAGCTTCTGGATAGTTGTGAAACAAATATTGATTTTGTTGGGATTGACGCCTTCGAAATTATTGACTGAGGAAACATTCACCCGGCGATTATCAATAGTGATATCCTGATTGAAAAGGTATTTGGTTGCGGAAGGTTTGAGGAAGTTATCCTTGGTTTTTTCGATAATGTTGGTGGAATTGACGAAGAAGAGGAAGTTGCGGTAATCCTGCTGATAGAGATAGAGAATCAGCCCCGCCATGATGAGGGTTTTTCCACTGCCCGTTGCCATGTTGTAGAGAAAATGGAGAGGATAGGATTTCTCGGGGAAGTCGTTCGTAAAACAATGAAGGAATCGGGCAAAGGCTTCAATTTGATAATGACGCAGTTGAAACTGCGGGCTGAGGTTGAGGGTGATTGAATCGGGGATATCTTTATCTAACCCGCCAAATTGAGAAAAAGCATTTAAGGATTGGTAGAGAAATTGTTTTTCAGGCATTTAGATTTCCCCATAGAAGGCTTTGTTGAGGTCTTTGTCTTCATCACTCACATTGAATTGTTCATCATTGATTTCTGAGAGGTTGACGTAGAGCTGGTTTTTATCGAGTAATTCTGCCAGCAATTTCTTTTGTTTTTCCAACCCGTTTTCTTCTTGACCGATGGCGATAAAGTCCTTAACTGCTTCTTGGGGCATTTCGGGGTTGACATACCAGTTGAGGAATGAGTTTTCTGCCATTCCATGCCAGATTTGAAGGAGTTGTTCACTATTTTCTGCATCTTGAATGCGTTCAATAAAAAGTTGGTTGTATTTCAGCAATTCACAATAAAGGAAGTCACCACCACCAATCCAATTAACTGATTTTGAGATTCCAGAGTTGTCCCCATTAATAACATTATTTAATCTATTTAAAAAATCTGCATTTGGATAATAAAGTTGCTCAACACCAATATATTGCCTATTCATTTTATGAGCTACAGAGCAGGTTGTACCAGTACCAAGTTGAAAATCACAAACAATATCACCTTTTTGGGTTGTCATCTTAATTATTCGAGATAAAAGTTTTTCAGGCTTTTGTCCACTAAAGTCTAGTAATTCTTTATTACTACCTTGTAAATTGTAAATATCATCCCATAAGTTGTTTGCTAAACGACCTTCATGTTCTCTTTCATCCCAATATGCTTTTTCAGCAATCGTAGTATCGGATATATATAGGCGATTGTCATTCTCAAGTGCTTTAAGTTTTTCTTGCTTCATTCTCCAGCCTTTCACAGGACATTCCCATACATTTCCATTGTTATCCACATAATCATATGTTGTTTCAGGTCCGGGACCACCTGTTTTCTGAAGAGGATAAAGCCTGTAATCTCCTCTTCCATCATTATCATTTTTGTTATACATTTTTTTAGTAGATTCCGACAACGGTTTATAAACAGGATTAAACATATAATCAGGAGAACATGAATACCAAAGTAAATAATCAACGTCGTTAGGTAAATTCCTTGAGATTGTTTTACCACTTGAACTTCGCAACCAAGCAATTTGATTAACAAAATTCTCTCGATTAAAAATTTCATCACATAATACTTTGAGATATGCTTGTTCGTTATTATCTATTTGAATGATGATTGAGCCATCTCTACTTAATAATTCCTTAGCAACTTCTAACCTATTTTTCATAAATGTTAACCAAGTAGAATGATTGAAATTATCATTGTATCGAAACGTATCATTACCAGTGTTATAAGGGGGGTCAATGTATATTAATTTAACTCGACCATGAAATTGTTGTTTGATAGAATGTAATGCAAGCAAATTATTTCCTCTAATTAATAAATTCTCCCGGACGAGTCCATTTTCATCACGCTTTATCTCTTTTACGGGTTGTTTGCCGGTCGTTGTAAAGCGGGTGAAGTTGGTGAGGACTTTAGGGTCAAACATGCGGTTGATTTCATCCTGCGCTAAAATCTTATTAAAGAAAATTTCCTTGCGCTTTTCCTCTTCTTTGGTTTGCCCACCTTCAAGGACACAATCTTTATATCGCCAAACCAATGAGACCTCGCCACGTTCTTTTAGATATTTCCCGTCTATTGTTAGCCCAATGCGGTTGCGAAAACGGGAATAGGAGTTGTCTAAGAAATTTTTTTCCGTGATGTACTCGAGAAAGGTGTTGATATTGAAAATCCAATGCCCTTCGATTTCATCAAAGAACTTGGCTTTGATTTCTTCATCGGATAAGAGGAGCTTGATAAGGTCGTGGTCAATTTTCCATGCCCTATCTTGGACAGCAACTATCAGCAACTCGCCGTTATCGTCAACTAAATTGGGGTTTGTTTTTAAGAGGTTGATTAGTTTGGTGTTGAATGACATAGATTCTCCCTTTGCAAGGTTGTGGAGTAATTATAACGGGGAAATGTCCGGAGATTAAGGGAGATTATCTCAATCTCCACCTATCAGCGGGGCTGGCTTTTCTTGCGCTTGTTGGTTATCATGTTAATCAACATTCTATTGACATAAAAGAAAAATAGGATTATAAAAAGGGCAGTATTCTTCGAAGAAAAGGAGAATAGAAACAACCGAAATAGAGATTGTAGCCCTCGCTACTGTAGTAGGGGCTGTTATCCTGAGCGCCCCCATCGTCTAGGGGAGCAGGACGCAGCCCTTTCAATACCCTTGCGGGCACATGTACCCGATAAGGGTACAGGAGCTAAAACCGGGGTTCGAACGAAGTGCCCTGGCTCCTCGAGGAGATAGAGAAACAGCTCAGAATTTTGGAGCTGTTTTTGATCTTAATCAGCCACCCCATATTGTTGATGGTTCTTAAATGGTGGGCAAATAACAATTGAGCCTATGTTGATTAGTCAATGGGGTAAAATGAATTCTCATCGACAATTCTAAAAGGTAAGTTGTTATGTCTGATGCAAAAATCATCCCTGCCAGGCACATTGAAACTGAATTCACAGAACGCAGCTCCCGTTTCATCACCAGTGCAGCCCCTGCTTTCAGTGTGAAAGAAGCTAAGGCGTTCATCAGGTCAATCAAGAATAAATATCCGGATGCCACACATCATGTCCCTTTATATTTGATCGGTCACGGCAGCACAACGATTGAACATTGTTCAGATGATGGCGAACCAAAGGGCACTGCGGGACGTCCAGCCCTCGCCGTTTTGAAAGGCAGCGGTTTGGGAGATATCGTTGTGGTGATCACACGTTATTTTGGCGGGACGAAGCTGGGAACTGGTGGATTGGTGCGGGCTTATAGCGACAGCGTGCGGTTCCTTCTGGAAGCTTTGCCGCGAGCAAGGAAAATCCCTACTATAACATTAATGTTTGTTATTCCGTACAATCTTTTTGAGCAAACGCAAATGATCATCAACAACCATCTTGCGAAGGTTAAGGACAAGGCATTTGGTGCAGATATAACATTAACTGTGCGCGTGGGGGAGGATCATCTTGAATCTTTCCAGAACCACCTAGTCGAATTAACTCGAGGTCAAATCGCGTTCATCACGCTCGATCAAAATGCCAATACCATTATGCCATTATAAACAAATGCGGAGCAGATCCTAAGGAATTGAACGATACTCCTGGCAATGAATGTGGCCAGTGCGATCAAGGTTAATCGACTGACGGTATTCATTGTCTCAGGGGATAATTGTTGTTCTGTGACCAGTGTGATCAATGTGCGGACCAGCCATGGGATCAACAGCTGCGCGCCGACCAATACGAGCATGCTCAATATGGTGATTGCTAGTGCCCAGGCATATTTCTTTGCAAATCTAAGTAATAATTTCATGACCTGGGAATTATAGCCGCTTTAGTGTAAAGTTCAAATTGGGCTGGGTGATTGGGTGTTTCTTGGGGGGAGGATCTGAAGAGTACCGCCAATATCCTAATAATGGATGGAAGCTGGATAAACTAACGCCATATTTGGAATGAGGTTATCTTCAAGCTTGCAAAATTACGGGATAAGCAAGCGAGATTGACCTGCTTTCTTGGCGTACTATTAGAAATATAAATTCTACCCTTTCGCTTTCTTTACAGCCATTAAGGTACTCAAAATGCCAGCGTAATCTTATTGAGGTTTTTCTTAAAGCGTTCATAAGCGATTTCCCAATCCGATCGATCACCCGGCAAATATGTTTGGATATCAAATGAATTCTTGATAATGGATACCCCTTCCTGCCAGTTATGGATATCACCCATAGCGATAGCCTGAACGATGATATTGCCTGTTGCAGTTGCTTCAATGGGACCGGTGATCACTTTACGTCCCAGCGCATCAGCAGTAAACTGGTTCAACAGCTTGTTTTTTGTCCCCCCACCAACAATATGAATCGTTTTGGTCTTTTTGCCAGAGAGCTCTTCAAGCTGTTCAATTACATATCGGTACCGCAGTGCCAGCCCCTGAAGCACCGCACGGATCATTTCACCTTCGTTTTCAGGGACTGGCTGCACTGTAAGGTGACAATACTGAATAATTTTTTCAATCATGCTGCCCATGTGTAAGAACTCACTATAATCTGGATCGATAATCGTTTTCAGATGAGGCGCGTCTTTTGCCAGGGCTGTGAGCTCTGTGTAGGTAAAGTCTTTCCCTTCTTTTTGCCATTGGCTGCGGCACTGCTGCACAAGCCATAACCCGGTGACATTTTTTGAAAACCGGAAATTTCCTGCAACGCCGCCCTCGTTGGTGAAGTTAGATGCATAGCTTTGTGCATTGATCACCGGTTCTGTCATATTGGTGCCTATGATGGACCAGGTTCCAGAGCTGATCCAGATGAAATCATCTGTTTCTGCAGGTATAGCGGCTACGGCGGATGCAGTGTCATGCGTGGGAGGGGCAACCACCATCAGATCGCAACCCAATTCCTTTGTTAGACTGGCTCGCATTGGTCCGATAATTGTCCCGGGTTCGATGATTTCAGGGAAGATATGTTGTGGGAAGCCCATCGCCTGGATGATCTCCCCTGACCATTGACCTTGCCGGGTGTCAAAGATTTGGGAGGTTGTTGCTTCTGTAAATTCAGATACAGCACGTCCTGTCAGCCAGTAATTGATAAGATCTGGGATCATAAGGAACTTATTTGCGATTTTCATTAACGGGGAATCATCATAGACAAGAGAATATAGCTGATAAAGTGTGTTGAGCTGCATGAATTGAATACCAGTTATTTCATAAATTCTTTCCCGAGATAATTTCTCAAAAGCTTTCTCCATCATGCCGTTGGTTCGGCTGTCTCGATAATGGAAAGGGGTTGATAATAAAAGGCCATTCTTATCAAGCAATGCGAAATCGACCCCCCAAGTATCAACACCAACCGAAGTCACCTTTACTTCTTGACTGACATTGCGGATACAATGCATTATTTCCTGCCAGAAGCGTACAAAATCCCAAACGAGACTGCTGTCATCATTAACATTCCGGCTTTCTCCTGCAGGATATTTTGTTGGGAGATTGACGGGACCAGTTGTGAATCGATGTATCTCAGATAGTTCAATACGATCGTTTGATAATGCACCTAAAATTGCCCGACCGCTTTCTGCGCCGAGATCAATGGCAAGATAATGTTTGTCAGATGTCATTAATTGCTCCTAAGATTTTCTAAATCACTTCTTTCGCTAATATTGATGCTATGATGCCCAGGTATCATTGAGTCGAAAAGCCAACCTCATAACCAAAGCGCTTTGGTTCAACGACGAGTAAGACACGCGTTCATCATCTCAGCACTATTTTCGCAATTTCTTTTAACAATTCACTCGCAACAATATCCAATTTTATTCATAACCTCAGAAAGTTGCTATTACCCAAATTATAATTTATTCAATCCTCTGATCAGCTAAAAAACAAGTTAGATTATTCGAATTCATCCATCTCATGCCGATAGGGGGGATTTGCGCCCTTTCGCATGCAATTGATAGCGGCTGCGTTTGTCGCAAAAGTTAAGCATGTCTCCAGAGCATCCTGATCCATTTGGGAGATCTGTGACTTGTCTGCGATGATATTTTGATCATGCAAGTATGTAAGAACGGCAGAGAAGAATGTATCCCCAGCACCGACAGTGTCTTTAACCGTAACCTTTTTGGTTGGGACAAAGGCACTCGTACCATCAGGCAAGTAAGCAGAAGCGCCTTTTTCACCTTGTGTCAGGATCACTAAACTTAATCCCGCATCAAACCACCTTGACAAGTGGCCGTGAATCTCTGTCTCAGGGTACAACAAGGTTAAATCTGCTTCACTTAAGCGCAAAATATCTACCCACGAAACCCAATGCTCGAACCTGTTCCGGTAAGCATCCCAATCTGAAATGACGATGGGGCGTACATTTGGGTCCAGTGTCAGAACTCGTTGCCGGCTTTCACGTTTCATCAACGTTTCAAGCGCACTTGCCCCCGGCTCAAGAACGAGTGAAATCGAACCAAAGTGCAGTGCAGATACTTCTTCGTTAAGACTTTCTGGCAGATCTTGAAAGGTCATGTTGCGATCAACAGCGCCTTCTGCATAAAATGCATATTGGGGCTCATATGTATCCTTCTCTAGCAGGCTGACAAAGGCTAATGTGGTTTGCCCCGCTACCCGAGGGCAAAATTTGAGATCTACCTGATTGCCGATTAAATGATCAGCGAGCATATCACCAAACAAGTCTGTGGACAAGCGGGATAGAAACCCAACGGGTATCCCCATGCGTCCTAAACCCACCGCAATATTGAGTATGGAACCTCCTGGACAGGGTCGGTAAGCTTGACCGTCTTCGGTTGGAATGAAATCAATTAGAGCCTCACCACAGCAGATGATCATAAATACTTCTCCTCATATAGTAGTAATTCCTCATAAGGCACTGAGGTTTTCAATCAATAGATAAAGAGGCTGTCCAGTTCGGACAGCCTCTTATTTTAAAACTCAATCCTTACCTAGCAGAGCTAAGTAGCTGTTTCTTACTCATACAACAAGGCATCAATGGCAGGATCATCAATATTGGTTGCGTCGTAGTAGTGGAAACCTGTGTCAATGAACTCGGGCAGTTCTTCGCCCATATATGCTTTATAAGCTGCTTCAACACATTTGTAACCAATACCTATGGGATCCTGGGTGATCGCGCCAGCTTCCTGTCCGTTGCGGATGGCTTCCAACTGCTGCTGACCGGAGTCATAACCAATGATGACCAGGTCTTCTCGTCCCAATTCTGTTGCTGCGTTGAGCACACCGATGATGGAACCTTCGTTAGCGCCAAAGAAACCCTTGAGATCCGGGTTACCCTGGATGATGGCCTTCGCCAGGTCGGTTGATTTCAGGTGATCCCCACCGCCATATTGTGTATCAACGATGGTGACATCCGGATATTCTGATTCGATTCGATCGGTGAAGCCTTTCACACGATCGATACCAGTGCGGCTGGTATTGTCATGAGCGATGATGGCCACTTCACCAGCGCCGCCGATGAGTTCAACTATCTTGTCAGCGGCAAGCGCTGCAGCTGCGATGTTGTCCGTGGCAGCTGTGGCGACCGGGATGTCGCTATCCACACCAGAGTCGAAACCTACGATCGGAATGCCCTTTTCTTCTGCTTGTTCAAGCAAGGGGATAGCTGCTTTAGAGTCAACTGCTGCAAAACAGATTGCAATTGGATTTTTATCAATGGCAGCTTGAAGCATATCCATTTGTTTATCGACCTGGGATTCTGATTCGGGGCCTTCAAAGGTGATGCGTACGCCATATTCTTCTGCGGCTTGTTCAGCGCCTTTTTCAACAGCAAGCCAGAAGGCATGCTGGAAACCCTTTGAAATCACAGGAATGTAGAGGTCTACCTCTTCTGCGGGTGCTTCCTCAGCGGGACCGCAGGCAGCGAGCATGCCGACAATAATCAATAGACTTAGAATGGTAATTAAATATTTTCGAGATTTCATTTTTTCTCCTTTATATTGACGAATTTAACATTTACTACTTCACTTTACATTCAATTATTCGATTTGTCCATCACCTCCTTCAAATTTATTAGGAATTTTTGGATACAGATATCAGAAACTATTATATATTAGATTATTCCCGCGAACGTCTTCTAAGGATATCAAGGACGACAGACAAAATGATGATCAACCCGGTGACAACAATCTGCCATTCCTGTGGAACGGATAGAATACGCAATCCGTTTGTGAGTGTACTGATGATGAATGCGCCAATAATGGTACCAAGCATTGAGCCTTCACCCCCGCTCAGAGAAACACCACCGATGACTGCTGCTGCAATTGCGTCCAGCTCATACCCTTGTCCTAAAGCTGGTTGGGCGGAATTCAGACGGGCGGCAATCACCACACCAGCAATACCAACGAAAAATCCACCCAAACCATAAATAAAGGTCTTCCAGAATCCGACATTGAGGCCGGATAACCTTGCAGCCTCCTCATTACTCCCTATCGCAAAAGTATAACGCCCGATCACAGTTTTTGAAAGAATTAAACCAGCCACAAGCGCTGAGCCGAACATGATCAGCACAGCATTTGGGATTTCGAACCCAGGTATGATCGCGCCTAGAATTGAACCCATGGCAAGTTCATTCCAACCCGTTTCCAGGGGGAAGTAAATCGGGGAGAGATCGGTGATGACCAGAGCCAATCCTTTGGCGACGTTCAACATACCCAGTGTGGCAATGAATGACGGGAGTTTCAGTTTGGATACCATCAAGCCATTGACTATCCCGGCGAGTGTGCCTGTGAGAATCGCTGCTAAAATTCCCAGGGGAACTGGCAAACCTAGATTTTTTACAACCACGGCAGCCATCACAGATGATAGCGTCATAACAGTCCCAACTGAGAGATCAATGCCGCCTGTGATGATAATGAAGGTGACACCAATCGCTAACAAGCCATTAACAGCCGTGGAGACCAGGATACCAACCACATTGCTGAATGTAAAAAAGTAGGGTGAGGCAAATGAAAAGACGATAAAGAGGATGACCAATGCGCCAAAAGCCAGCAGGCGTTGTACCGCCTCTGCGCCCCTTTTCTTCTCCCGATTATTTGCCTTAGATTTCATAGATAACCTCATTCATTTTTATTAAAATTATTGGGATTATTCCCATTGCGCATGGTCGCTAGCTTCATAATACTTTCCTGTGTAGCCTCAGTATAATCCAGTTCACCGGTTATACGACCTTCACACATCACGATAACACGATGGCTCATTCGCAGGATTTCGGGTAATTCGGAGGAGATCATGATAATCGATTTCCCTTGTGATGCCAGTTCATTCAACAGGGAATAGATTTCCTGCTTTGCGCCAACATCAATACCTCGAGTGGGTTCATCGAAAATTAAAACATCCGCATTCCTAGCCAACCACTTCCCAATAACAAGCTTCTGCTGGTTGCCGCCAGATAGATTTTTTGCTTTCTGTTCCAGGCTGGGTGTGCGTATTAAAAGCTGTTCGACTATGTCAGATGAGATGGAATTGACCAATTTTACTTTAACCCATCCCAGGAATGCCGTCAATTGATTGACGATCGTCAACACGATATTGGTTTTAACATCCAGCCCCAAACATAGACCATAACGCTTGCGATCTTCTGATAGGTAGGCAATTTCATGAGCGACAGCATCGCTTGGGCTTTTAATGTTAACCTTTTTTCCTTTTATGATCACTTCACCAGAATCAAATGGGTCAGCGCCGAAAATTGCCCTGGCAGTTTCTGTTCGACCTGCTCCCACCAGTCCAGCAAAGCCGAGTATCTCACCTTTTCTTAATTGGAAACTCACATCCTTTAAGGCATTATCACGGGAGAGATGCTTTACTTCTAATACAATTTCCTGGCTGGGTTCCTCGGGAACCTCAGGCGCAGATTCATAGATCACCCGTCCCACCATCATTTTGATAATCTGGTCAATGGATGTCTCATGGGTATCAACTGTGTCCACGAATAATCCGTCACGCAATACCGTGATGCGGTCAGAAATCTCTTTTAGTTCCTCAAGCCGGTGTGTTATATAAATAATACCTACGTCAGTCTCTTTTAATTGCCGAATAATGCGGAATAATTCTCTGATTTCCACATCCGTCAGCGCCGCGCTGGGCTCATCAAAGATGAGAACTTCCGAATTGAATGAAAGTGCTTTGGATATTTCGACCATTTGTTGTTTGGCAACCGTCATGTCTGAAATTTTCATCCATGGATCCACATTCAGGTTCATCATGTCAAAAAGCGCTTGTGCCTTTTCATTGAGACTATTTTCATCCAACAAGAGTCCTTTCAAAGGTTCCCGTCCAATGAAGATGTTTTGTGCTGCTGTAAGATGCGGCATCAGGTTTAACTCCTGATACACCATGCTAAATCCCATTTCTTGTGCAGTATGAGGGTTTGAGATTTCTACCTCTTGACCTTTAAATAATAATTTGCCTTCATCCTTTGAATAGACCCCCGCTAAGATTTTCATCAAGGTGGATTTCCCTGCCCCATTTTCTCCGACAAGGGCGTGTACTTCCCCGTGTCTTAATTCAAAATTACAGTGATCGAGCGCATGAACGCCTGGGAAACTTTTATCGATACCCTGCATTGTCAGAAGCATCTCATCCATATAGATTCCTTAACCATTGAAATTAATTAACTTGATTATAGCAGAGTTCAGGTAAGTAAATATTGTATGATAACGATACCATACTATCATAGAAAATTAAAATTGTCAACGCTGATTTGTTCAAAATTTACTATAAGCCGCATTTGGATTCTTTTAGAGGGATTTAATAAGCTCATCTTGCGAACTCCGTGATCTTTTGCATTGTTAAGTTGGGTATCGGAAACGAGAAAAATTGCTAAGAGAGACAGAATCAATCGCTTTCTGTTGACAGGTTTTCGAAATCATGATAATATGGTATCGATACCACAGCAGATCAATCGTCTATACTAGTTTTCGAATGAAAAGACAAATATTTTATGGCTACCATACATGACGTTGCAAAAAAAGCTGGCGTTGCGCCTATTACCGTATCCAGGGTGATCAACAATTCTGGTTATGTCAGCGAACAACTCAGAACCAAGGTCAATAATGCCATCAATGAGCTTGAATATGTTCCTAATGTTCTTGCACGCAGCTTGAAATCCAAGCGCACCAATACAATTGCATTGGTTTTCACTGATATCACTAATCCATTTTTCACTATCCTTGCAAGGGGGGTTGAGGATACAGCCAGTGAGGCTGGATACAATGTCATATTTTGTAATACCGATGAATCACAAGATCAGGAAGACAATTACATCCAGCTGCTGTTGCAAAAACAAGTCGATGGTATTCTGCTTGTTCCTGCTGATGTCAATTCTGAATCGATCAATATAATACGCAAACAAAATACGCCAATTGTTGTGATTGACCGTAATATCGCACACGACAATGTCGATATTGTGAGGGGTGATTCTGAAGGGGGGGCCTATAATTTGACAAAACATCTGATTGACCTTGGGCACAAACGGATCACACTCTTAAGCGGACCTGCAAAGGTCTCTACGTCTGTTGATCGAGTTAGAGGATATCAGAGAGCCATGAAGGAGCACGGACTTGCAACTTTCGTTGATTATTTTTACGGTCAATATTCAGTGCAAAGTGGAACAGACCTCATCAACCAGGTGTTTTCACGGGAAACAAAACCAACTGCGATCTTTGGTGGGAATAACCTTATCGCCGTTGGTGCAATGACAGCGCTGCAAGAACTTAATGTTAAAGTCCCGGATGATGTTGCCGTGGTTAGTTTTGATGATATCCCCAATAATCTTGTCCCGAATCCTTTCCTGACAGCGATCGTACAACCTCCTTATGAAATTGGTCAGAAAGCAACAGAGCTGTTGCTTTCAAGAATACAAGATGAAGGCGAATCTGAACCAGCATATCAGGAAATTGTGTTTCCAGTGAAATTAATTGTGCGCGCCTCTAGCGGCGGTAGCATTGCTGAAAATTATACTGACGTCTCTTGACCTAGATGGATTGGATTAAGTATAAATTTGCACTCAGACACAACACTTATTCTATTGAGGTCAAAGAAGGATAACTTATAAGTTGAATTTTAAAGGTTTAATGAAATTTTGATCATTAGATGATGAAAAGGAGTCAAAATATGTCAGATAAAAAAGGATTTGGTAAACGATGGATTGGTGAAATGCCCAAAATTGGTATTCGCCCAACTATTGACGGGCGCATGAATGGTGTTCGAGAAAGCCTTGAAGATCAGACGATGGGTATGGCAAAAAGAGTGGCAGAGCTTCTGAGCCAAAACCTGAGGTACGCGGATGGCACACCTGTTGAATGTGTGATTGCAGATACAACCATTGGTGGCGTGGCGGAGTCAGCACTGTGCGCCGAGAAGTTTACACGGGAAGGGGTTGGGCTATCCATTACCGTCACACCTTGTTGGTGCTATGGATCGGAGACGATGGACATGGATCCCTACACACCCAAAGCAGTGTGGGGTTTCAACGGCACCGAAAGGCCTGGTGCAGTGTACCTGGCAGCGGTTCTGGCTGGTCACAATCAAAAAGGGCTGCCGGCATTCTCGATCTATGGCCATGATGTGCAGGATAATGATGATCAATCCATCCCCGAAGATGTCCAGGTCAAGCTACTGCGATTTGCGCGAGCTGGATTGGCTGTTGCAATCATGCGAGGAAAATCATATCTCTCAATTGGCGGCACCTCAATGGGTATTGCAGGTTCAATCGTTGACCAACCCTTCTTTGAATCTTACCTGGGGATGCGGGTTGAGGCGATTGATATGTGTGAAATCAGTCGTCGTGTTGAGGAAGGTATTTATGATAAAGAAGAATACGAACGTGCTTTGAAGTGGACCAAGGAAAATTGCAAAGAAGGCAAGGAATACAACGCACCAGAAAATCAGCGCTCCCGGCAGCAGAAGGATCAGGATTGGGAAACTGTTGTTAAGATGGTGTTGATCTCACGTGACCTTATGATCGGAAATCCAAATTTAAAGGGACTGGGTTATGGCGAAGAGGCTTTAGGCCACAACGCGATCGCAGCGGGTTTCCAGGGACAGCGACAGTGGACGGATTATTTGCCCAACGGTGATTTTATGGAAGCAATCTTGAATTCATCCTTCGACTGGAATGGCATCCGAGCACCTTACATTATGGCAACAGAAAATGACAGTTTGAATGGTGCAGGTATGTTATTTAGCTATCTGCTGACCAATACAGCTCAGATCTTCGCGGATGTAAGAACCTATTGGAGTCCAGAAGCCGTCAAACGTGTCACAGGGTATGAACTGCAGGGTCATGCTGCAAATGGCATGATTCACTTAATTAATTCTGGTGCAGCCACTTTGGATGCAACCGGTGAACAGGAACGGGATGGGAATCCCGTCATGAAGCCATTTTGGGAGATCACAGAAGAAGAAGCAAAGAAGTGCCTGGACGCGACCACATGGTATTCTGCCAACACGGGATACTTCCGAGGCGGTGGTTTTTCCTCCGGCTTCCTGACATGCGGTGAGATGCCCATGACGATGTGTCGGTTGAACATTGTCAAAGGGTTGGGACCCGTTCTACAGATTGCTGAAGGTTGGACGGTGGACATCCCAATGGATGTGCATGAGACTCTTAATGAACGTACAGATCCGACCTGGCCAACACACTGGTTTGTACCTCGTCTGACAAACGATGATGCCTTTAAGGATGTTTATTCTGTCATGGCTAACTGGGGTGCTAACCACGGCGCGATCAGTTACGGACATATTGGAGCTGAGTTGATCACACTGGCTTCCATGCTGCGCATCCCTGTTTGCATGCATAATGTTGATGAAGATCAGTTGTTCCGGCCCAGCACCTGGACGGCGTTTGGTGTGATGGATATGCAGGGCGCAGACTTCCGAGCCTGCAAGAACTTTGGACCACTTTATGGCAGTTACTAGGATAGAAGCGAACCACCTCGGTAAGGGGTGGTTCGCATAAAATCGTTTTCAATTAGCCTTCGTGATACGTGATCACGTCGTGGGTGACATCAAACAATAGCAAACTGTACCTAATATGATTCTCATGCAGAACCATGGATTGATTGCGGTGGATGAGTCTCCCTGCCAGCTGTGAATTTGATGGAAATGGGTGACATGGTTGCATGGGTTATCATTGGAAGTAGCACCTTGGAATAAGCGGAATTATTTTCACTCGAGTCTGATTATCGCATCAATACTCATTCCGCTTAATATTTGCGGAAAAGTTAATGGTGAGTAAGGTAAGATAGGATATGGCAATGATGGCATTCGAGAGAAAGTTGAATCATTTTGATGAAAAGGTTCGAGAAAGTGCCTTAAGGCAAATTGCACAACGATTAAAAACTGGTGAAATTACAACACATCTGGAAATGGATGTGGTCAATATGCACTGCCATTCTTTCTTTTCATTCAATGGCTATGGTTATTCTCCTTCTGCATTAGCCTGGTTGGCAAAAAAAGAAGGCTATAAGGCCATTGGCATTGTTGATTTTGACACATTGGATGGTGTTAATGAGTTCCTGCAGGCTTGTGAAATCTTAGATGTCCGCGGCAGTACGGGTATTGAGACCCGCAGTTATTTTCCCGAATTTTCGGATAGGGTGATCAATTCACCGGGTGAACCTGGTGTGAGTTATGTCATGGGTGTTGGCTTCTCATCCAGTTTAGTCCCAGATGAAAGTAAATCGATTTTAGAAGACATGCAGAAAAGGGCAATGAATCGGAATAAGGTTATCATCGAGCGCGTTAATGCTTTCTTATCCCCTGTTACGGTTGATTATGAAGACGATGTCATGACCCTTACCCCCGGTGGAAATGTAACAGAACGCCATATCGTTAAGGCTTATATACTTGCTGCTCGTAAGAAATCATCTGATGTAGTGAAATTCTGGAGTGAAAAATTAGATTTGTCCAATGACGAAGTTATTAACCTTCTTGAAGACCTGCCTCGGCTTCAAAATGTCATTCGCCGAAAATTGATGAAGAAAGGTGGCGTTGGCTACATAGAACCGACAGCTGATTCATTTCCTTTGCTTGAAGATGTAAATAAATTGATCATCAGCTGTGGAGCCATTCCTTGTATCGCCTGGTTGGACGGTACGACTCAAGGTGAAATGGATGCAGAGGAATTGTTTTCATTACAGATTGATAAAGGTGCCGCGGTATTGAATATCATCCCAGATCGAAATTGGAATATCAAGGATGAAAAAATCAAGAAGCAGAAGCTGAATAACCTGTATGAAACCGTTATGATGGCTAAGGAGTTCAATCTGCCTTTGAATGTAGGTACTGAAATGAACCGGTACGACTCACCGAAAATTGATGGTTTTGATTCAAAAGAACTTGTCCCTTTGCGGAAAGATTTCCTTGATGGCGCAGCATTTATCTATGGACATACTGTCATGCAGCGAACATTAGGATTAGGATATCAATCAGGGTGGACAAAGGCGCAATTTCCTAACCAGCGAGACCGCAATCAATTTTATATGAAAATGGGGTATCGTATTCCTCCCGGTATGCAAGGTACCAAAATTTTACACAACGCCAGTTGTGACGAAGCCCCAGATTATTATTTAGGGTTATTCTAGGGTGTCAATCTTGGTGGATAACGACGTATATCATATAGCTAATCAAATATTCGAATTGGAAAATGACCATGGATCGAAAAAAAGAAATATATCGGAATGCAGAACCTGAAATACCTGAAAAACATCACTTATGGCCTCTATACGGCGCAGGGCTTGAGAATTTGGGGCTGGATGGTCAACCAATTGAAGTGCCGGTGCCCAAATTTGGACCGGATGAACTTCTAGTACGCCATGATGCCTGTGGATTATGTTTCTCAGACATCAAAGTGATCCGGTTGGGTGAGGAACACCCCCGGATTTACCGGGACATGAAGAAAGATCCTGTCGTTCTTGGACACGAAGTTTCCATGACGGTTGTGGGTGTCGGTGAAAACCTAAAGGAACAATATCAACCCGGAGATAGATTCATTATCCAGGCAGATATTTTTGTGGATGGCGTGGGTTACGCCTATGGCTATGAAATTCAGGGTGGATTATCTCAATATAACGTGATTGATCAGCGTGTCCTGAACGGCGACGACGGGAATTACCTGATCCCGATCCGTCCAGAAACAGGGTATGCTGAATCTGCCCTGGTTGAGCCTTGGGCCTGTGTGATTGCAGCTTATCTACTTCAATATCGAACCAGTTTGAAGTCCGGCGGAACAGCCTGGTTCATCGGTCCGGATAAGGATTCGTTTTCCCTCTCAAGTGGAATGGATGAAGACTCACATCCTGCAAAAATTAAACTTACAAATATGGACGGCAAATTTGGCCAATGGGTACGTCAACGGGCAGACGATCTGGATATCCCTATCATCGATGTGGCTTCCATTGAACCAGTTGATGGTGAGGCTGACCACGGGGATCAGGTGGATGATATTATCCTTCTTTCCCCCACTATTTCATTGATTGAGAAGGTCAGCCCCTATTTAACCTATCAAGGGATACTTGCCTTCAGTATCCGGACGCCATTTGAGCGTAAGGCCAATCTTGATGTTGGACGTGTCCATTACAACCGTTGGTTGTACTTGGGTGGGGATGATCATGATATCACAGCTATTTATAATAAAGCGCCCAAACAGTCCGGGCTGCATAAAGGTGGACGAGCATTCTTCGTCGGTGCAGGTGGACCAATGGGAAGGATGCATGTACAACATGCCTTGGAAACGCCTGATCATCCTTCATTGATCGTCTGCTCAGATGTCAGTGATGTTCGTTTGAAAGACCTGGATGATACATACGCGCGGGAAGCAGAGGAAAAGGGTATTGAGTGGTTATGCGTCAATCCAATGAACAAAGAAGCTTATCAAAAAGCAATGGAAAAGTTTAGAGAGAAGGGGTTTGACGACATCATTATGCTTGTCCCTATTCCGCCTGTGATTGCAAACGCTGCCCGATGGTTAGCCCAGGATAGCGTCATGAATGTGTTCGCTGGTGTCGCACGCGGCACAACTGTCCAGATTGATTTGAATAATCTGGTTTATCGGGATGTGTGTATTATTGGTCATTCTGCTTCGCATATCGAGGATATGCACACCATGCTGCAGAAAGTTGAGTATGGGGAGTTATCCACCAATCGATCTGTGGCGGCGATCGGATCTCTTTCAGCAGCGAAGGATGGTATGCAGGCTTTGATCGATGCAAAATATCCCGGGAAAGTGGTTATTTTCCCAAATATCCGTGAATTACCACTGACAGCCGTAACCGATTTGGGTAAGGTTCTTCCGAATGTTGCAGCGAAACTTAAAAATGGGCGTACATGGACGAAGGAAGCAGAAAAAGTGCTTTTAGAAAAAATGCAAGAGGATGATTGAAATGGAAGAAAAAGGACAACTTTGTGGGAAAACGGCAATTGTGACTGGAGGAGCCCAGGGGTTGGGACAGGCAATCAGCCTCAGGTTGGCGTTGGAAGGCTGTAATGTGGTTGTTGCTGATATCAACCAGGAAGGCATCAAAGAGACTGAGGATCAAATTCGAAAGCAGTATTCGCAAGAAACCCTTGGAATTGTAACAGATGTTACCCAGGAAGCTGAGGTAGAGCGTTTGGTTGATCAAACAATCCGCAAATTTGGAATCCTGGATATTATGGTTAGCAATGCTGGAATACTGTTTGCTCAACCGGTGGATGAATTCCTGGCTGATAAATGGATGAAAGTTATGGAGGTAAATCTCTTTGGGTACTTCCTCTGTTTGAAACACGCAGCACGTGTGATGAAAAAACAGCGATCCGGTGTGATCATCCAAATAAATTCCAAATCTGGGAAAAAAGGCAGTTATAAAAATTCAGCTTATGCAGCCTCTAAGTTCGGAGGGATTGGACTGACACAGTCTGTTGCACTTGAATTGGCAGAATTTAGTGTACGAGTGAATGCGATTTGCCCGGGAAATATGCTTGACTCGCCGCTGTGGGTCGATTCGTTGTTTAAGCAATATGCCCAAACACGTGGGATGACTGAGGAAGCCGTTCGCCAGTACTATATCGATCAAGTCCCCATGAAGCGCGGCTGCACCTATGAAGATGTATGTAATGTGCTGGTATTTCTAGCTTCAGATAAATCAAGTTATATGACCGGCCAGGCAATTAATGTCACTGGCGGCCAGGAAATGAATTAATCACAAAACGAATGGAGTTATGATATGGAAAAAGAGAATCTAAGTGATATTGAGCGAGTATCCGCGTTGATTGAGGAACAATCTCTAACTAAAGAGAAGTTAATGACCTACATGCGTCAGATGATGGAGATACGGGCGTTTGAAAATAATATTGCTAATTTATTGAGCAAAGCCGTCTTAAAGGGGGCATCACACCTTTATGCTGGGCAAGAAGCTGTTGCGGTGGGTGCAATTGCTGCACTCGAGGATAATGATCTTATCACCAGTACTCACAGGGGACATGGTCATGCACATGCCCATGGTGATAGTGCTGCTAAGACGCCTGAAGAAAAACAGGCGCATTATAACAAAATGATGGCGGAAGTCTTAGGAAAATCTGGCGGTTACTGCAAGGGTAAAGGGGGCTCCATGCACATCGCTGATGTGGAACACGGCAATTTAGGGGCAACAGGCATTGTCGGTGGGAATATCCCCGTTTCTGTTGGAGCTGGATTGGCTCAAAAGTTACAGAAAACTGGCTCTGTTGTGGTCTGTTTTTTTGGTGATGGTGCCTGCAATACGGGTAATTTCCATGAATCGCTTAATATGGCGTCCTTATGGGATCTTCCAGTTGTGTTTGTAGTTGAAAATAATATGTATGCCATGTCGGTACCCTGGAAAAAAGCCAGCAAAATAAAGCGAGTTGCGGATCGAGCTAAAGCTTATGGTATTCCAGGAATGACCGTTGATGGGATGGATGTTTTAAAGGTGAGAAAAGTTGTCTCTAAATCTGTCGAGAGAGCGCGTTCTGGGAAGGGACCCTCCCTGGTTGAATGTCAAACTTATCGCTATTATGGTCACTCTCACTCTGACCCGCGGGCCTATCGGACACGCGAAGAGGAAGCAGATTTCAGGGCAAAAGACCCAATCAAGCGGCTGCAGGCTGATATGTCTGTAATTGGCTTCATTGATGACAAAGAATTTGAAAAGCTTGATGATTTAATCCAGGAAAAATTGGACGAAGCGATGAATTACAGTGAAAAATCCTCTCCGCCAAATACTGATCAACTTGAAACCGATGTTTTTGCACCATCAAAGACAACTCAGACAGATATTGAAGTAGAGAAAAAATTAAGAGAAAAAATGCGCACTGATCCTGATATGCGTGAGATCAGTTATGCTCAGGCATTACAGGAAGCCATGCGCGAAGAATTGATCCGCGATGAAAAAGTCTTCCTGATGGGAGAGGACATTGGATTATACGGTGGCGCTTATGGTGCGACGCGTGGATTATTTGATGAATTCGGCGAAAACCGCGTGATTGACACGCCCATCTCTGAAGCGACCATCGGCGGTGCGGCAGTAGGTGCTGCCATGGCAGGTATGCGGCCTGTGGCTGAGATCATGTATGTGGATTTCACGCCTCTGGCTATGGATCAAATCGCCAATCAAGGTGCAAAAAACCGCTATATGTTTGGTGGTAAGACGTCCGTCCCGATGGTCGTCCGGACGGAAGGGGGCGCAGGTCGTGCGATTGCAGCACATCACTCTCAAAGTTTGGAGAGCCTCTGGACACATTTCCCTGGAATTTATGTGGTGATGCCCTCGACGCCCTATGATGCCAAAGGATTGCTTAAAACAGCCATCCGTGATGATAATCCGGTGATGTTTATCGAACACAAGATGTTGTATAAAGAGAAGGGTCCTGTACCGGAAGGAGAATACATCATCCCCTTTGGCGTAGCAGATGTCAAACGCAGCGGTAAAGACCTTACCATCGTGACTTATTCCAGAATGGTGTTGCGTGCCCTTGAAGCAGCAGAAATATTGGCAAAAGAAGGCATTGATGTCGAGGTTATTGATCTTCGCACACTCAAACCCCTGGATATGGCAACGGTATGTGCATCTATCCAAAAGACCGGTCGGTTTGTAGGTGTGACAGAAGCTTATGAAAATACCAGTTTCATTAATGAAATTATGGCCAGGGTGAATGAAGAGGTCTTTGATTGGTTGGATGCCCCCATGGTCAGGGTTGCTTCTGCAAATGTGCCAGTTCCTCGGGCTGAGGTCCTGGAAGACCAGGCTATTCCGAACGTTCAGCGAATCATTACTGCTTGTAGAAAGGTCATGAGCTGATGAGTGAAGATCTATTTATCCCAAAATTGGGTCAGACGGTTGAAGAAGTTGTCCTCATCAACTGGTTAGTTGAAGATGGAGCAAAGGTTGATTTTGGCGATCCCGTGCTGGAAGTTGAAACGGATAAAGCGATTTTCAACGTAGAAGCCAATGCCAAGGGGTATATCCACTTTGGACCTTTTGAAATGGGAGCAACAGTGCCTGTTTTGACAGTGGTTGCAACGATTGGCAAAGCTGAAGAAACATTTTCGACCGCTGATGAAGCACCACAGGAAGAGACAACTGAAAAGGAATCTAAGGTAAATAAACCAGCACCGACAGAAGAAATCACAAAGGATGTCAGTGTGAAGAGTCCAACGGATCAAGAGAAAACTTTTGCATCTCCCAGAGCAAAGAAACTGGCGCATGAGAAGAGTGTTGATCTCTCAAGGGTAATCCCAACTGGTGGTGAAGGCACCCGGGTGGTTGAACAAGATGTTGTCGATTTCCTTAAACTTACACCAAAAGCAACCCCAATTGCGGATGCACTGGCCAAAGAGGTTGGTTTGGATATCACAGGGGTGGTTGGAACCGGGACTAAAGGTGTGATTTCGAGGTCGGATGTCGAAAAGGCGATTCGGGAACAGCTATCGACCGGAATATACCAACGAGTTACAGAAGCACCACAAGTAAAATATTCACCAATTGCGATTGAGGAAAGGCAGCCTCTTCGGAGTGTGCGGAAATTAATTTTCGATCGTATGGCAGCCAGTGACCAATTGACCGCACGCGTGACCCTGATCACAGAGGCTGATGCCACAGATTTGGTGGCTCTCCGAGAGAAGATCAAAGAAGAAAAGGCGGGTGCTTGGGGATTTACCCCTGGCTATAATGACTTGATCGGGTTGATCGCCGCACACACCTTAAAAGATTTTTCATATATGAACGCACGATTGAGTTCGGATGGAAAATCATACGATATTCTTCGAGACGTAAACCTGGGTGTTGCTGTTGATACTGAACGAGGGTTGCTTGTTCCGGTGATCAAAAGTGCAAACAAAATGGATCTGAAAGAATTTGGAGAAACTTTCAGGGGGCTTGTGGAGAAAAGTCAATCCGGGAAGATTTCACCTGAGGATTTAGAAGGCGGAACGTTCACGATCACAAATTTAGGGAATTTTGATATCGATGCTTTTACACCGATCATCAATTTACCTGAAGTGGCGATATTGGGGATAGGCAGGATTAAGGATATGGTTGTCGCAAAAAATGATGCGATCATGATCCGTAAGATGGTGACATTGAGCCTGGTTTTTGATCATCGGTTGATAGATGGTGTTCCTGCTGCGCGTTTTCTTCAAGGGATTAAAGCGCAAATTGAAGATCCTTCTCATGTTTTTGGATAGTCCCCAGTATTATGATTGCATATAAATGATGCAGTCAATAATCTTAAAAATAAATCTTAAAAAACCGTTCCAGTTTGAACGGTTTTTTAATTGGGACATAATTCGTGATTTTGAGATGAGAAATTCAACTCATCGGTTAAATTTGATTTAGGAACAAACTATTTCGTATAGCTTTGGCACTTGAGTTCTTAAAATTCTATCGTCTGTCCGCCAGACAAATGAATTGCCCACACCGCCATACTCAAAAGCGACGATCTCTGGTTTTCGCCAATAACCTTTTTGGATTTGATCAAGTGCCCATGCAAATAATTTCCAATCTCTTTCCTGCAATGCAAAATGATCGGTTAAAACACCGCCATATAATTTAATACCGGTGATGTGCATCTCAACCAGTCGATCCACGGGGAGGGATCTGATATAGTCTTTGACATCCATCGACAGGGCATCAGCTGTGATGCTTGCATGAGACAGATCAAGCAAAAACCTGCAGTTTGTATCCAAAATGACTTGGGAAAAATTCTTACTTTCCACGGCAGGGAGAAGGTGCGGTGTAGTTAACGTATATGGAAAGTGTTCCAGTGCAACAGATTCTTCACCAAAATGGTCGATCATGACTTGAATTTCTTCACGCCAAAGTTGATTTATTTTTCTGACTTCTTTGAGATTATCCGGATCGAGGTTTTTGGGTGCCACCAGATGGGTGTTAACATAAGGGGTGGCAGTATGATCCTTGATAGCTTTGATGCGCGAGAAATCAACATCGAATGTGTTCCCAAAGCCTGCTTTCAGGTCAAAATGGACGGTGATCTCTCCATACGGTTCTGCTTCTCTTATCATACCTTCCCAATCTGGACATTTGATAAGGTCGATTTTAACAGATCCTTCCTTGAGAAGTTGGATCAATGGATTGGAGTAATTTACAGCAAATTTCATTAAGAAGTTTCTGATAATATTCTGTGTCGTTAGGATCTTTCAGGAGCTGCTGGGGGTAGTCCCAATGGGGAAAGCCCTGGCTAAAAATACGCAGAGCTGCAGACGGGCGTATTCACTTTTCATTCCTGATCACATTACTTCCACAGCTTCTGGTTTATTGAACATGTCATATTGTGCCTCCAACTCATGACGGAACTGTTGTGTATACAGGTTGAAATACTTCCCTTGTTTTAAGATCAGTTCTTTGTGTGTGCCCATTTCTTCAATCTGACCCTCTTCGATCACGATGATCTTATCAGCACGTTTGATCGTTGAAAGCCGGTGAGCGATCACGAAACTCGTTCGGTCTTTCATCAGCTTTTCCATCCCTTGCTGAATAAGTACCTCGGTTAAGGTGTCCACAGAACTGGTTGCTTCATCCATAATGAACAATTCTGGATTAGCCAGGATGGCTCGAGCGATGCTGATCAATTGTTTCTGCCCCACAGAAAGTAAGTTACCGCCTTCACCGACATCCTGTTCATAGCCTTTATCAAACTTTGAGATGTAATCATGGGCGCCAGCAAGTTTGGCAGCATCTTCAATCTCCTTATCACTGGCGTTGAGTTTGCCATATCGAATATTGTCCAGGATGGA
>JAYELT010000067.1:7005-13803 GCA_034717715.1 Chloroflexota bacterium | reverse complement strand
GTGATCCCATCCACCACTTCCGTGCGGATCTCAACCCTGGTGCCGTATCCCAGCACCTCAGTTTGTGCGTCGCTGGCCTGCCAGGTGCCTTCTGCAATGCGCCTGGTTTCTTCCCCATTCGCATACTGCACACGTTCACGTGTGGCATAGATCCCAACCCGACCTGTCTGGACAACTGAGTACTGGTCCAAAACGGTTTCTGGATCTTCCACGTACTCGCTTTCATAAGCAATTTCATCTGTTGCGATGATCACATCCTCAGATACCCTGACAATCTCTAACACGCGATCCTCGGGAATGGGCGCTTCTTCATCGGGGACGCTGAAGTCCATGTTCTGTAAGGGAAGCCCAATATCCATCAGTGCCCGACCGACTGATGTTGCAGCAGTTTGACCCTTGAAAGAAGTGCTCCCAATTATGACCGTCAAGGGTTGAGCACGATGGATCGTCACTGAAATTGGGCGGTCAACCGGGGTCGTCAAGTCCATTGAAACCCAATCCTGCGGTCCGATTGGGATAGACGCAGCCTCAAGCGCAGCCCCAAGCGTGGATTGATTTGTGTAGATGGTTTGGGCGACTGCATCAATCTCGATGTCGATTTGAACTGCTGGTTGATACTGCAGCACGATGCCATCCTGAATTTCAAGTGGTGAAAGGGGATCAACAACTTCGCCATTCAATAAAACCTGATCCTGTGGGAATAAATCAAACCCCAAATCACTCAAGATATTTGCAGGGATGCGCTCCGGAGTGATAAGTTCATACTCCCCTTGCTGGGTTTTAACAGTGACATGCTGCGCTGTTGTCACACGAATCGTATTTCGCTTCCCAAGCCATTCATTAAGAGGTGGATCAATCTGGTCCTCATCAATTACGGTGGCACCAGCTGCCTTTAATGCACCGGAAACCTTCAAAGCGCTTGTGCGTATAGTGAAGGGTACTTCGTCCAGAATCACCGTAATCGAGCGTGTCAGGCTCACACGGACCAAAATCAGCCCAATGATGATCGCCAGAACGACGATAATATAAAGCCAATGTTTCTTGTGGGTAAAGTATTTCATCATCAACGAAATTTCTTAATAGGATTGGATGTTAACAGGCTGGGATAAATTTGTGATCGGTTTTTGCAGTATAACACACCAAAATTATTTCGCAAGTCAATTCATGAAGCGCCCATAGACCGGATTTTCTTCAGTATGTCTATCAGAATCTCCTGCCAGTCGACTGTATCTAGGCTCTGATGCCGAATTCGATAAGCATTTTTCCCTGTGATGATGCTCGCACCCAGTTCGGGAAGATTGCGAGATGCCACACCATCCGGTAAGGGTGGGTAGCGCAAAACGATCTGCTTGCCCTCAAATCCCACAGATGCCAGCTCATCCTGGGCAGCCAGCAGTTTGATCTTGATTTGATAAATCAGGTTATGAACCTGTTCAGGCAGCGAACCAAAACGATCCTCAAATTCCATTTCAAGCGAAGCCAGATTGGCTTCGTCCTTGATGTCCGCCAAACGTCGGTACAGCTTCAGGCGGAGAGATTGATCGCTAATATACGATTCGGGGATGCCAATGGATAGCGGCAGGTTGACAGATGTCGGAATCGCCAGGGATGCGTCCAGGATGGAAGCATCTCCAGGGATCGGCATTTTCATCGCTGTGCGGAACTGCTTGACCGCTTGCGCCAGCAACCGTGTATAGAGATAGAAGCCTACAGAGGCAATATAACCTGACTGTCGTGTCCCCAACATTTCTCCGGCACCGCGCATTTCCAGGTCGCGCATCGCAATCGTGTAACCGGAACCCAGCTGCGTATTTTCAGCCAGGATCTCCATTCGTGCCTGGCCTTCTGGTGTGGGTGACTTGATCCGATGGCGGAAAAGATATGCATAAGCCCGTTGGGCACCCCGTCCAACCCGACCGCGCAGCTGGTAGAGCTGTGCCAGGCCAAAAGTATCCGCCCGATTGACGATCAAGGTATTGGCATTGGGAATATCCAATCCGGACTCGATGATCGAAGTACATAACAGAATATCAATCTCACCATGCGTGAAACGGTGCATCATATCCGCAAGTTTGTCTTCATCCATCTGACCATGGGCGATACCAATCATTGCTTCAGGGACCAACTTCTGCAGACGCACTTTCACTGCTCTGATCGTTTGAACGCGGTTATGGACAAAAAAGACCTGCCCCCCTCGCTCAAGTTCACGAACAACCGCCTGGCGGACAAGTTTCGGGTCATATGGGCCGATATGCGTCACTATTGGCAGCCGTTCTTCCGGCGGTGAACTGATGGTGGAGATATCCCTGACACCCGTTAAAGCCATATATAATGTACGCGGGATTGGTGTCGCTGTCAGCGTCAGCACATCCACCGAAGTCCGCAGCTGCTTAAGATGCTCTTTGTGCGCCACACCGAAACGCTGTTCTTCATCAATGACCACCAACCCTAAGTCCTTAAAGCGGACGTCCTCTGAGAGCAGCCGATGCGTGCCAATCACGATATCGACCTTTCCATTTTTCAAGTCCTTAATGATGCGAGATTGCTGCCGATGTGTGCGGAAGCGTGAAAGCATCTCAACCTCAACAGGGAAAGTTGAAAGCCGGGTGCGGAAGGTATCATAATGCTGCTGGGCAAGCACCGTTGTAGGCACAAGCACCGCAACCTGTTTCCCATCCATCACGGCTTTAAAGGCGGCTCGCAGGGTCACTTCCGTCTTGCCATAGCCGACATCCCCACACAACAACCGGTCCATGGGCTGAACAGCTTGCATATCCTGTTTAATTTCCTTCAATGCCACCAGCTGATCCTCAGTTTCAATATAAGGAAAACTGGCTTCCAGTTCTCGCTGCCAGGGCGTGTCTGGACTGAAGGTAAACCCTTCCGCGACCTTGCGTTTTGCATACAGATCTAACAAATCCGCAGCAATTTCCTGGACCGCCTGTCGTACTTTTTGTTTCGTCGTATGCCAGCTCACACCCCCCAGGCGAGAGACGGAAGGTTTGTATCCATCCGAGCCGATATAACGTGTCAGACGATCAGCATGATGGATCGGCACGTAAAGCTGATCTTGTTTGGCATATTCAACACATAAGTATTCCTGTTGAATATCACCCTCCGAACGCTGAACCAGGCCAACATACTTCCCAATCCCATAGTCAATGTGCACAACCCAATCGCCAGGCTGCAGATCTGCATAACCGGATTCAGGCGCCTCAGCCGTTGGTCGGTACCGCCGCCTGGGCTGCGGACGCGACCACCCGAAGATTTCGCCATCGGTCAATAAATGCAGCTGGGGTTGATCTGGCAAATTTAGGTTCCACCCTCCTGCCAGTGTATTTTCAATAAATTGTTCATCCAACTGAGACTCTGTCGGCATTCCATCAACAGGCTGCCCTTCCAGCCAAAGATCCCTCAGGCGGGAAGACTGCCGGGAAACGATCGCCCATTGTTCACCATTTTGATCAAGGTTTTGCAGATATTGGATGAAATCCCGCAATTTCCCTGCGAACCTGGGTCCAGACTCAAAGGCTTCTGCCAGGGGATGCGATTCTGAAGCACCCGCGTATCCCAACTCAACCACCGCATGCTTACCAATGCGATCCTCAAGTTCAGACCATGTGAAATAGGGTATAGGAAAATCATCTGGGATTTCCCCAGCAGCCACTGCATCATCCCGGCGTGAGAGACATTCCTCTTCAATGTCGTTTGATGCCGCAGATATAAACTCCCGCCCATCCAGGACAATCAGTGCCTTTTCGGTCAGGAAATCCAACAGGCTGCCAGCATAAGGATGTGCGATCGGGATATAAAATTCATTCAGATCCTTAAGACTTAACCCGGCTTTTTCTGCCGCTACTGACAGGATCTCCCTGGCAGGCGTGATGGTAAGTGCATCAACTTGCGCAATGGTGCGCTGCAACGCCGGATCAAATTCACGCATGGTGTCTATCTCATCGCCAAAGAATTCAATCCGCACAGGGCGTGGTTCTCCAGGAGGCCAAACATCCAAAATACCGCCGCGGCGTGAGAATTGACCGGATTGAACAACGATATTGGCATATTCATAACCAATGTCCACCCAGGCCCTCGTCAGCGTCTGGGGGGTGATGTGCTGCCCTAACCGAAGCGTTCGGGTGAACTTTAAGAAATCCCGACGGGGCATTGTGCGGGTCATGATCGCCCGCACTGGAGCGACCACCACAAGCGGGATTTCAGGGTGCGGTGCGCCCGGGATCAAATTGCGCGCCAGCATCGTCAGGACCCCTAGACGGTCATGACGAGTTCCCATCCCCCAGTCTGATTTCTCGTAGAAAAGCGGATTTGGTTCAGGAAAATAATGCACATTATTCTCCCCCATCCAAAACTGGAGTTCGTCAAATAATGCCAGGGCACGATCCGCGCGGTTCGTGATCAGCAGCACAGGCTGCTTTAAATCCTCGTGAAGCCTTGCCACAACAGGAAGGCGCGCTGAGCGCGGTAAACCCAACCCCTGTACAGAGTCAATGGTACCCACACCAGCGGCCAGGCGCGAACGTAACGCCTGGTAGCCGGTCAGATACCCGATTTTATCCAATAACGCTTTCATCCTTCGCTGATCACATTCCCGTTAAAATCATTCATGGCTTTTTCAATCCCATCCTGGATAAAGCTGATGATCGCATCCACGGCATGCTGCAATACTGCGGGAAGAAATTCAACCTCAGGTGGATCAAAATCATGCAAGACATAATCACGTGGATCCATCCTACCGGGCGGCCTGCCAATGCCGATCCGCAGCCGGGCAAAATCACGCCGGTCAAGTTTGTTAATGATCGATTCTACGCCGTGCTGCCCACCAGCGCCCCCCTCGGGGCGCAAACGCAAGGTCATAAAAGGCAAATCCAGGTCATCATGCACGACCATCATAAGTTCTGGGGGGATCTTATAGAATTTCATCAAAGGCACCACTGCCTGCCCGGAAACATTCATATAGGTCTGAGGTTTGGCCAGAACAAGGCGCGCCCCATGGAAGTGTCCCTTACCTACCAGAGTGCGGAACTGCACACGTTGGATGGGGATTTGCGTGTATTCAGCAAAGGCATCCAGGACCATAAAGCCGATATTATGGCGGTTGTGGCGGTATTTAGGACCAGGGTTGCCCAGGCCGGCGATTAAATAAGGTGTGTTCTCAGTCATCATCTTTTTCTTCTTATCTGCAAATCTTTTCGCTCTGCTCGGATTGTTCATTCAAGTTTCGAGCTTGCTTTGTTTTGTCATCTCAGCATGACGCGCTAAAAGCGACCAACTACCCATGGAGGGCATAAAGCATCTATTTTAAGGTGACCTTTAAGTTTAGCACATAAGGGGTGAAATAGTGATTTAAGAAACAGGTAATTTGTTATTAGGAAATCAGGGATTGGGTAATCAGCAGTAAGAATAACCAGCATCTTCTAACTGTGATTCAATCTAAAACTTGATCTCTCTTTTCTTCTCCCGCTTACCAGTTGTATTCACAATGATCACCACCAGGATGCTGATGACCCCAGTCGCCAGGAAACCGATCACCACATAAGGGAAGAAGGTCTCCCAGGCGATGAAGGTGCCCTCGTAGGGTTCCAGGACATAATCTGCTTGCAAGTTTATGATCTCGCCCCCCTGCACCAGTTCACTCACTGACACTTCCCACACACTGGTCCCAGCCTCTTCCTGAATCCCATTCGTGTCAGTGATCTGTGGTGTGATCAACCTGACGGTATACTCTGCCCCGGTCAAATCCAAAAGGTTGACGCCCGGGATGCTCATGTTTGACTCCGCCAGGTCCAGGGTTTGCTCGAGTGTATACACACCCTGATCCTGTGAGATTGAGAGAGTAACCGGTCCAAATGAGCGATCCTCTTCAAAGACAAGCGCAACATCCGGGATGTCCATTTGAATGGCTTCCCAGGTAAGCCCTCCCGATTGAAAATTTTCTTTTTCGATATTATTGACGTTTTCGTCCAATAACAGGGGAGTTAACAGGTTTTCCAGTTCATACCCTTCAGGGATCATTTCTTGAAACTGAGGATAGAATTCCGTTTCCACACCCAGGGCAAATCGCAGTGTACCCGAACCATCCTGCTGGATGGTCATCTCCTGTAAAAGGGTCATACAGCCACTTAACAGCAGTAAACTGATAGCTGCAGTGATTAATAAAATAAGTCTTTTTAATTTCATAATTGAACACATAGGGTATCAGTTATTCACAACACCGCTTTTCCACGCAAATTAACCGATAGAGACCTTTTCAATGCAATCTTAAGGAAGTTAGACTTTCCCAGGGACTGATCACACATCATCACCTGATTATGCATTTAGTTTGCGCTGAACAAAACGCCGCCCAACACCGCGCGCTGTTTCGATATATTCGTGGGTTTCATCCAGCTCTTTTAAGCGATCTCTTAATCTGCAGATGGCATTATCAATCGCAGCGCTCTCCACGCCACCAGCCGCCTCGGGCCACAGGACTGCTGCAATCTCATCGTTTGTCATCACATCTCCCGTCTTAGCGACCAATGCTGACAGGAGTGTGAATTGCTGGTTTGACAGAATCGGTGTTAAACGCCTGTTGAAAACATACACTTCCCTGTTGGGTTCATCCAACCATAACCCCAGTACCAGCATACGCTTTTCCGCCTGATGAATCGTCGCCTCCGGATCATGAAATTCAAAGGTACTGACGCTCCCAATTTGGATTTGATCCTGATCATTCAGGATCATTCGCTTCCCGGGTTGGATTCGTGTGAGATTCTGATAGACGCCATTTTTACTTTGAAGGTC
>JAYELT010000067.1:0-6905 GCA_034717715.1 Chloroflexota bacterium | reverse complement strand
CGGAAGAAATGCCCGAATTGACAGATGAAGATGAAACGGATGAATCCCTACCGGCTGAGGAAAACGCCGATGTCAGTGACGCTGAAGAATCCACAGATGAAACCCCTCCAGATACTCAGACAGCATCCGAACCAGTCGGTCCAGACAATTTCCCTGAAGATATCAATCCATTGACAGGTCTGCCTGCTGTAAATACAGCTTATTTGGGTCTGCCGCCGGCCTTTGTATCCATATCGAATTTCCCAGCCTCTGCCCGTCCCCAGGCAGGATTGGGTTCAAGCCCAATCACCTATGAGATTGCGATAGGGGAAGGGATGACTCGCTTCCTGGCCATGTTCTACGGGCAATTTCCTGAAAACATCAGCGGGCAAACAGAAGGGCAAGTGGTCTCTTCTCAATCAGATGATGAGTCTGAAGGTCAAAATGGTAATGAAACCGCTCAAGGAGACGAAGGCGGGACCCTCGACCCGGAAAGCGGTGGGATTGGACCGGTTCGGTCTGGACGCCTACCCTACGAAGATATCCGTTCAGCATATTCCGGGTTCCTGGTGATGTCATCGGCCTGGGAAGGTGTCGCATCAAGTCTCAGCGGATCCAGCTCGGTCTATGGCTCTGACTGCACCGATATCAACAGTGCAGTTGTGGATGTGAATAAGCTCATCGAACTGGCCCAATCCAGGGCTGAAAGCTACATCGGATCAAACTTCAACCTGGAAGGGATGCGATTCTCTGAAACGCCCATAGAAGGCGGCCTACCTGCTGACAAAGTTTGGATCTTTTACAGCGCACTTAACCAGGTCCAATGGCGGTATGAAGCGGATCTGGGTGCCTATGTTCGCTATGACATCACCACCGATTGGACGGATGAATTCATCATGGCCACCGATCGCCTGACCGGGGAACCACTGAGCAAAGAAAATGTGATCGTCATTTTCGCAGAACACGACTACCAGGCGCCAACACTCATCGACATTAATTTCAAGAACCGACCGCCTACCAAAGCACTCCTCTTCAGGGATGGTCAAATGTATCAAATCTTTTGGACCACAAAATACGGAGAGTATGAGAAAGAAACAGGGTTGCTGCGTCCCATGCGCTTTGTAGACGCCGATGGCAACCCGGTCGCCCTCAAGCCAGGCCAAACATGGATCAGTGTTGTCTCCCTGGTCAGTTATTTTGCAGAGTCAGCTATCAGTGAAACTCCATTCCATCCCGTTGTGCGGCAAGAAGGCACCGGGTTGTGGTTGGTGCGATATAAAGGAAAATACTAAATTCCTTTTTCCCACATTGCAGAGAACGATACTCCGCCCTCCTTGCATCTCGGAGGGCGGGTTTTTTAAGGATCATCACAGGATTTTATAAACCCTTCATGTTATAATCACATTACCTTGATTTTACTAACCTTTCTCCCCATAATAACTTTGAATAATAATATTTTACGCTTTCAACCAACATGGCAGCTGAAACTGCGGACATGAGAAGGACCCCATTTAATGACTGAGAAACCCAGCAACCAAATAACCCCAACAAAACTACACCGAAGATCACCGGTTCCATCGGATATCGAGATCACACAAGAAGCAACGCTAAAACCCATATCGCAAATCGCTGAAGAATTGGGATTGTTGAGCGATGAATATGAACCCTATGGTAAATTCATAGCAAAAATCAGCCCAGCTGTGCTGGAACGCATGAAGGATGTCCCTGATGGCAAGTACATTGATGTCACGGCGATCACACCGACACCCCTGGGTGAAGGAAAAACAACAACGACGGTCGGTTTAAGCCAGGCGTTAGGTGCACATTTAGGGAAACGCGTGATCACAGCCATCCG
Organism: Chloroflexota bacterium; assembly: GCA_034717715.1. Classification (GTDB taxonomy): domain Bacteria; phylum Chloroflexota; class Anaerolineae; order Anaerolineales; family Anaerolineaceae; genus Brevifilum. The sequence continues at coordinate 5,071 of JAYELT010000067.1, read as the reverse complement.
GCAACCCAGCCAGGGACCAACCTTTGGTATCAAAGGTGGTGCGGCTGGGGGAGGTTACAGCCAGGTCATTCCAATGGAAGCCTTCAATTTGCACCTCACTGGCGATATCCATGCCATAACAGCAGCAAATAACCTGATTGCAGCAGCCATTGAAACCCGCATGTACCACGAATCCTACCAGAGTGATGAAGCCCTTTTCCGTCGTCTATGTCCCCCTGATGAAAACGGTGAGCGCACGTTCGGGATTGCCATGCAAGGTCGTTTAAAGAACCTGGGAATTAATAAAACAGATCCAAATATGTTGACCAAAGAAGAAAGACGACGCTTTGTACGGCTAAACATCGATCGAGATACACTCACCTGGCGGCGAGCGACGGATACCAATGACCGCCTCCTGCGTGAGATCACCGTAGGTCAGAGTTCGACCGAAAAAGGATTTAATTTAAGAACTAGTTTTTATATCACCGTAGCCAGTGAGTTAATGGCTGTACTGGCACTTGCCACGAGTTTGCAGGACATGCGGCAGCGTATCGGCCGGATCGTCGTAGCATTGGACAAAGACAACAGGCCAGTCACCGTTGAGGATATTGGTGTTGCTGGCGCAGCGACGGTGTTGATGAAGGAAACCATCAAACCAACCCTCATGCAAACACTGGAAGGGACACCGGTCTTCGTCCATGCTGGGCCGTTTGCTAATATCGCCCACGGCAACAGCTCGATAATTGCAGACAGGATCGGTTTGAAGCTGGCAGATTACGTGATCACCGAATCAGGATTTGGTTCAGACATGGGTATGGAAAAATTCTTCGACATCAAGTGCCGCTATTCAGGCAATATTCCTGATGTGGTTGTTCTGGTAGCAACAATCCGCGCCTTAAAAATGCACGGGGGGGGACCAAAAGTTTCTGCTGGTGCCCCACTTGCCCCTGAATATGAAAATGAAAACCTGGACCTCATTCGGAAAGGTATGAAAAACCTCAGGGCACATTGTGAGATTTCACATAAATTCGGTGTCCCTGTGGTTCTGGCAATCAATCGATTCCATACGGATGCAGATGCCGAACTTGAATTAGTTCAAAATGTCTGTCTGAAAAGCGGAAATATCCTCACAGCGGCGGTCACCAATCACTGGGAAGAAGGCGGCGCAGGCGCGATTGACCTGGCCCAAAAAGTGATCAAAGCTGCGGATAAAGAATCTAATTTCAAGTTCCTATACCCCCTGGATATGCCAATTAAAGAGAAGATCGAAACCATTGCCAGGGAGATCTACGGCGCTGATGGTGTGGATTATTCACCTGAAGCTGAGCTGCACATTGAAGAATTTAAACAGCTCGGATACAGCAACCTGCCAATATGTATGGCGAAAACACATCTCAGCCTCAGTCACGATCCAGCACTCAAAGGACGTCCAAAAGGCTTCCGACTTCCCATCAGGGAGGTGCGCGCTTCTGTAGGCGCAGGGTTCTTATATCCCATCGCCGGACCCATCCGGCTGATGCCGGGACTTCCTACTCGACCAGCTTACTATGACATTGATATTGACCTGGAAACTGGGCGTATCCTTGGTCTGTCCTGATGCCAGCAGTAAGACTTTTTACATAATTCAGAAGTCTTGTACACTTGATGTTCAAGATTATGCTCCATCAATACTACTCATTAAAAGAATAGGGGTAAAATTAAGCTGCAACATCCTTGCATGAGCCGGTATGCATGCTCATGTTTACTGATTAATAAATATTGCCACTTAACAGAATGAATTTATGAGCAACCTGTCTTTAAACGAAAAGTACCTGGTCGACAAGGAAGGACATCGAATCGGTGTCATTCTGACCATGCAGGAATTCCGCTCGCTGGTCAATCGTTTGGAAGAGCTGGAGTCCTTTAAAGCCGCGCGGGAAGAGATCAACATCGTTGATCAGCTTTTGGAAGAAGCAAGAGAAGGGACCACCCAGGACATTCTACCAACTTTCAAACGCAGGCAGGGTCCCGGTGGAATGATTGTTGTTTGATCTCAGCTAAATGAAGGACATAATGGAAAAACGGCGGTATGGCCGCACCAATCACATGAGTACACTGGCAGTTTTCGGTGCGGTTGCATTGGGACAGCTTGACCAACCTTTGGCTGATCAGGTTATGCAACAAGTGCTTGATTCAGGGATCAACCATATTGATGTCGCTCCCAGCTATGGAAAGGCAGAATTACGTCTGGGACCATGGATGCCTGATATCCGCGAAAAGGTGTTTTTGGGCTGCAAAACCACAGAACGCAGTCGAGTTGGCGCTGTGGCTGAATTCCATGAATCCCTGAAGCGCTTACAGGTGGACTCTTTCGATCTTTATCAACTGCACGCGGTCTCCACAATGGAGGAACTGGATTTATGCACCCAAATTGGCGGTGCGCTGGAAGGCGTCATTGAGATGCGTGAACAAGGCTTGACCCGTTTCATCGGTATCACAGGGCACGGGTTGCAAGCACCCACGATCTTTATTGAAGCCTTATCCAGATTTGATTTTGATTCCGTCTTGTTCCCAATTTACCCAGCATTGTTTGCATTTGAAGCATACCGCACAAAGGCGCTGGCACTGCTGGACATCTGTGAAGAGAGGGACATCGGTGTCATGACCATCAAATCGGTCGCCAAGGAACCCTGGAGAAATCGTGAACATCTCTTTCACACCTGGTATGCCCCCTTTGAAGCCCCAGAAATTATCCAGGACAACATTAATTTTGTGCTTTCCCATAAGCTAACCCACATTTGCACACCTGGCGATTACCGCTTGCTTGCTAGAGTCATTAACGCTGTGGAAAACTACAGCCCCATGTCACCGGAAGCTCAAGCATCCCTGATCATGAAACATGCGCATTATGAATTAATTTTTTAATCCAAATGGATGTAAATCTATTTTTCGCGAGCCTATCGAAGGAATAACAATAATTGGGAGAGGGGGTATTTCTCCAAACTTACATTATATTGATGACCTGTGACTCAATCTCAGGCAGCAAGGCCTGAACCCTTCCCAAATCAAATTCGCTGACCCCCTCTGTTTCAACTGATGCAGCCCCAGTGGCGACTGCCCAGGCAGCCATCTCAGCAAGATCTTTTTCATGCAGTTCAGCATAGAGCAAAGCTGCCAGCAGGGCATCCCCTGACCCGACCGTATTATGTGCGACAACCTTAGGTGCTTTGGCAAATACCATCTCGCTTTGCGTAGCCAACAACAAACCCATCGATCCCATCGTCAGGGCAAAAAAGGATACCCCCATCCGCAGAAAAGGCAGGGCAGCACGTTTGGCATCCTCCTGGTCAGCAACCTCAAATCCAACAATATTCGATGCTTCATCGGCATTAGGCTTGACCAGGTATGGTACTGCTTTACAACCATAGTGCAGCGCTTCTCCCCTGGCATCAAGATACACACGGGCGCCGCGTGATTTGAGTAATTCAATCAATTCTGCATAGAACTCCACCGACACATCCGGCGGTAAGCTGCCTGAAAGGACCCACCAATCGCCTTTTTTTGCATAACCCTGCACTTTGTTAAAAAGTTGATCAACAGCATCTTTCGAAATCGGATGGCCTGGTTCGTTAACTTTGATATGCCAATCCCCACTCTCTTCAATGATCATTGTGTTTCCGCGCGTATCCTGATCCACCCAAACAAAATCCGTTTGTATGCCCAAACCCTGCAGCCCATCAGACAATATCTTACCAGTCGCGCCACCCACCCACGCTATTGCCAGGGATTCAATCCCAAATGTATGAAGTGAACGAGAGACATTGAAGCCCTTTCCACCCAAATCCAGACGAATCTTATCACTGCGGAGAACGCTGTTAAAGCGGATCTCCGGGATCATTATCGTACGGTCAATGCTTGGGTTGGGGGTAAGCGTGTATATCATCGCATCCTAGACGGTCGGATTAAGGGGGGTGATACTGCCTAATCCAGTAATCTCTTCTTCAATATTAGGATTCCCCTTGAATTCAACTTTGCCAGCGCCTGAAATATCAACCTTCAATTCACCTTCAACCCACACACAAGCTGATCCTACCCCGCCGAGGGATATACTTGCGATCTCACTTTTCAGGTTCTCAGCCTGATAACTGCCGCTGCCATCCAGGTTGACCGATTGCGAGTGAACATCGCCATCCAGTTGAACCTTCCCCACCCCACTCAAATCAACCCTCAGCTCCGAATAATTCAGATCGCTTATCACCATTTCGCCAACACTAGAATGATTCAAAACGAGTTTTTCACCCTCAAGTTTATCAGCATGAATATTACCTGTACCATCAAGGGTGATTTGCTGCAGTGTTTTTACTTTCACGTGATAGCGAATGTCACGGAATTTATCAGCCTGTTTAAGCCCTGTCCATTTCTCAACTCCGGAACGAAGAAGGATTTGTAAGATGCCGTCATGAATCTCTGCTGTGATATCTTTTAAAATCTCGCTGCTGCCATCTATTGTTAACTCGCAGGAATCACCCTGTACAATGATGACTTCACCAGCGCTTTTGAAATCTAAACTGGAAAATTCAGCGTCTTCGGGCAGCGGTTGTTGCATAACATCTTGGGGTACCTGAGTCCCTTCTTCAACTTCCTCAAAGTCTGCATCAACAGGAGCTGGACCTTCAGACCGAATTCCCTCCACTTCAGCCGGTTTACGCCCTTTGGAGAAAAGGGGTCGGCTGAGTATCACAAAAATGCCCAGGAGCACCAATCCCCCGCCCAGGAAAAGACCGCTATTCATATTCGTCCCGGAAATATCCAGAATGAGTTCAAACAACACCCCAAAAATGACAAACAAGATCAGGCCAATCCCTATCAACAAGCCAGCCACACGTCGGAGGTTGACACGTTTGATGTAAAGGTTCATGATCAGCAAGCCCAAACCTGCAGCGCTGATCAATAATGCCCAGGCATAAGCCCAGGTAACCCAAAGGATGAAGGTGTTTTGAATGAATAGCAATATACCAAGCATGGTGATCACAGCACCTGGAATAGCCAAACCTGAACCACGTTTTCCTGCTGCAACCATCCCGACAAAGAAGGTCACACCTAGAAGGATGAT
>JAYELT010000066.1:0-3613 GCA_034717715.1 Chloroflexota bacterium | reverse complement strand
TCAAGAGGCTGGATCAAATCCCAGATGAGGAATTGGATAAACTGGCAAGCTGGGGATTCAATGCTTTATGGTTGATAGGTTTGTGGCAAAGAAGTAATGCCTCCAAAAAAATTAAACAACTGTGCGGTAATCCAGAAGCGGTGGCTTCAGCCTATTCCCTGAAAAATTATACGATTGCTAATGACCTTGGGGGGGAGTCAGCTTATCGAACTTTTAAAGAGAAAGCAGCAAGGCGTGGAATTCGGTTGGCAAGTGATATGGTACCCAATCATATGGGTATCGATTCTGATTGGGTTATTGAGCATCCGGATTGGTTCATATCTTTACCATACAGCCCATTTCCATCATACGGCTTCACTGGTCCAGATCTCAGCCCATCAGACCGAGTGAGCATTTTGATAGAAGACCATTATTACGATCGAACAGATGCTGCTGTGGTTTTTATGAGATACGATAAGGAACGAGGAGAAACAAGGTTTATTTATCATGGCAATGATGGCACCAGCATGCCCTGGAATGATACGGCACAATTGAATTACCTCAAAGACGATGTACGTGAAGCAGTCATTCAGACGATATTACATGTAGCACGACAATTTCCGATTATTCGCTTTGATGCTGCCATGACCCTTGCGAAAAAGCATTATCAAAGGCTATGGTTTCCACAGCCAGGTTCTGGTGGTGACATAGCAAGCCGATCCGAATACGGACTCATAAAAGATGATTTTGATCAAGTTTTTCCCACGGAATTTTGGCGTGAAGTTGTAGATCGGGTTGCTAAGGAAGTTCCGGATACGCTTCTCTTAGCAGAAGCCTTTTGGATGATGGAAGGATATTTTGTTCGCACTCTGGGAATGCATCGAGTATATAACAGTGCATTCATGAACATGCTTCGAAACGAAGAAAACTCGAAATATCGACTGGTGATAAAAAACACACTTGAATTTGATCCCCAAATTCTAAAGCGATATGTAAATTTCATGAATAACCCAGATGAAAAAACAGCTGTTGATCAGTTTGGTAAGGGGGATAAGTATTTTGGTATTTGTACATTGATGGCTACAATGCCCGGATTACCAATGTTCGGACATGGACAGATTGAGGGTTTTTCGGAAAAATATGGTATGGAATATTTTCGTCCTTATTGGGATGAGAAACCTGATACGTACTTGATCCAACGGCATCAGAAGGACATCTTCCCTCTCTTAAAGCGACGAGACCTTTTTTCTGGTGTAAAGGACTTCCTGTTGTATGACTTCTTTGTTGGTGACAGGGTCAATGAAGACGTTTTTGCATACTCGAATGGCAATGAAAAAGATCGTGCTCTTGTCATCTATCATAATCATTTTGGGTCCACAAACGGTTGGATCAAAACATCAGCCAGCTATCTCAATAAGGAAAAAGGTGATTTTGAGAACAGGCCACTAAACAAAGGCTTGAATTTGACGGGAGGACAGAATCAGTTTGTGATATTTAAGGATAGTGCATCTAGTCTGGAATTTATCCGGTCAATTAAGGAAATTGCCGCAAAAGGATTATATTTTGAGCTGAATGCCTACGATTGTCATGTTTTCCTTGATTTTCGTGAGGTGTCAGATGATGAATATGGACAATATTCGCAATTAAACACCTATTTGAATGGCCGTGGTGTACCAAGTATCGATGAAGCATTGCGTGAATTGCTGCTCGCACCAATCTTAATTCCATTGCGAGAGCTCGTAAATGCCCAGAGTTTGCAGGCAATTTATCAGGCATGTGTTCAAAAACCTGATGCTGAAAACCACCAGGATGAATTTACTACACATGTTGAGAAATACCAGCTGTTTATTGATGCAATAATGAGTTTTGTGATGATGGAAACAGATCAAGTCCCGATTGTGAGGGAAGAGCAGCGCGGATTAGAAGCCATTTTAAAGCTGCCAGATTTTGAAGAACATTATCCTTTCCCACGTTCTAAGAAATATAAAACATTGTTGACTTACATTCAAGAGAATCTTACTGATTACCCGTTTATTTGGTATGTTCTGATATTGTGGAATGATTTACGCCTGATTGGTCGGGTAATCACATCTGAATCTCGGTTTGTGGAAATAAGCCGCAGCTGGTTGGAAGAGTGGGGGATTCTACGATTGATTCAGGAAACAATGGAAACTCTGGGACTGGACCAGCAGCAAGCTCAAAGTGGTGTTACGGTCCTGAAGTTATTAGTAAGTCAGCAAAATTGGGTCGAAAAGGCAAGTGATCAATCACCACTTTCCTTATTGGAATCTTGGTTAAGTGAAGAAGAAATTCGCAATTTCCTGAACATTAACCGATATCGTGGGATTCTATGGTTCAATAAAGAAGCTTTTGAGTCAATGTTATGGTGGATGATGGCGACAGCTCTAATCCGCCTTATTGCGAATCCAAAGAAGAGCCTTGCTGAAGTTGTGGAGGTTCTATTTGATGCTTATCACTTAATAGACACACTACTGGAAGCTGAAAAGCTCTCTGAATATCAAGTCGAGAACTTGCTTGAGGCATTGAAGTAAGCGTTATTATCCTCAGAAAAAGCTTTCGCACGCTGATACCTTTCAGCAAAAACAGTATCCCCACGTAAACCAGTATTCTGGTCTTTTACCTTCTTAAGTAATGACATCGCTTTTGGTTTAAGGTTTTTCCCTGTGACCCGCTTTGTCAGCCAAACAGCCTGGGCGGCATATGCAATATTATTTTGGGGTTCAATCCGATGAAAATTATCAAAGAACCAACCACAAGAAGTGAAAACTCTTTGCCGCTCATATTGTGCTGCTAATATCATCCCGATTTTTTCGATCTCCTGATCCGTTAATTTTTGATCAATAAATTCCCCCAAAAGCGTCTTGAGATCGGTTTCTCCTAACATTACATGAATATAAGCATTGCGTAGCTGCCATTTGCGGCGAGTATATTGTCGTATGAACATCTGGTACTGTTGATCAATTTCTTCAGCCAATCTTTCAAGTCCCCAACGTAAAGGGGCTTTCCATGAGGCCCCTGGTGAGCAGTCGCACTCTCCCATCCAGCGAAGTATGCCATGATGACAGCTCCAGGATGTGTATTCATTTATCTGAACAAATTGCTTGGGTTGATGATCTAATAACCACAAACCAGGATAAGTGATACTAAATTTTTTACTATGAAGTGCACTATTGAGCACATGAGAAAGAAATTGTTCTCGAAAACTTTTATGGTGACCGTATAACTCTCCATCAGTTGCAATTATGTTAACTTGATCTTCATCATTAGAATCACGAAACTGCGGTGTGACCCATCTATCAACAAAATAATCAGCGTTGCGCGTAGCCTCTGGCTGGAAACTCACTGATGTGCTCAAGCCCTGGTTGTAAATAAATACAATCATCGGATCATGATTACCAGGTAATTCAACCCAATATAGCTGGTCATTGTTAAATTCCTCAAATCCTTCGATCTGCCAAGGAGCAAGCATTGTAAATTTGATTTGATTTTCAGCTAGAAAGGTTAAAGTTTCCAGGTCAACCGCTGTTTCAGGAAGCCACATCCCCAAAGGCTTGTGTTTAAAACGATGTTTAAAATCTGCAATCCCCCACTTTATTTGTGTGATCTTATCGCG
>JAYELT010000065.1:33451-39794 GCA_034717715.1 Chloroflexota bacterium | reverse complement strand
CCTACAGAATCATTATTCATTCAATTATATAAGGCACATCATTATCAGTGTTGATACATCGATTTCCATGGCGTAGTGGCAATCCTCAGGTGACATGCACCCATTTGGGTGTTGCCCACGATTAAATTTTAGTGTCTTAAATTAATTACAAAATGAATATGATTAATCTTAGGAAATTATTCCATCCCCTATTCTTCAGACTGTTCTTCAAGCTGTTCATTCACCGGATGATGTTCACAACTTGTCTTGTTTAGATTAGCACCACAAACCTCACACAAACCTTTACAATCTTCTTTGCAAATACATCTGATGGGGATTGCTAAAATCAAATATTCCCGGTAAAGTTGACTCAGATCAATATAGCCGTCCGCAGGCAGGATCAGATCCGTCTCCTCCCTTTGGCGTGAAGGAAATTCGTATAATTCTTCAAATTCAAAATGAACCGGTAAAAAGAATTCTTCCAGGCACTGCACACAAATCGTCTTGATCTCAGCATCACCCTCCACCTGGAGCAAAAGGCCTTCTCGCGTTCTTGAAAGGCGCACCACGCTCCGTAAGTCTTTGGTGAAAACTTCATCAATAGTAATCTGATCAAAATCAACTTGTTTTTCGCGGATCGTTCCGATTGGCTTATTATATAAGTAGCCAACATTTAATCTTAAAGGTTTATCACTTTTATTCACGAGGATTTATCATCATCACTATTGGGTAAAATTGAATACGGATGCGATTATAACATGCGCTAATTGATGCGTCAACGTAATGATGATGAAAACAACTTAGTTTGAAAGTCATATTAATGAAAAATAAACTGCTGATAGCTTCAGAAAATCCCGGAAAAATTAAGGAGATCAAATCCATCCTATCCCCCTTTGATGGCTCCCTTATGACACCAAAAGACATGAATCTATCACTGACAGTTGAAGAAACTGGCGACACCTATACGAAAAACGCGCGGTTGAAAGCCTTCGCATATCTCAAAGCTTCTGGTAGTGCAACCCTTGCGGATGATTCTGGCCTGGAGGTCGCGGCGCTTGATGGCTCACCAGGCATCTATTCCGCCAGGTTTTCACCCAAACCCAATGCCACTGATTCTGATCGACGCATTTACCTGCTCGAGAAGCTCAAGGGAATACCCCAGCCATGGAAAGCCCATTTCCACTGCGCAGCCGTTTTAGCCATACCTTCAGGGATGACCTTCGAGACAACGGGGCGCTGCGACGGGGTCATCATTTCACAAGAACGGGGTACGGGTGGGTTTGGGTATGATCCGATTTTCTTTATTCCAGAATTTTCAGCCACCATGGCTGAACTGTCACCCTGCTTAAAAAATACGATCAGCCACCGTGCAAAAGCATTAGCCGCTATGCTCCCAATGATCCAGTCGCAATTGGCCACAAATTAATATTTGCATTCCAAACAAAATCACCTATCGGAAACGAGAATTAGCAATAAAAGACCAAACCCGGCCCACAATTTCCCCCAGGCATAATCGTTTACCACTGATTGTGATGAATCCTGGCTTGATCAAATCGATCCACAGGTTCTGGCTTAACTGCCGGATGCCCAACTGCGACCAGCGCGAACGGTCGGATGTCTTCAGGGATATCGAGCAGCTTCTGCATACCAGACACCCGCTCTGCATTCGGGAATATCCCCAACCATACTGCTCCCAGCCCCAAGGCATGGGCAGCCAGCAGTATGTTCTGCGTCGCTGCAGAGCAGTCCTGGATCCAGCTAGCCCGTTTTTTCTCCAATTTCCGATCACTACTGCAAACCTGAATAGCCAGAGGCGCATCCAGCAGCATCATTGAATATGGATGAAATTCGGGAACAGCGTGCAATATATCCGGGTCATCAATCACAATAAAATGCCAGGGTTGTTCATTCCCTGCTGATGGCGCCTGCATACCTGCCCGTAAAAGTTGTTCAACATCTTCCAGGGACACCGGGTCATGTGTAAAGTCTCTCACACTCCGCCTTGTAAATATCGCATCAAGTGTTTCCATGGTTATTCCTTTCAGCTCTACTGGAACAGCATCGAATCGATGTATGATTCGTTAAATCCTGGGTCAGTCGTCAATTCAAGATATGACATACGCTGGATAATTGCTTCCGCTTCCAGCCGGCCTGGCTGAGAGATCAGCATCTGTTGTGCCCCAGCGCCAGCTGCATTGCCTATTTGGGTGAATTTTTTACGCGGTAATGCCGGGAACATCCCAATTCGAATCGCGCTGTCAATGTGCAAATACGTACCAAAGGCACCGGCCACAATGAAGTGATCGATCTCCTCGACGTCTGTCGAGGTCGCACGCAAGAGCGCTTCAACACCGGCTCTGATGGCCGCTTTTGCGAGCTGAATTTCACGGATGTCCGCCCGTTCCACCAGGATATCCTCTCCCGTTCCAGACTCTGCACACGGCACCAACACAAACCCACCGCCTCTGTCCCTTTCGACCCGCCTGAAAAGTTTGTCGGTGAATCGACCTGACGTATCGATTTGCCCGCTTTTCAATAATTCAGCGACCACGTCCAGGATACCAGAACCGCAAATTCCCACTGGCGGCTCATCATCAATGGTGGACACATGCCATTCTCCACCGTTGAATTGGGCGCGCTCGATCGCACCCGGAACAGCGCGCATGCCGGCGTGAATATGTGCACCTTCAAAAGCTGGACCAGATGCGCAGGAGCAGGATGTCAACCGTCCTTCCTTTGAGAGGCTGACCTCTGTATTTGTCCCAATGTCCAGCGCCAATGTGACACCAGGCTTTGATGGTAGATCAGCAGCCAGAAGCATCGCGATATGATCCGCACCAACATAGCCTGCAACGTTTGGTGGCAGATACACACACGCACCGGGCGCCCCAGACAACCCAATCTCGCGTGCTGGAAAATGGATCGCCTGTTGAACCGCAGCGACATAGGGTGCCTGTCCAAGCTGACGGACAGCCAGCCCAGCAAACAGGTGATGCATGGTTGTATTCCCCACCACAACAAAGTCCACGATTTGTGTCCTTCGAATAGCTGCACGCTCACAAAGGTCTTTACTCAGCTCACTCAACCCATCAACAAGGCACCGCTGCAGTGTCTGGCGTTGAGATGATCCCTGATTGGCATATGCAATGCGGTTAACAACATCCTCCCCGTATGCAATCTGGGGGTTCATCATCCCCTTTTTTACCAGAACTTTTCCATTGGTCAGATCCACCAGGAAAGCGGCCACCTTTGTGGTGCCAATATCGACCGCCAGCCCGTAATAAGGTTGATGCACCTCTAAGCATCCAACAGGCTGATGATCCTTCCCGAGAACCATCCTGCCTGACCAACCCCACTTCCGCATATTTGTGGAAAACTGTGAAAGCACGGGCAGTGGAATATCTTGCTTTGCTGGGAAAGATCCACCCAGCACCTCCGTAAGCCGCTCCCAATCCGCACGCAAGTCATCTTGATCTGGTGGATCAATAGAGAAATCCCTGGCGTACACAGCAGGGGCTAACGGCACCTCACGTACAACACCTTCAATCTGCAGGCGCTGTGTGGTCCTCAACGACTCAGGGGGAACATCAATGATCAAATTACTGCGTGGAAATACCTGGCAGGCCAGGCGCCAACCTGCCGATAATTCTGAGATGGTAAACGCCTCACGTTCAAACGGTTGGATCTCTGACACTTCCCCTGAGATGATGCGAATTCTACAATCCTGGCATGTCCCCACCCCACCGCACACAGCTGATAATGCCACACCAGCCGCTTGAGCTGCTGCGAGCAAATGCATGTCTTCGGAAACGACCACCCTTTTGCCGATAGGTTGAAAATCGATATTAAATTTCTTCAAAATTATCTGCCTAAATCACTCGAGATGTATAAACGCAGCATACTAAGAATATTGATAATTCTTCAGATGCTGTCCATATTCATTGAAGCTATTAATGTGATTTGACTGCTACGCCTTATATCCTATCTTGCGCAAGAAGCCCTTACGCCAGGCAATGCCAGCCTCATCTTCAACACCTTTTGGTCGTTGGCCATCTGCCACACCTAAAATCGCGCGACCCTCACCCACATTCATCACAACCACATTCGTTGGATTGGCGGTTGCGCAGAAAATTCTGCAAACCTCAGGAACCAATTTGATCTGGTTGAGGACGTTGATCGGGAAAAATCCTTCCCCCAAGAAGATGATGAAAGAATGCCCGGCGGCAATCTCCAGGGCATTTTTCTTGGCGAGCGCGATCATCGCCTCATCTGTGCCACTCCAGCGAACCAGGCATTCTCCAGAAGCTTCGCAAAAAGCCAAGCCAAATTTGATCCCCGGAACACTTGTAACCAGGGCTTCGTGAATATCCTCTACCGATTTGATAAAATGGCATTGACCAAGGATAAAATTCACCGCTTCAGGTTTCTGTATCTTGATATTCTTGACATCCACAGGTCACACTCCTTTCAATATTAATCAATTTTAACATACTTCGCTAAGCGAATATTCCTGGTTGATAAAATCAAAATGCTGTCCCAAAGTTCAGGGGCAGCCTATAGGATGACTTTCTGCAATGACAAACTATGTTTTAGGTCATTGTTTTTGATGCGCAACTGAAAGTGCGCGCACCTGTTCACCCGCGTGATAGGAAGAACGCACTAACGGTGCACTTTCTACCCATTTGAAACCTAAAGCTAAGCCAAATTCCTTTAAGGCAGCAAACTCCGCAGGTTCATAGTAGCGCTGGATAGCCAAATGTTTTCGACTTGGCTGCAGATACTGCCCAATGGTCAGGATGTCCACACCCCAGGCTGCCAGGTCACGCATGGTTTCCTGAACCTCCTCAAAGGTCTCACCCAAACCCACCATGATCCCAGATTTGGTCAGGACCTCTGGATCCAACATGCGGGCATGCGTCAAGATCGCCTGGGACCATTCACAGCGATTCTGGGGTTTGATCTGTTTAACCAATCTCGGGACGGTATCCACATTATGATTTAAGATCTCGGGATGGGCAGCCATCACGATGCGCAAGGCTTCAATACTCCCCTTAAAATCCGGGATAAGCACCTCAACCGAGCATCCAGGCAATAATTGGCGGATGCGGCGAATGACCATGGCAAAAATTGGTGCACCACCGTCACGCCTTTCATCACGATTAACGCTTGTGATCACTGCATGCCTGAGTCTCATATTCTTGACAGCTTGCGCCACCCGTTCTGCTTCATCCCAATCGAGCGGACCCGGACGGCCATGTTTGACAGCACAGAATCTGCAAGTACGAGTGCAAACATCCCCAAGCATCAGAAATGTAGCTGTGCCGCTCCCCCAGCATTCACCAATATTAGGACATCCTGCTTCTTCACATACAGTATGCAGCTCCTTGCTGCGCATGAGATGCTGCAAATTCGCGTAATTCTCACCACTGGGGGCACGTACTTTAAGCCAACTCGGTCGGCGCTTGGGAGTGGTATCAATCGTTTCCGGATCTAATCTGTCTCTTGTTGGATTATTAGGCATTGAACCTCCAGCAGGATTATACTACATTCGCATTCCCCTCTAAATTGTGTTTTCACGGGTTTAAATTTGGATTCACGCACAAATTGAGGTTATAAACAACCTCTTAACACACTTTCAACGAGTATGAAAGCCAATGGGAAAGAAATGTCAAAAACCAGATAAATGAAAAGAAAACTGGCAAGATCGAAACTATGACCCTGCCAATGTTCTCCATGATTGTCAGGTTCAAAAACCCGCGAATGAACCTTATTGCAGAAACGTTTCACTCGCCAGAGTCTTCAGACTCAACGAATGGGGATACATCTTCAGGTTTCACTGGAACGATCAACCACATGACCAGGTAAATAAATACACCTGACAAACCAGCTAAAGTCAAAAATGCGAATACCAGGCGGATGATTGTAGGATCCGCTTGCAGATATTCTCCCAGCCCGGCGCAAACACCACCGATCATTGCCTTCTCAGGGATCCGATATAATTTCTTTGATTCCATTTTCGCAAACTCCTTTCATTATCTATACGGATTTAACCAATAAAAGTTGCAAAATGCCAATAAAACAATAATGGTCATCATAAGTCAGTCATTCCCACCATCCACTTGAAGTGGTATAAAATAAGTCAGAGATGAGTCAATATAGGCGAACAAAAATGAACTATGAAAAAACCACCTGGCGGCTGATCGAACATCAACCTGCAAAAGGTGCCTGGAATATGGCTGTGGATGAGGCAATTCTTGAATCTGTGTACACTGGCGATTCTCCTCCGACGTTGCGGCTTTATGCATGGCAGCCTGCATGCTTATCCCTGGGATACGCACAACCATTCGAAGAAGTCAATACGCAA
>JAYELT010000065.1:0-33351 GCA_034717715.1 Chloroflexota bacterium | reverse complement strand
TGACTTAACCGAAAAAGAAAGTCGTCGCACTCAAGAGCTGTTGCAGGAAAAATACGACCATCCATCCTGGACGGAACGGATCTGATCACACAATGTTTCAAAAATCATTTTTAAGTTTACTTGCCCGTCGGTCAATCATCATAAGCTTGTTCGTCATTGGGTTAACCGTATCCTGCAAACCATCAACACCCACACCGACATCCACACCCACTATCACAACGCAACCCTCCGTTGAATCTCCCGATGATCCGACAAAAACCCCTACTAAAAGACCAACAGCAACCCCAACCTTACCCCCTATCGGAAACCCGGGGAATCCCATCACGATCGGATTCATGCTCACACCAGAACAAACCAATGCCATCGAAGCAGCTGAAGATTTGGCTTTCTTGATCGAAGAAGATACTGGGTTCAGCATTGAATATCTGATCTATCCAGATTTTCAAAGTTTATCATCCGCGGTAATAGACGGTGATGTGGACCTTTACTGGTTAGCACCGTTAGAATATCTCTACTTGAACGAACAAGGAGCTGCCCAGGCCGTCTTAATGACCAACCATCTGGGTGTGTATGCCTATGGCGTGCAGTTCATGGCAAACAGCATGAGGGGATTTACCCCTTACTATGACCCCGAGAAAAGTCTAAGCCTGGGCGATTCAATCACATCTTTACAACAATTTTCTGGGACTCGCCCATGTTTTATCAGTCCTGATTCGATCCCGGGTTATCTCGTTCCATCAGGATTCCTTTCAAATGCCAGTACGCCCACACTCGACCCGGTTTTTACTTACAGCTACACGGCAATGGTCCGGGCTTTGTTTATCCAGGGGATATGCGATTTTGGGGTCAGTTATGCGCTGATCGGTGATCCCCGTAACGCTAGCGATATTATCCAAACTATCCCTGATGTACAATCCCAGGTTATCGTCATCTGGCAATCGGAAGGTGTCATTCCAAATATCAACCTGTCTGCCTCTCCAGAGCTGCCCCTCAATATCCGCTACCAGCTTCAAGAAGCTTTTTTGGATCTTCCAAACACACCTGAAGGATTAACACTGGTAAGCACAGCTTTGAATTATGATGTAGAAGCATTCAAGACGGTTGAGGATGGTTTTTATGATCCATTAAGATCTGCTTTAATCCCTCTCAACCTTGATCTTAATACGGTCACACAGCCATAAATTCTCCATGAAAACTTTTCGATCAATCATTCGCATCCTCTCCCATACCCTGGCATATCTGTTGATTGGTGGATTTCTATTAACAGGCGCACTTCGAATAGGCATGCTCATCTTTGCCCGATCGCGAACATATTTGCCGGAAAAAGCACCAGAGGCACCGGTGGCCCTTGTTCTGGGTGCCGGTCTCAACCGCGACGGTACACCTGGTGCTGTTTTGCGGGACCGCGTGCGTACAGCGGCTGTATTGTATTTTGACGGCAAAGTTGAGAAATTGTTAATGAGCGGAGACAATGTGTCTGAATATTACGATGAACCTGGAGCCATGAAAGAATTTGCCTTATCTCTGGGTATTCCAGAAGAAGACATTATCCTTGATTTTGCTGGACAACGAACGTATGACAGCTGTTTTCGAGCCCGTGCTATTTTTGGTTTATACCAAATAACCATCGTCACACAAGCCTTTCACCTTCCCCGTGCGTTGTACCTTTGCAACGCCTTTGAGATTGAAGCAAATGGCGTGCTGGCTGATGACGTCAATTATCCCCGTCGGAGTTACAATTTCTGGTGGTTCAGGGAGGTGCTGGCATCTGTGAATGCTTATTGGGATATTTACATCGCACATCCACAACCTATCCTGGGCGAACCCATTTCGATCTTCGCTGAATGATCGATGTTTTCCTCTATATATTATTACATTAATATTTTGGCACCAATATTGCAATTAAAGGGATACGCCATGAAAAGAGAAGAAGCTTTATCAATCGTCAATCAATATGTTATGAATCGAAACCTGGTGAAGCATATGCTCGCTGTGGAAGCTGCTATGCGCTTTTATGCTCGAAAATACGGCGAAGATGAAGAAAAATGGGGTATCACCGGCTTACTGCATGATTTCGACTGGGAAATCCACCCCACGATGGAAGAGCATCCATCAGCTGGAGAACCCATTTTGAGAGAACACGGTGTGCCCGAAGAAATCATTCGAGCTGTCCAGAGTCATGCCAACCACACTGGCATCCCAAGGGAAACATTGATGGAAAGGACTCTTTTTGCTTGCGATGAAATTACTGGCTTGATCACAGCAGTTGCCCTGGTACGCCCATCACGTGCCCTTTATGATCTTAAACCTAAATCTGTCAAGAAGAAATGGAAAGACAAGTCATTTGCCGCAGGGGCAAATCGCGCTGATATTGAACAGGGTGCGGTTGAACTTGGTATTGATCTTTGGGAACATACTGCGAATGTAATCCAGGCTATGAACGAAATTGCTGAAGATCTGGATCTGGCGGGATCCCCTCAGGCAAACCAATAAGGATGTGAAGTATGACACTTACAGGCAAAGGATACTATATCTGGCAGGTTAAGCATTGTGAAAATGGTGATCCTGACCGTATCGCCGCTTTAGCCCAAGAAGCTAACCTGTCTCATGTTCTCGTGAAAATCGCTGATGGTACTTTTCCCTATAACATCGATCTGGATAATGGTTATGATTATGCCCGACCTGTGATCAATAAACTTAAAGCAAAAAATATCCAGGTTTGGGGTTGGCAATATGTGTATGGTGACTTCCCAGATCAAGAAGCTGAGATTGCTGTTTCGCGTGCATTGGAGTTAGGTGTGAATGGATTCGTTGTCAACGCCGAAAGTCAATACTCTTCAACCTCAAAGGCACTCGCTGCCAGTCGCTATATGAGCATCTTACGTAATAACCTGGGCAGTACACCCCTTGCCTTGAGTTCGTATCGGTATCCCACTTACCACCGAAATTTACCCTGGACGAATTTTCTCGATCGATGCGACTACAATATGCCCCAGGTTTATTGGGTCAAGTCCCACGATAATGCTGGCGCTCAACTCCAGCGATGTGTCAATGAATTTAAGAATATTCGACCTTTCAGGCCGATCATTCCAACCGGACCCACCTTCAAGCAAGATGGCTGGGTTCCAACCAAAGGTGAAGTGATCGAGTTCATGAAAGTTGCAAAAAAATTGAGTCTTTCTGCTGTCAACTTCTGGTATTGGGAAGGTTGTAGAAGATATATGACCCAATTCTGGGACCTTGTTAGGGATTATCAATATGATGCCCCCACCGAGGTGTCCAGCTTACCCGAGCAATATGTAGAAGCATTGAACAGCAAGGACCCCGACAAAGTACTTGCGTTTTATTCCGATCAAGCTGTCCACATCGGGGCAGAAGCTGCGATTCAAGGCAAAAAAGCAATCAGGAAATGGATTGCATCACTGATCAACGAATATTCAAATGACAACCTACTTTTGGTCAGCCAAACCAAAGACTCATCTGTTTATAGTTTTCAATGGTCAGGATCCAACCCTGCAGGAAACCTGGTTGAAGGACATGATACTGTTGGGCTGGTGGATAAAAAAATCGGCTATCACTATTCATTCATTAAACAGGTTGAATCATAATCTTAGATTGTGATCTTCAATCCATAGTAGATACCATATCCACAGGAATGGACATCTCCAGGATTTCATCACCCTTCTTTACATTAACAATTTTTGAGCCTTTCTGCATACGATTACAACTCTGTGCATCGTTTATATGAACTAACCGGCTGGCAGCGGTTTTAAAATGCAGCACACCATTATGGGTTAATAATCCAGCCATCATCCCAATCACCCTTTCATCTTTAGGTAACTTCCAAGTAATCACACCATAGCCATAACGTCCCTGTGTTGGGAATAAAGCCGGCTCGATACGTTTCCCGTATCCACGATTTGTAACCAATAAAATTTCACCTCTTCGAGAGACAACACTTGCACCAACTACTTCATCATCATCACGAAGTTTAATGCCTCCGACACCCGCCGCCACAAGGCCCATTGGTCGTGCATCTTCTTCATTGAAGCGAATTCCCATGCCATATTTTGTCGCCAAGATCACATCTTCCTCACCTTTGGTGAACACCAATGTGCATAATTCATCATCATCATTAATTTTTGTCAATTGGAATATGTTGGCGGACGGCCCCGGCAATTCATTGAGCAAAGAACGTTTGACCATTCCCAATTTGCTTATACTGGTGATATACCCACCTCCTTCGGGGATATCCATAGGAATTGAGAAAATCATCTTCAATTTGTGTTGCGAGGTTATCGGCGCAAACGCAGAAGCCAATGGCCCACTTTCTGGTTCATCTGCTATAGGAATAGCGTGCACAGAAAGCGCAGCCGCCTCTCCATTCTCTGCGACAAGGTAAATTGTTTGGTGCGTTGTGGTTCGCAAGACCATCTTAGGAGCAGCAAGGCCCCACTGGCGAAAACTCTTATCATTATCTGTGCGGGCAATATGATTGTTTTCCGAGACAGCTACCCAAACCTCATTTTCCGGCATAACATCCGCAATTGTAACCAAATCTACTGCAGTTTCCCCTTCTTCCAGTTGGATGATTTGGGTTCGTCTCGGGTCAGCATACCGTTCACGCACAGATTTAAGTTCATCAATCACAACGCTTTGCATTTTCTTTGATGAGCGCAAGAGGTTCCTAAGTTCTTTAATCCGTTTGGAGACCGCCTTATATTCATCCTCGATTTTCTTGCGTTCCAACCCAGCCAACCGCCTTAACGGCATATCTAAAATCGCCTGAGCCTGCAGCTCATCCATATTGAATTTACGCATGAGATTCTTTCGAGCGGTTTCAACCCGTCGTGAACGACGAATTGTGTCGATGACTTCATCTAAATTTCCAAGCGCGGACATATAGGCCTTTAAAATATGCCTGCGCTCTTCTGATTTCTTAAGTTCAAATTCACTACGGCGCTTAATCACTTCCAGCCGATGATCTAAGAACACCTTTAGGACTTGTTTCAAGCTTAATTTGTGAGGTTGCCCTTTAACTAGCGCAAGCATATTGATACCAAAAGTGGCCTGCATGGTTGTTCGTTTATAAAGTTTCTTAAGAACCTCCTCTGGATCTGCAGATTTTGTCAGTTCGATCACAATCCGCATACCATGTCGATCAGACTCATCTCGTAAGTCACTGACACCATCCAATTTACCATCACGAACAAACTCAGCGATTTTTTCTAACAGTGAAGCCTTATTCGTTAAATACGGCAGTTCTGTAATGATGATCCGTTGGCGTCCCCGGCTCATTTCTTCCAATCGTACACGGGCACGATTACGGATACGCCCTTTTCCACTTCCGTAAGATTGGGCTAAGGTTTCGGTTCGATCATCTGTGATAATCAACCCCGCAGTTGGAAAGTCTGGACCCTTGATGAATTTCATCAAATCTTCAACACTGATATCATCAATCTTCTTCCAATTTTCAAGCATCATCACCAGGGCATCCACTACCTCCCCAAGGTTGTGCGGTGGGATGTTGGTTGCCATAGCAACGGCAATACCTGAGGCACCATTGATCAACAAATTTGGTACTGCCGAAGGCAGTACCACAGGCTCCTTAAGGGATCCATCAAAATTTTCAAGAAAATCTACCGTATCCATGCCAAGCTGCTGGATAAGGTCCATTGATATTTCTGTCAATCTTGCTTCCGTATAACGCATCGCTGCAGGTGGATCCCCATCAACGCTGCCAAAATTGCCCTGGCCTTGCACCAACATGTAGCGCTGTGAAAAATCCTGCGCCATACGAGCCATGGCTTCATATACAGCCATATCACCATGGGGGTGATACTTCCCCAATACCTCACCGACTATCCTGGCGGATTTCTTGAAAGAACTGTTTGGTCGCAATCCCATATCATACATCGCATACAAAATACGACGCTGCACAGGCTTGAGCCCATCTCTGGCATCCGGTAGAGCACGTGAGACAATCACACTCATCGCATAATCGAGATAAGATTGCTGCATCTCTTCATTGATATTTATTGGTCTTATCGTTCCTAAATCCATATGCACTCCTCCTGTCAAATCTTAAGATGTAATGCGACAGGCGTCAAGAAGATCAGTTAAAGAACATTTGTTTCATTGTATCACAAAAATCCCAAGGGATAACCTTGGGATTTTGATTGTTCGAATGATGTAATTTTTATTTTCAGTCGATGTTTTCGATTTCCTCGTCATCGAGATCTTCATCGATGTCCTCATCTGCGTCATCGTCTTCGTCATCGTCTTCGTCTTCATCTTCGAAGTCTTCATCATCCAACTCGAGTATTTCGTCATCAATTTCATCCTCATCGATGAAATCGTTTTCATCAAGTTCTTCGTCAAAGAGATCGAGCACACGACCTTCAAGCATTTCTTCAGAAGGTTCATCTCCCGGCGTCTCACTAGCAAATTGACCAGGCTCAAATCCAGTCCCTGCTGGGATGAGTTTGCCGATCATGATGTTTTCCTTTAGTCCAAATAACGGATCTGAACTCGAGGCAACAGCTGCCGCCGATAGAACCTTGATTGTGTGCTGGAAAGAAGAAGCTGACAGGAAAGAATCTGTTTCTAAGGCAGCTTTGGTGATTCCGAGTAGAATTTCAATGTATCGAGCGGGTTTCTTACCTTCAGCGACAAGTTCTTCATTGACATGCCTAATTTCCAGCCGGTTAACCAGATCTTGAGGTAGGTACTTTGAATCACCAGGTCGAATAACCTGAACCTTACCTAACATCTTGTGTATGATCACCTCATAGTGCTTGTCATTGATATTCTGACCCTGCGTGCGATAAACCTTCTGGATCTCTTTCATCAGATAGTGCTGGCAGGCATCCCGACCTTTAATTCGTAGAATAGTGTGGGGATTCAATGATCCTTCAGTAAGTGGTTGACCTGCTTCAATCTTGTCACCCTCCTGAACAATCAAACGGGAAGTTGTTGGGATGTCATATTCTTCGGATTCCTTCACTTCGTAAGAAACGATGACTTTCTGATCTTCAATCCGGACACGGCCACCATGTTGTGCTATGATAATCGCCTCATCCTGGCTTGCCACCGTGATGCCACTTTCAACTTCATCCTCTTCTTTAACCTCAATTGTCCAATCTTCCGGGATGTCATAGGCATCAGAAACCATTTCACTCGCTTCAATAATTACAACCCGCTGATCTGTATATTTCTCGGAATGGGTAACGTGTGCCGTTCCGGAGATTGTGGAAATAATCGCCTCTCCTTTAGGTGATTTACGCGCTTCAAAGAGTTCCTCAACACGCGGGAGACCTGTTGTGATATCGCCGCCTGCAGCAACGCCACCAGTATGGAAAGTTCGAAGCGTGAGCTGCGTACCAGGCTCACCAATCGACTGTGCGGCAATGATACCCACAGTTGAGCCTAACTTAACCTTATCACCACGCCCAAGGTCGATGCCATAACAATTAGCACAAATCCCATGAACCATTTCGCAGGTTAGTGGTGAGCGTACTTTTACAGCCTGAACATCAAGGCTAACAATCTTTTTCACATTTAGGTGGTTTAGTTCATCATTCTGGTCAAAGATGATCTCACCGGTTTTTGGATCGACCACACGCTCCGCCAAGATACGGCCATAAATTCTTTCGGAAAAACTCTGACCCGCGACATCTTCATCTGCACGAATCCAAATACCATTCGTCGTCCCGCAATCTTCTTCATTGACAATAATATCTTGAGCGACATCCACCAGACGGCGAGTTAGGTAACCCGCATCAGCCGTACGTAAAGCTGTATCGGCCAAACCTTTTCGGGCACCATGTGTTGAAATAAAGTATTCCAAGGCAGTCAAGCCTTCACGGAAGTTTGAGCGAATGGGCATGGGAATGATACGTCCTGCGGGGTCAGCCATGAGACCACGCATACCCGCCAGCTGAGTAATAGAGTTAAAGCCACCTTTGCTCGCGCCGCAGATAGCCATATTCGCTAAATCACCTGTCGGGTCTAGCGATTCTTCAACAGCATTTGCAATCTGCTTGGTGGTCTTCTGCCAGACCTCAATCACTTTTTCATCACGTTCCTGTTCAGTTAAGAGACCTCGCCGAAAATCGCGAGTAACCAAATCTACCGATTCAAGCGCATCCTTAATAATTTCCGGCTTCATTGGTGGAACGGTGATATCCCCAACTGCAATGGTTGATCCAGATCGTGTAGCGAATTTGAAACCGATCTCTTTGATCCGGTCGGCGATTTCACAGGTCTCTTCCTGACCGCAGACTTCATAGACATCAGCAATTAAATCTTTGATTACACCTTTGTCCAAGACAGCATTAAAGAAACACATCTTTTCTGTTAGCGCACCATTAAAGATCGCCCGTCCAACAGTTGTATCAATGACGCGTATCTCAGGTTCCTTCATCCGCTGGTTGTTTTCATCAAAGTAGGTTTTTGCCTGAATTTTTACGTGTGCATGTAAATCGACCAGGTCTAACTCATAGGCCATGAGCACCTCATCAATATCTGAGAATATGCGCCCATCACCTTGGAATGGTTGGTCCATGTTCATCGTCAGGTAATACACACCCAAAACCATGTCTTTTGAGGGACTGATAATTGGTTCTCCATTGGCTGGTTTTAACAAGTTCTTGGTTGCCAGCATCAATTCGCGTGATTCAGTGACGGCTTTTTGTGAAAGGGGCACATGCACTGCCATCTGGTCACCATCAAAGTCCGCATTGAATGCAGTTGTCACAAGAGGGTGAAGCTGGATGGCGCTGCCTTCGATCAAGATTGGTTCAAACGCCTGGATTCCCAATCGGTGGAGTGTTGGCGCACGGTTCAATAAGACAGGCCGGTCCTTGATCACTTCCTCTAATATCTCCCAGACCTCGGGTCGGTTACGTTCAATGAAACGACGGGCTCCTTTGATATTTGCTGCATATTCCTGGGAAACCAACCTGGAAATAACAAAGGGGCGGTAAAGCTCCAGCGCCATAGATTTTGGTAAACCACATTGGTGTAATTTTAGATTAGGACCAACAACAATGACAGAGCGTCCGGAGTAGTCCACACGTTTACCCAACAAGTTTCGGCGGAAGCGCCCCTTCTTCCCTTTTAACATATCACTCAACGATCGCAGTTCACGTCGACCGCGCCTTGAAAGGGCTTTGCCGCGTTGTGAATTGTCGATCAAGGAGTCAACAGATTCCTGCAACATCCGTTTTTCATTGCGAACAATCACATCAGGGGCACCCAGTTCAAGCAACCGCTTAAGACGATTATTACGGTTGATCACTCGCCGATAAAGATCATTTAAGTCTGATGTAGCAAAACGACCGCCATCAAGCTGAACCATTGGTCGTAAATCAGGAGGGATGACTGGTAAGACAGTTATAATGATCCACTCAGGTTTATTTCGTGAGCGGCGAAACGATTCAATCACACCCAATCGTCGTGTGGCCTTTTTACGTTTCTGCTTGCTGCGTGTGGTACGAATCTCATCCCAAAGCTCTTCAGCCATGGCATCCAAATCAATACGTTTTAGAATGTCGTAGAAAGCCTCCGCTCCCATATCAGCTCGAAAAACCTGCCCCCAACTGGATTTTAATTCCCGATAACGGGCTTCACTCAGGAAAGTGAAAGGTTCTAAATCGTAAAGCTCATCTCGTAATCGAGCAGATTCCGTCTGGGTTTCTTCAGCTTTATCTTCAAGCTCACTGCGGAAAGCTTCTATTATAAGTTCAGCTTCTGCTTTGATCTCCATTTTTTGAACTGAGAATTTATCCAGCTCTTGCTCACGTTTTCCTTTTAGGTCAGATTCGAGATCATCAATCATCTCCTTGACGATCCCCTGTACTTCACTTAAGTGTGAAGAAGCCACTTCCGTTCCAACATCAACGATTGTCACTTCCTTATCAAGAGCTTTGAAAACAATCGCCTTGCGAATCTTCTTACCCATCCGCGTTTGGATCTCACTTTCAAGACGCTGACCTTCTTTAATAACGGGCTCTATACGTGTTCCAACTTGTTCATCATAACCCTCTTGGACTGATTCCCGTTGGACTTCAAGCTCTTTTAATGCAGAATCACGGTTTTGCTTAACCTCAGCAATTTTCGTGTTGATTTTCTCGCCCACTTCACGGTCTGATAAGCTGATTTCATCTTCCAGCCTTTTCAGTGCCTTTTGACGTGCGTCCTCATCAACATAAGTGACAATATATTGTGCAAAATAAAGGACTCGATCTAGCTTTCGACGGGAGATATTGAGCATCAAACCGAGGAAAGATGGAATGCGCCGGGTATACCAGATATGAGCTACGGGAGCAGCTAGCTGGATATGCCCCATCCTTTCACGACGAACTGCAGACCGGGTTACCTCTACACCACATTTATCACAAATAATACCTTTGTAGCGGGGATTCTTATATTTCCCACAGTAACACTGATAATCGCGCGTGGGGCCAAAAATAGCCTCACAAAATAGGCCATCCTTCTCAGGACGAAGCCGCCGGTAATTGATTGTCTCTGGCTTTAGAACCTCGCCATAAGACCAACTGCGAATGACCTCAGGAGATGCAAGACCAATCCGCAGTGCTTTTAATCCCTTTGTTTCCACTAGAAACCTCCATTTTATCGGAAATAGAGCGAATTTTTATGCTTTAACGCGAGAAAAACCTTGAGAAATTTTCATTTCTCAGGTGTTTTTGTCCAATACAACAAATTAAGATTATAACAAATTTTCGATGTATTTGTCAAATTTTTCAAGGATTGCATTTTACCACAGCTTCAATCAGAAGTCTATAGTTATTAACTCTACATCTTTGGATGCTGAGGTATTTGTAAATAAAAAGTACTGCCTCTACCCAATTGGCTCTCCAACCACACTTTCCCCCCATGACGCTCAGCGATAGACTTTACAATTGTTAAACCCAACCCTCTTCCTTTTTGTTCACTTCCAACCTGTGCCCTTCCTCGATGAAACTTCTCAAAAAGATGACGTTGATCCAACGGCGCAATGCCAATTCCGTTATCCTTGACAGAAAATACAACATCGTCATCATTCCTTCGTACACTTAGTGACACTTCCCCACCCATTTTGGTAAATTTAATGGCATTTTCCAACAAATTTTTCAAAGCAAGATTCATAAATGTACGATCAGCATCAATTGATAATGGTGATTCCGTGCGTAAGAATGTAACCTGGATATTTTTCTGCTTTGCTTGTGCATCAACACTATCCACAACTTTATTCATCAGGTCTGTTGCAAAGAATTGGGTGATTTCTAATGAATCCCCACCTTCAAGATGTCCAATGTCCAATAATTTCTTGACCAGGTCCTTCATTTCCTCAATGACATCAACAATATTATTTATATAATCATCTTGCTGCTCGTTTAAATTCCCCGTTAGCTGCAGGATTTTTGCATAACCATGGATCAAAGTTAGTGGTGACCGCAACTCGTGGCTTACCGTGGTTACAAATTCAGTCCTCAAGGTTTCTTGAATCTCTTGGTTGGTGATATCTGAAAACAGGATTGCCTTCCCAATCATTTGGCCTTCATCTTCTAAGGTGTACTCGATAACTTTAAATATTTTCCCATTGTCAAATCTGATCACTTTTGGAACTGGTACATGGCCCATGTCATCCAGAACTGCTGATATCTCTGCCCCTTTCATCAAAGAAGAAAGAAATGCCCCTCGAACGAGAGGTTCATCAAGCTCGGATAATATCTTTGAAGTTTTATTCTTATAAACCAAATTCCCCACTCTATCTGTAATAAAGACAGCATCTGGTAGAGAATTTAGGAGGGTTTCTAATTGTTGACGTATCGCGACAGCATTAACCATTGTCGATATATTGGATACTGACATAGCTGTTTTTTGGGCGAGACCCTTGAAGAATGCAACCTCCTCATTGTCTGGGAACCTGAGATTCTGATATGTCACCCACAACACACCTAAGTAATACGTCTGCCACTGCAGCGGCGCGGCAATGATAGATGCAGGTGTCGGTATGCCTTCTTTCCATTGAAGTATGTTATGCCCTTTGAAATCTCGCATTAAGAGAAAGCCCTCAGAACGAACCCGATCAAGAATCTGATCATCCAAACCAGCAAAGGCTTCATTTAGTTTTCCCATCCCAGAACGTTGCCTGGAATTATCCGATTCGATATTTTCTGAGGACGGTGCCAAGATAATGCGCACAGATGATACACCATGCGCCAACGCTGCTTTCATGATAATTTCCATGATGGCATTCAGATTATCCTCGTTTGAAAGCCGCTCACTGACTGATAAGAGGTCTGATTGCTTTTGTATTCTGTAAACGAGGGAACCTACCATCTGATTATAAGCTTTTGCCAACTGCCCAATTTCACCGGAATTACGCTTCTGACTTATCTTAATATCATATTTGCCGTTCGATACCGCTACGATACCATCTTTTATATTATTGATTTGCTTTGCAACTGACGAAAAGGCAAGCGACCCAATGAGTAAAACAACCAATATGGTGCCAAATCCAAATAACCCCAGTGGATATATGCTCTCCCATGCCATCACATGCTGGGCTTGAACAGGAAGTGACGTCACCACAGCCCAACCCAGCTCATTGATAGGTTGGAAATATTGCATGATTGCCTGTCCATCTGTAGAAACACCCTCGATATAAGTCGGCGTATCAAATATGGTATCCAAAAATACTGTCATGATTCGACTCGGGTCCGTATGATAGAGGCAATAACCCTCTTCATCTATGATCTGGATGATGCCCCCTTGTCGTTCAAGTTCAGCAAACTCTTTGCTGAAAAGCTTTGAAACAGGATTGGACATCAATCCTGTTTTACCCCAAAGAATCCATACCGTGTTCCCTGACTTGTTCTTAACACCTGCAAAGAAATTCACATCAACGGATTGTTCTTCTGAATCAGAAGTAGGAGATACTATTTCTACCAATCCTTTAGTTAATACCTGGTTGATCGCTGAGTCTAAACTGATTGATTCGACTTTGGGAACAGAAGCTGACTGAGGAAAACGAACAATCACCTCACCATCAGGATTCATCAAGAACAACTCCTCAAATAGGAACATTGTCGGATTTGTCTCATTCAGCAGCGTGTTCAAAGTATCAGGCGACCCTGCTGCGAGATTCTCATAGCCTGCAATTTCTGAGATCAAATTTCTTCCTGAGGTCATAAAAATCGGTAATACTTGTTCCGCCCCTGTTGATGTTTCCATCAAACGATTGATCATGGTTCGCCTGGCGTTATTTTCATTGACATACCAAAGTGAGGTCAAAACCACAATCATCAAAACCAATAAAACTGTTAGTGCAGTTGCAAACCAGCGATACCTGATGCTGACCTCGCCTGGAGAAGGTTTCAGTGGCTGACTCGATCCCCACTTCTTATGGAAAATTGCCTGTGTCACAACGCAGATAACACTTCCAATCAACAACATCCCACTGATGGGAAGGATCGCCGATGGTGTTAATTCAAAGGCTGTAGCAAGCCTAAACGGAAATACCCCTGGCGTTCTGAGGATGATTGCAAAAAAAGTAAAAGGCAGGATGACAACCAGGCTGAAGAATGCTGCAAAGAAAGGAATGCGCAACAATCGATGAGGTTTTGTACGAAATCTTTGTCTCACCGCCCAACTGAAGCTGACCGCTAAGGTCATAAAAACCAACGGTGTAAAAATGTTATGAGTATCCAAATATGCTAATAGGAGACCTGACATCCCTGAAAGGAAAACCGATGGAAGGACCCCCAAAAGTCCACCTGCCAACAGCCAGGGAACAGCAGCAAAAAACATCCAATGCTGGACAGGACGGGCATCGACTTGGGTAAAACTGTCTATCGGTATTGCTAAACCAAAAAAGGGTGTAAAAATGAGAATTGAGATGCTCAATACAGCCATCCCTACCAGCATCTGTCGATCCAGGCTTAAGTCACGATCACGGATGCGGATTATGATCAATACCAGAAGGACAAACCAGATAAGCCATCCAATTAAGGCTATCGGATCCTCTGGAATCGCTATTGCATACTCATGGATGATCGGTGCGATAAAATTTAACATCTCAATTTAATAGGTTCAGTATATAAATTATAGCATCACCCGGCTTAATTTTCTGATGTCCTGATGGTTAATCCTTACGATATTTCAAGTGTATCATTGCGCTCGAGCAGCTTGTTTATCGAACTTTTTCCAAGCAATCTTGTCGAGAAGGGGTCTGCGATGCCGTACAGGCATATGCTTAACTTTTTCCAACCATGATAACTCTGCCTGTTCAGCTTTCGAAAAACAATTCTGGGTGAAAGCTTTTCTTGATCCCAACGATTGATGAGAAACCTGATCGATTTCAGACAGGAATTTCTTCTCCAGGACTCCAGAACCTGATGCCACTTCAGTTATCCGGGTTGTATAGTCACGCAAGATTTCCCTGTGGAGATTTTCATGACGCCACCAGAACGTTGAATCATCATAGCTGCCATTGGGTGATGTCCCCAGATCAGGTAATCCTGCATCAATCCAAATTGGTTTAAACACAGAAGTACATGGCGCTGCTGTTCCCGTCACCCAATGAATATCCTTGTCAGACGTCAGATGAGAGATCATTGAGCCGGTGGTTTGACTGCTTCGTACAATGCCTAAACTGGCATGCATGCATACCTCTGCTCCAAACAATCCTTTACCCGGGATCCAATCCGGCGTTACGCCTGGTCCATGATCTCGTAGAATGCGCATCGCCATGGGAACATCAATTTGACCAATATTCTCATTCAATGAATTCATCGTACAACTGTGTCGGTGACGACCGGCTGCAAATGTTGTGAAGATCAAATCACTGTAACAGCGACTGAAATCAAAATCATCTTTTTTCTTACACCATCCCTGTGAAACTGCAAAGGAGACCAGATCATCTGACGCCAGGTCCCAATGTGAACGGATGCTGATCAAATTAGAAATAGATCTGACATCCCGCACTTTTTCCGCTGCCCAATACTTTCCTGCTGTCTCCAATACCCAAGCATCATGTCTATCTGCAATTAAAAAACCGTTATGATAATACATTTTATGAGAGAAGCCACAATTCCCGCCCTGCCCATAAGTCTTGAGGAGATCGACGATCACATTCAATGCACCTTCAGCAGATGATGCCCTTTCCAATGCTAATCTTAGAAAATCCATCCCGATCAAACCGGGGGTTTTTTGATAAGGCACCTTTGTAAAGACAGCCTCATTTCCAATCACGACCCCATGTTCATTCGCACCCATTTCAGCGCCCCAAATCCAAAAAGGCTTACAGATTAAAACGGTGTTTGTTTCTTGAACCTGCGGGATGTGAATGTATGTACATTCGACCTGCGCATTTTTTTCATGCGTCGCATGGGGGATCATAACCAATTCCTGGGCTTCATTAGGTTCACGGTCGCTATTTTTCCCAAAAATCACACTACCATCATACGTTGCATTCCCTAAAGCGACAAAAGTATCACACATTATTTACCAACTCCTTTGCTTTCTCTAACACTTGAAAGATACCCAAACATTCTGTATGGATCACAACAGCATCCTCAGCAATTGCCAGGGGGGCAATGTCCCGGTTTGAATCGATATCATCTCGTTTGATAAGAGCCTTAAGGACGGCATTATAATCCGCCTTTTCTCCCCTCTCTAAGATTTCCTTGTATCGACGATGCGCCCGGACTTCTACGGGTGCATCAAGATAGATTTTAAGGTTTGCTTCTGGCATAACCACTGTGCCGATATCTCGACCAACCATTACCACTTTGTTTTCCAGTGCAATCCGGCGTTGTTGTGCTGTCATCGCATATCTGACCGCTCGATATGTAGATACATCTGAGACGTTCTCAACAACAACTTCCTGACGGATATCCCAGGTGACATCTTCATCATCCAACAAAACATCATAGGATCGACCGTCATCTACACTGGGGGGGCGCACATCGATGCGCACCTGATTAGCCAACTCTCCAACCTCTTCTTCATTTGTGATTGGAATATCTCGACGGATTGCTGCTAAAGTGACAGCTCGATACATAACGCCTGTATCAAAATAAAGATAACCAAGTTCATCAGCCAGCAAACAACCTAAGGTTGATTTCCCTGAACTTGCGGGACCATCGATTGCGATTGTATTGAGTTCTTTCATATCCGATAAGTTCCAAACTCTTTAAAAAAGATTTACGGTGTAAACTGATCATCCGCCATAAGATCTGTCCGAACCCACAAGATGATCTGTTTAGTGCGGACAGGCGCTTTTCGAGTAACCAGCCAATTGAGGTATTGAATAGGTGTCATTTCCTCCCAAATGACTTCCTGAGACCAAACCAGGTCTTGTCCCCTGTAGCTGTTTGCAAGCTCAGGGTAGCTTTGATCATCGGTGATTACAATCCCCGATTGGGATTGTGGCGTTAAATATGGTACGAAATTGATAGAATCTATCTCTCTCAAGGTCCACATCATCCCTGGCGTATCAAAACCACTAACTGCAACATCCACAAGCACCCCACTGCTTTCGTTCCAATCGGATATCCGATCAATGGAAACCATCAGCCACTCCGTTGAAAGTTGTGGCTGTTTGGGATACCAGAGATTATTGGCATTATCGGGGCCCAGGCTGGTTGTGTTCACACTGATAGAGATCAATGCAAAAACATTGACGATCACCAGACCAATTAATATTCCAGACAGGGATACTTCCACCCCCCAACCAAACTTAACCAGCAAGAGTACAGCTCCGATTAATACCAGGCATCCAATCAGAACAATCAGGGTGTTAACCTGCTGTTGATGCTCCAAATCCGGTCTCACGAGGGTTCGCAACGCAAGGAGCATGAACGCCGAAAGCACAATCACAGCTGCTGCCATACTGACAACAACCAGACGTGAGGTTTCTGGAAACCTCCAAGCACTAAATAATAAACGAGCAGTAAGTATCCAAAGAGGTAAGGTCACCCAAAGGATATCCGCCGGTTTGCTGCCAGGATATAAGAGTAAAAAAACCAAACCAACAATAGTCCAAATGAATAAAATTGTGTCCATCTTATCTCTGGCATTGATCCCACGCAATCCTCCCCACACACCAAATATGAGCGCTGCGCCAGTGTAGGCTAACATTGAAAATGGCAAAAGATAAAAGGGATTAAGGTATCCGCTGCTGATTCCCAAAATAAATGAAACTAATCCGGAAAAGATTCCGCTCACACCCGCTGGCTCCAAAAAAAAACTTGTGCTGACGATCATAAGTGTCATGCCTAACGAAATACCGAAGGGCAGCCAGAATGATCCTTTCTCAGATAGCTTCGGAAAGCGAAAAAGATCACAATCAGGGACAAGTTTCTTAGAGATAAGCCAGGACAATCCCAAGATAATCAACCCCATCCAAAAACTTGCACCACTCATTAAACCCAATGCCAAAAAGATCCCACCCCATATGGGTTTAAGTTGGAATACCAATCCAATTGACAGCAGCAAGCATACACACGCCACCATAGGTGAACCAATGATCCTCGAAAGCCCCACCATATCCGGTGAGATGGCAAGTATGAAAGAAGCGATTATCGCTGGCCAATCACCTAAACGTTCACGGTAGAGGAATGGTAAAAATACGATCAAAGCACCAAGAAGGGCTGACCAGAAACGGGCTAAGAAATTGTTGTTAGAAAGAATAAAAAAGTCTAAACCTGTTAACCCTACGATTGACATAAAGGGACCAAATTCTGTTTCTGTGCCCTCAGCTGCAGCCAGCGCCTGTAGTGCGATGCTTGCCTCACGATCATCCAGCGGGGAAAAACCTAATCGCACAAAGCGGAAGCCAAGCGCGAGGATAAACGCACCTATCAGCAGGAAATTATGCCATGTGGGTTTCTTGTCAGATAACATTGGTTCTAATCTCTATGGTGGGTTATTCTCAATTACTCCATATGGAGTCTAATACCACGTCTCCCAGTTCAAAGTTAATGAATAAATTCTGATTATATTTGCTTTTTAAACATCCCGGGTAATTCGTTCCAAATTGCCAAGATGAATCTATCTATTATTATACATGGCCATGACCTATTGCGCGGTTTCCCAGTCCGCTGTTTCATACATCAATGTGATGTCTTCTTGTTGAGGAACAATGATTTATGTCCACTTCACCACTGGTTAAAAAGGCACTGAGTGATCAATGAATTATTCAGCAAACATTGGCTAGGGAACTGACAATACTAGCAATACGCAGAAAAATTACCAACCTATCAGCGTCGGGACGTAACCATCATAAGTAAATTAAAGTGTTCAGTTAAGCACCTTGTAAATGATTGTGTCCCCACTGCGGTAAACTTCTTCCCAGAGATGATCCTTATACAGCTCGAATTTTTCCAAACCTGGTCCCGGGTAGAAGATGCGTTCCAGCTGCCCAAGGACAATGTAGGAAACATCATAAGTGTCAATAAATTCAAGGACATATGCTTTTTCTTCGGTTGTATAGAAAAGATTGACAGCGTCAACTCTTTCCTGGACGATGTTATTCCGCAAGATCGCACGCTGCTGCCGCTGATGCCAGTTCCAACCAACAACGCCAGGCAGACCCGTATAGATCGTGAATCGATTACCCCAACGATATTCATATGCCTGACCTTCTAAAATAACAGGGGAACCATCGATATTTTCCTGCATCCACTGGATTGCATGATAGTCTTCCTCCAGCGCCATTTCTTCACCCAGATCAAAGTAAGTTGCATCAGCCATATATGCCATACCATCCAGGCTCTTAGGTGCGTCCAATGCCATCCTGTCGTTGATCTTATCCCTCGTTCCCATTGCTGTGAATAGAAGTGCTGATGTCAGCAGCGAGAATAAAACAACCTGCCACACAAATGCTAACCGAAAATGCCAATATCGGATTGACTTGACCAACCAACCAAAACAGACACCAGCAGAAAGGGCGAACATCATCCAAGCCTGCAAATAAATCTTGAAGACTGTATTCATCCGTCCAATATCCCCTGGCAAATAGACAAATTCAACCACCAGCGTCAATGTAACAGCCGTCCCAATTAAAAATAAAAGGAAACGGCGGCCATCAGACCTGCCAGGACGAAACATTAACACAAGCGCCCAGACTGCCATCGGAATAGCCACTAACGCTACAACCACACCCAGGATCAGGAAGACAACCAGGATGATCAAGTATAAGATCAAACCAGCATAGATCAAGGTTTGGTATTTATCAAGGCCATGTAAAGCAGAATGCGGCGTTGTCTTCATCCAGTGATAGGTTTCCCAACTCATCCAACTGAATATAATAAATAGGAATAAGCCCCAATGCGTTAAATAAGAATTGAGCGGAGTCCGACTGCCTTCCCAGATTTCAACCTGAGTGTATCCCTGACCAAACCAATATGAAAACGGTTCATAAAGAAACAAGGATAACAATACCAACAGGGAAACAGCAGCTATTGCTAAACTGATTTTTTCAACCCAGTCGCCCCTTCGAAATTTCAGGTGCAAACGAGGTTGGTAATGCTTGAGAATCGAATAAAACAGAGCAACTACAGCCAGGACAATGTAGGTGTAGAAATCCCATGTGTTGGTTGGTCTCAGCGCACCAATCACCAAGCCACCCATCAAGAACCCCACAACACCGCCCAAGATTTTCAACCGATCATCCTTGTCCCCCCATTTTCCTTTATTGAGTACAACTGAAAGGCTCCAGCTGATTGCTAATACAGTGATGGGAAAAGCGATCAGATGGGCATGCAGATCACCATAGATGAAAGAGAAATATGGAAATTCTGTGATTGGTTCTCCTGGAATTACCCGACTGGGATACCAGTACCAATCGCCCGGATAAAAAGGCATGGGTGTACCGCGCAGGAACTGCGCAAAGCCCTGCAGCGTCCAGCTGATCTTTTGGAAAATGGTGGACTCAGCAATGACTGCTCCCCCAGCTGCAATTTGTTGATACCCGGATATGATTAATTTAACTGTTCCCAGGTTTCCTAACACAGCTAAAATAATTACTGTGGCTAAGCCAACAATAAAAGCCATATTCAGAGCTTTTCGATCATTCCGCTCATGAGCACGCAAAACTCGCGAACGTGGAATGCCCCGGTACAGATTCCATCCAACAGAAAAAGCACCCAGGATTAAAAGACTAAACCAAATCGGCAGGACAATGTTATATGCAATCGCAGGTACAATGCCCAGTAATTTTATCGGTACGCCTACGATCACAAACCCATAATAATAATAATTTATGTAACCACCGGCAAACCATGGGTCATAAGGTGGAAAAGTAGTGCTTTTTATCACGGCATTCAAATAAGAGAAGTCCATCGGCTTTTCCCCACCTTTATAGGGATGCCATAGGTCTGGGTTCCCAAACCTGACAAGCAGAAAAAGCACAAAGGCGACTAATGCTAATACTTCAACTGTCAGGTAATAGCGCCAGTTTATTTTAATTTCAGTCCACAACGAATGCCTTTGAAGGAAAATTAAGAAAATTGAAAGTGATGCAATACCGATTAAAACAAACAGGATCGTAGTTGATGTCACCGAAACCCCTAATGACCCCAAAATCCAAACCCCAAACGCAAGTATAAGCAATCCTGCAAGTTTAGAAAGCGGGTAACCTCGATCTGATAAACCCGGTAAGGCTAATCGGACAATTGGATAACAAATCAAACCTAAAAACAAAACAAACAGGTAAAAGACAATCGCTGCGAGTGGCTGTGATGTATTCAGCAAACTCCCTCTATCAAATAATTCTGCCCATGTACCACCTTGGCGCTGTTCCTCCAGGTGTTCCTTTGGGACGTTCAGTGTATAGCGCGGGTCATCAACCTGATCAGGATCAGACCCTTGATAGCTGGCAGCATCCCCGGGTGTAAAATACACCACTTTGCTCAAGTCCACTGATCTTAGAATCTCTCGAATTTGAAGGGGGTCATATGCATCCGTTTTCTTGAAAATCAAAACTTTGGGGTGATCATAAACAGTGAAAGCCTCTTCCGCAAACTGGGTGTTAAAGGATAAGCCTCCCAGGTTTGGATTGGACTGGAAAGTCTCAACCAACTCGAATCCAAGTGTGCCTTCAAACATACCTGGTTCAGCAACGTTGTAACACCATTCGATATTTGAATCTTCCGGACAGCCAAGGAGATTCCGGTAATAGAACGTTGTCAGCAAATACCGCTCCGGCACCCTCGTCGTCGTCCCCCACTGCCGGCTGGATGTGATGAAGATATAATCAGCCAGATCAAGATTAGTCTCAAATTTTCCTAATTTGAGCTGGTCATCCGCCCAATACATCTCAAAATTCAAGTCACCCCGATAAATTCCACCGTTCTCGCTGTAGGGGCTGAAGCCATCCACCGGATAAGGTACAGCATCATCCCAACTGCTCTCATGGACAGGTGAAGGGGCATGTAGCACCAGTTGTACGCCTTCAGTCTCAGTTGTGAGGGTAACATTCAAAGTTTGACCAGCCTCAACGATCAGTGGCGCAGGCAGCTTTAAAACTGCAGATGCTCCACGTATATCATTGGAGGGAGAGAATTCCCCTTTCAGATATCCAACTTGCCTGGCACCATCCTCATTTATTATTTCGAGAACCAGTGTAAGGTCCTTTTCTCCATCCACACCTGCTGTATCAACCAGGTAAGGGACATATACTTCGGAAATCGCACCACTTTCGACGAGGAGAACACTCATGGTGTAAGGGGCACCCGATTTAACACTCTGCATCAAACGAGGTAATTGACTTTCTAAAATTATTCCATCAGAGGTCACAAAGTGCAGCGAGGGTGATCCATTTAAGAGCAAGGATGTATCGCCTTCTTCCAAATCAAACTGAAGATAATACAAAGCATCTTTATGAACAGGTATCGGTGTCTCAAGGGTGAATTCATAAGATGCTCCACGCCATTCATTTTCCAAAGGGAGGAATGCACTTTCCACACTTGCCTTGCCCAAGGGTACCTCAGGATCCTCAGCAGAAATGATCGAGAGTGAAACAACTTTCTTCTCAGCGTTTTGAGATTCATCCAGGATATAAGGAAAGGTCAGCGCTGTGAGTGAGCCGTCTGAGACAGCATAAAATGGCAGGCGATAGGTTTCATCTGAGCTGAGGGTATCCCCGGCTCGGTAGGGCAACGGCTGCTGAAAATCACCATCTGTTGTTTCCATCACCAGCGTCAAAGCCCCCGGGATATTCTGGTAAATCCAGCGGCTGGCAGCCACGCGCGTATGTGGTCGTGTATAGATGCGAGAAAAAGAAAAAGCCCAGATGGCAGTAGATATGATGATGAGCACTGCCAGAATAACGCCAGTTATCCGGATCAATCTTGGTTTGATACGGATGAACAAACATTTAACGGCTTCACGCCTTGACCACAACTGGTAAAGTCCCCATCCTGCATATAAGGCCAGGGCAGGATAGATCAACATTTGGTAACGCATGGAACGTACCCATGAAGCTGATTGCCAAATGAAATACAAACCTGTGAAAATCCATAAAGGCAAATGCTTATGCCAATTTTGCTTTCTCAGGATCTGCCAACCCATTCCCAAATATGATAAACAAGCAAACAATCCCAATGGCAGCCCCAACCCCCAACGGATCAGATTCTCCCCTGAAAAAGTTATTGGACGACGTGCCCATTGTAACGCTGGTGGGAAATCCACATCCCCTGAGGATTGGGTACGGAGATTTTGTAAACTTGACCACCAATTTTCATCGATGCCAATATTGAAAAAACCTGGCCCGTTGAACGCATATGGCTGTCCAATGCGGAAGACAACGAAGCTGACAATGCCTGCGACAAGAAGATTGCGAAGTATGGGCAGAAGCGCTTCACGCTGCTTTTCGGTATCCATACGAAAATACTGGACGATCGACATAACCGGTAGAATGATTGCAAGCACAACAGCATTGATCTTCGATGCTGTGGCCGCCCCAAGCGCAATCCCAAACAGTATATAAGGAGCCAGGTCTCGGAATAATGTCCTGACCTTAGCAATATCAAATGATGGAGACAATCCTCCTGAGTGTTCTTCAATTGTTTTGTCTTGTTCTGGTAAGGCAGGCTCCGTGAGTTTTTCAGTATTGTAAGTAGGCTGGCTATCCAACGCCCAAACAGCCGCGTACACCGCCAGGAATGCGAAAGTATTGGTGATGGTATCAACGGTCATATAATGCGAAAGCTGGATCGGGAGCACAGCCAATGCATAGAATAATGCTCCAAGTAAACCAACCCATTTGTGATACAGCCGTTTTCCAATAGCAAAGACCAACAGAACCGTCACCAGGTCAAATATCGCAGAGACATACCTGCCGACGATGGTAATGGTGTGATAGTCTGTTTTTCCCAATGCTTCACCAAGATATTGAATGATGAACACTGGCAGTGTGCCGTAAACGAAGAATGTATAACCCCGGTTTGCAGGGTTCAGACTGGAAGCTTCCGAATTGAAATATTCGGATAGATTCTTCACTGGGGAGATCGCCGATTGCACAAGGCTGAGAAAGCGCTCATCCGGGTGCATGTGCTGGTTTTCATCCCAATTCACACCGGTCAAACGTAAATAGGCGCCCCCAAGAAGTATGACGATAAGCAATAGCGTGAGGACAACCTTCCCCCATCCTCTTGGTGTATTATTAGACCGCTTTGTCGAATGACCTGCCATTAAGGGATTTCTCCTGGCATTGGAGGCACAAAAAATACCATGAAATCTTTATTTTCAACTTCTGAATCATACTGCCAGAAGACACCCTTAGGAAAGGTCTCCAACAAAAGCTGCATATTATCGGCGTCATTAACATTCAAGAAGAACATTTTTGGATTGGGATTCTCTGATGTTTGCGGAATCTGGTCAGGAAGAATAGCAAAATCCAATCCAGCATGGCCAGCATTGATTGCAACCAACCTCGAATCCACCCAGTGTGGGTAGCCTACCACATAAGTCGTCTCGGTGCTGCCCAATGAGTCTATGAACAACGCCGCCAGGTGTCCTATCTCAGATGTATTCCAGCTTGATACCCGATAGATGTTGTAATATTGATTGAAAACAAGGTCATAGTTATTCAAACCAGACCAGGTCACTAATACAACTGCAATGATAACAACAGCAGCCTTTCCTATTCTTCCCTGTAATCTTTCCCAAAGTGCGCGTAAGGATGATTC
The DNA here is from genome assembly GCA_034717715.1 of Chloroflexota bacterium. Taxonomy (GTDB): domain Bacteria; phylum Chloroflexota; class Anaerolineae; order Anaerolineales; family Anaerolineaceae; genus Brevifilum. Next base: position 9,148 of record JAYELT010000065.1, on the reverse strand, counting down.
CAATGCCAGTCCGATCACCACAAAAACAGGCACAACGGCACCTGCGGTCCTGTTCAAACATGGATTCTCACCCGGGTATGCCAAAGAGAGGATGGAGGGCATCAACAGCATGGGAATTGAAACCAGCAGGAACATATCCGTCCAATTACGCTTGCGAATGTAACGGATCAGCAATCCTGCAATCCCCAGGAAATAGAGCCCACTTGAAACAACATCTAAGGCAGGGCGTCCCGGGATTGAGTGAGCCCAAATCACACCATTGTCCCAAAAGAACATGATGCTGGCTTTCCAAAAGTTTTGAAAAAAGATCACAATAGGAGATTGTTGAAAACCGATCTCCATTCCCGTCAAGCGAGAAAACGCCCGATAAGCAAATAATTCCGGGTTTGTTATCCAGTAGCGAAGGAGTGGAATAAAAATAAGCAGTGAAACAAAAGTAATCATAATCAGAGAGAAAATGGTTCCCAAACGGTACGTGCGCCCGGGTCGATGCAGCAGAAAAATTGCGATTCCAAGAACCACAAAAATCGGAACAATGCGAAAGGGTGTATACCCATGCAGCCCCAATCCCAGGAACAGTCCAGTTAACAGGATGTCATTGATATTCTGTCGGTGTAAACCTCGTATCATGAAGTACATCACTGGGGCGACAAACAAGGGATAATAAGGGATGCGTAAAGCCAAACGCGTGAACAACAGCGGCCAGTAAGCCATCCCTGCAAAAAGCGCAGCAATCAGACCAACCCACTTATTTCCTACTTCTTTCCCAAGCAAAAAAATGAAGAAAAGTGTGAGCAGATTAGCGAAAACTGCCACTACCTTCAGGTTCAGGAAGGAGATATCCAGATTGAACACGGCCATGTAAGCAGCTGTCAGATAGAAGTGGATCACTTCCCGACCCGTGTTGCGGGGAAAATAAACCGGTGTTTGACCCTGCAAGACATCAGAGATATCTAATAGCTTTTCAGCCTGATCACTAACCATTTCAGGGGGGACAGAGTTCAAGCGGTGAAAATTAAAGAACAGGATCACTGCTATCGTAGCCAGCACGATTAAACCCCAACGCGTGAAGCGGATCCGCCAACCCTCATCCTGAATGCTTTGCAAAAAAGATTTTATGGAAGCTAAGCTGCTTTGTTTACCTTGCCAAAATGCTAAGAAGACAAAACACAAGGATAACAGCCACAGCGTTGTATTCAACAACGTGAATCTTCCGTTGCCAAACAATAAAAATGCTAGGATTGCGAGGATGATGCCAGTGAGTAAGAATTCGATTCTAAAACTGATTTTGAGTGGTGCTGCTGCATCTGGTTTGAGTTCAGGGAGATGCCACTCCTTTCGGATGATCGCGGCAATCAAGCACCCCAATGCCCCAGCATATAGAGAAATTCCCAACCAGGGAGTCCGTGTGGGTGAAGGCTCTAATGTTAACTGAGCGATCAACGCTAAAACAAGGGCAGCAATCGTCAGCCAAGAGATAGATTTCCCTTCAACTGGCTGCAGCTCTCTTATGTTATTCTTATCTCCAGGCTGGTCTTTTTCCCAAAACTTTATTCTCTTAACAAAATGATCCCAAACACTGGGTTCTGTAAAGGGTTGACTGCCATTTTTATCTGACATAAAAAATCCTGAGCTAATTAAGCTTGAAATTTATGAGGTACGTTCAATTCAAATTTGAAAAATATCATACTCCACGAGTGATAAGCTGACAACCCGAAAATTGATACGATAGAAGTCTGCTGCTTCAAATATTTCGTCACTATTAAGCCACAATCGCCCTGATTGATGTATTAATGCTATTCCTTCGCAGCGTAAAGATATCCGATATGGTCATGAACCGCGTTCTTAAACCTTCGAACATCATATCCCTGATCTTCTAAAAACGGGATTAATTGCTGGTGGTTGCGATCCGAATCCAGGTCATGGTATTCCATGATGATGCGTTTAATTTTTTCAAACGCTGTTGAAGGCGCTTTCATTAAAACGTCATATTCAGCACCTTCACAATCCAGCTTGATCAGATCCACTTTTTCAACTTCACGTTCTTCGAATATCGAGAGCAATGACATTGCCTGAACCATTTTCTTTTGCCCTTGTTCCCCGTCCACATCAGTTTTTCTGCTTGTAATTTGTAAGGGTTCTCCGTTGGAATCATCCAGGAGCAACTCACCATCTGTGCTCCAAATCGCAATTTGGAAGGGATTCACATTCTCAATATTGTTCAATCGCAAATTCTCGTTGAGTAATTCGTATGAGTCTATGAAAGGTTCATATGCATAAATGGTGGAATTTGGATTACCATATGCAGCATAAATGCTGAAGTCTCCAATGCCAGCACCAATATCGATAACAGTCCAACCATCCTGGATAGGCACCCCATACTTTGTATAGAAAGTATCCAAAAAGGTCTCCTTAACCGACCAGACATCCATGGCACTGCGAACCACCAGCCGCACTGGTGGACGGCGTAGTTGGATCAATTTTTTCTTCGATGCTGACCTGCGCAGCATGAAAGAAAATAGACCCGGCCAATGCCTAAAATGGCATATCATCTCCCAGACAGATTTGCTGTAATAGATCATCTTCCTCAGAAGCTTCATGCTCGACTCCGGGCAATGAAGAAGGAACACACACCTTCTTCAGATTTTGGATTATCCAAATGCTTGCGGGTTAATTTCCAGGGGATAGCTCGGGCCCAGCGCTTTGGAACCAGAACCCAACGATCAAATAACTTCTTGGATATTAGGGCAGGCAGCCCCAGGGGATGCCCCCATTCTAAAACATACAGGGCTTTAGGGGGGAAATAATCCCAGGTCTCGATCAAGTCAAATCCAGCTTGTTCCAATCTTGATTGCCAAAGGATAGGCGGGTCGGTATGTTGGTGTCTGGCGATGCGGTTGAAGAAACGTCCATAAGCCTCACCAAACTTGGACAAACCTAATTTTGTGAGAACCTTCCGACCCCATAGTTTCTCCGGGAAGCGATGATTAGGAACACAAAAAACAAACTTTCCACCAGGCTTGAGGATTCTTGAAACTTCCAATAACACAGGGGTGAGATCGGGTATATGTTCCAGCACTGATGTGCTTATCACTGATCCAAAACTGCCAGTGGCATAAGGGATATCTGCCCCCTCCCCGAGTACCAGGAGTTGATAAGTATTTCTCCTTCGTGCTTCCAGGGTTGGCGCCACCCATGGGTCCATGCCAACATCAATTTTTTTATCAAAGGCAACGGAGGCAAAATGCCCATCGCCTGAACCTAAATCGAAAACAGGTTCCGGTAATTGAATATCCTGATAAAATCGGTCTTCCACTGCACGCAATAAGGCTCTAAAATAGGGCAGGCTTGAGATATGCCGCCAGAGAATTGCGTCCAATTTCTCACGATCCATGCCGCCCCAACAATCTTTGATAAAGTGTTTCATATGCTTTACCAACTGTCTCAGGGGAATAATTAACAGCCAAGGATGCAATCTCTTCTGGGTCCATCTGGTCGCCAGATTTTAAAACCTGTAGGATGGCATCCGCTAACGCCCTTGGATCCCTTACAGGGACGACTCGCCCCCAGCCTGTCTCTCTCACAGGTTGACGAACGCCAGGTAGATCAGTTGCCACAACGGGGGTACCGCAGGTCAATGCTTCAACCTGCACCATACCAAAGGATTCCGTGCTGTTGATACTCGGAAGTACCAGCACATCACAGAGATGGAAAAAAACTGCTTTTTCCAATTCTGAAACCACCCCTAGGAATGACCAATGCGATCCTAACGCATCAATCATCGGGAGAAGTTTCTCCCTGTAAGCTGATTCGCCAAGAACGTTTTGATATTCACCAACAAACACAACCCTCGCCTTAGGTACGGATCGAATCACTTGAGGCATAGCTTCCACCAGGTATTCAACACCCTTCTCAGTAGCCATTCTTGCAACCATTCCAACCACAATATGCTCTTGGGGAATTCGATACTTATTTCGAAATGCCTGGGTCTCTTTTTGAGAGACAGGAACCACAACAATTGGGGGTTGGATCACCACCAATTTATTTAAATATCGCTTGAGAAATGAGGAATGTTCTGCAAAATCCCGTGTATTATGGACGATCACATTCGCGATACCTGCTGATATCCGATTTGCACCATTGGCAGCCCAACCTGCAAGTTTGTTTATAAAACTTGCAGGCATCTTGAGGTCACAATGATACGTCATCACCACCGGTTTGCGCTGAAATTTTGACAGCAGGGCAATCAAAGCCGAGTCAAACTGCGGAACGTGCAGGTTGACAATATCTGATTCACCAATCAACTTATACGCCTTGAAAGGCATTCCAGGCATGATTACACCTTTTGAAAGGCGAAAAGCTACTGGCAACCTGATGATCCTGACACCTTGATCCCATTCCTCAAGCGGTAACGAATGATCATACTGTGAGGTCAACACCGTCACTTGATGACCTGAGGCAACCAAAGCCTTAGCTTGCCGTACAGCATAGACGGTTAAACCGGATTTGTGGGGTTGAAAATAGGTTAAAACGATCAGGATACGCATGTCACTCACCCTGCAGGTTTAATCTCTTTAGTACGGTTAATCACGCGGTGAAAAAGTACCGAGGCAGCCTCACCACGCAGCCGTAAACCTATCAACCCAAGAACGTTGGTAAAGATAAAAGCTAATGCATGGATTACGATAGCGTGCGTAAAAGCTGTTTCATATCCTACACCCAATAAGGCAAAAGCTGCTACCATCACACCTTCAAAAACACCCAGGCCGGCTGGTGCTGAGGGTAGTGCTGCCCCAAAAGCACCAACGCTGAGCACAAATATCATCCACCAAAAGGGTGGCTGCGGATAAAGAGATTGAAAAATGATGTAGTTTTCTCCAAATGCGATGAACCAACTGATGGCTAAACTGAAGAAAGCGAGCAAGAAAGCCTTCGGGTCATTGAGGATTGTTAGTCCATCCAAAACCTGTCTCACTTTTGGTTCGACCCAAGTCCTCATAAAACTCGCCTTTTCTCCCCAACATTTTACCCAGTTCATAATGCGATCGCGAAAGCGAACAACAAGAAAAAGGAGGATTAATCCACCAAGCGTTAAGACAAACGCAATCAGGAAAATAGATTGATCAAAACCTTCACCAAATATCCTGGGAAGCATTGACAAAACAAATACAGCTGCCAAGAAAACATCAAATATCCGCTCGACCAGCACGGTGGCAAAAACTTCCAGCGCAGAAGGACCTTGTGGATCATCAAGAAGCACTGCACGACCAATTTCACCCAGACGAAATGGGAAAATATTGTTCAACAAATATCCCACGCCCATCGTGAAAAAGACATTCTTATAACTAACTTTTCGTCTCAATATGAGAAACCAGCAAAACACACGAAAAAAATAACTCATAAAAAAAGCCAGTGATGCCAATAAATAAATGCGCCAATTGATCTTTGCTAATTGATCAATGATTTGTGAAAATGTTATCTCACGCAAGATCAACCAAAAGGCAACTGCACTGAATCCCAGAGGGATGATCCAGCGCAGTATCTTCCCCAGTAAACGATTATTTTTAACATTACTGCTCACGATTGGTCCAGTCGGAGGATCGCCATAAATGCTTCTTGTGGAATCTCAACATTGCCCACCATTTTCATGCGGCGTTTACCTTTTTTCTGCTTTTCAAGCAGCTTCTTTTTACGTGTAATGTCACCACCATAGCATTTGGATAAAACATCTTTGCGCAAAGCTTTGACATTCGCGCGTGAAATGACTCTGCCCTGTGCATACGCTTGGATTGGGATGGTGAAAAGCTGCCTGGGGATCAATTTTTTCAACCTCGAAACGAGGGCTTGCCCCTTGTGATAGGCATCTTCTTTATAAACGATGGTTGTTAGTGCATCAATTGCTTCACCATTTACCAAAATTTCAAGTTTGACCAGGCTGCCGGAACGATATTCAAGAAAATTGTAATCCATAGAGGCATATCCCCGGGTTCCAGATTTGAGCTGATCAAAGAAGTCCACGATCAATTCGGAAAGGGGAATTTCATAGGTGATTTGAACCCGATTGGGAGACGGGTAATCCTGTGCGATGAAGAATCCACGTTTCTTCGTGACCAGTTCCATGACCGCACCATAGTATTCCGTAGGTGTAAAAATGGTTAAGGACATCCACGGTTCTAATATTTCTTCGATCCGATCCTCACTAGGCAAATCCGCTGGTGAAGAAATATTCAGAGATTCACCCGTCACAAGCTGGATATTATACTCAACAGACGGCGCTGTAAATACAACATCCATGTCATATTCCCGTTCAAGCCGCTCCTGGATGATCTCCATATGAAACAACCCCAAAAATCCACATCGGAAACCAAAATTTAAAGCCTCTGATGTCTCTGGTTCAAAACTAAGTGAGGCATCATTTAGCTGAAGCTTCTCCAGGGCATCACGCAAATCCCCATAATCTTCACCTTCGGTGGGGTATATACCTGCAAACACCATTGGTTTTGCTAATTGGTACCCAGGTAAAGGCGTATCCACGCCGTTGGTGGCATAGGTGATCGTATCACCAACCCGACATTCTGTAACAGTTTTCAATCCAGTGGCGATATAACCCACATCGCCAGATTGGAGGGTGTCCATCGGTCTCATATCTGGATCAAAAACACCAATTTCAACCGGTGAAGTCCTGACTTTGGTGGACATCATCAGTAGTTGGTCACTGCATGTCATCTTGCCGTTAAAAACACGCACATAGGCAACAACGCCCTTATAGGAATCATAATGTGAATCGAAAATCAAAGCTTCTAAAGGTTCGTCGCTGTCACCCTTGGGAGGAGGGACAACCGCCACAATCCTTTCAAGGACCTCGTCCACATTGGTGCCCTGTTTGGCTGAAACTCTTATGATCTGTTCTTTAGGTGTGCCCAGCAGGTTGTGCAGTTCCTCAGCAACCTCTTCTGTTTGGGCAGAGATCAAATCAATCTTATTGATCACAGGGATGATGATTAAATTTGCTTCCAAAGCCAGGTATAAATTCGCCAGGGTTTGTGCTTCAATGCCCTGGGCAGCATCCACAACCAGCAAAGCTCCTTCGCAAGCGGTAAGAGCCCGGCTGACCTCATAATTGAAGTCCACATGACCAGGGGTGTCAATCAGGTTGAATTCGTAGCTTTTACCATCGGACGCGTTGTACCGCATCCTTACAGCAGAGGCTTTAATTGTGACCCCCTTCTCACGCTCCAGGTCCATGCTGTCCAAAACCTGCTCAGTCATATCCCTGTCCGCGATCGTGCCTGTCAGCTGGAGCATACGATCAGCTAATGTGGATTTCCCATGGTCGACATGGGCAATGATACAAAAATTTCTGATGGGATTACTCATAACAAGTCAGTATAACCATGATTTTTAGGAAGTCTTCGAGTTAATTCAATTTTCTATATCAACATTAACAGAAAATACATTTACAGATATCGTCACTGATGTGGCTGAAACCTATCCTAAATTATACCAGCACGGGTTTATCTGGAAGAATGCTTGGATATTTAACTTCTATTGCTGTAATTATCAATCCGATTAAGTTTCTAAATAGTGATACGCACAGATCCGGTGGTTAAATATCATAGTTATTCATGGTGACTGCATACAAGAATTTTCTGTTAAATAAAAACATACAACCAATCGTAGGAGCAGACCTGCCTTAGCCCCCCGAAGGGGGCAGTGTCTGCCCTGCCTGAAGAGTGTTATCAAGGCCCCACAGAGGGTTGCCCATTCATCTCAGATAAAGCGGTGATTTTTAATATTTATCAACACCCTCATAGCAAATACAAGTTAATTTTGATAAAAGGTGGTTACATAAAATACTAAAGAAAAAATATACTTCAATCCCGAAGGAAGGGCTTAGAATATTGAGTCCCCCAGCATTTCTCCAAACCTCATATCAAATCTACAACCCCAGAATAATCCATTCCACTCATAAATTAAACTATTTTTTCCTGAAGAGCATGCTGAACCATCCTGTCCAGATCAAATGGGATATCGTGTGAAGCCAGGGATAGGTCCACCAGAAATTCCACGTTGCCCTTTGGTCCGCGGATCGGGGATGGGATCAACCCCATCGGTGAGAACCCAAGCGCGTGTGCACTCGATAATGTTTCCTTCAAAACATATTCATGCACAGCCTCATCCTTGATCACACCGGCATGCACTGCAGCGGCTTTACGACCGGCCTCAAATTGGGGTTTTATTAGTGCAATGGTCTGACCGCCAGCGCCCTCAAACCACCCTCTAACCGCAGGTAAGATCAAAGCGAGTGAAATAAAAGAAGCATCAATTGTAACAAGATAAACAAACTCCGGTAAGGCGTCAAGATAACGAGCGTTCGTCCGCTCCATCACGACCACACGCGGATCCTTGCGGAGCGTCCAATGGAGTACACCGTACCCGACATCAATTGCAAAAACCTTTGCTGCCCCATTCTGCAGCAAGCAATCCGTGAACCCCCCTGTGGAAGCCCCCACATCCGCACAAACTTTGCCTTTAACATTTACACTAAAAGCTTCAATCGCTGCCGCCAGTTTCTTTCCCCCACGTGAGACATACTTTGGCTTTTGTTTGACTTCGATATGCGCATCCAATGCAACCTGTGTTGAAGACTTGTGAACCATCTCGCCATCCACCCGCACCTCACCCGCCATCACCAGGCGTTGGGCACGGTTGCAGCTCTCCGCTAGCCCGCGTTCAACAAGTAAAACATCAATGCGCTTCTTGTTCATAAGCTAATCCTATTCCGAAACGGATCGAAATGAATGATTACCGTATCTATAAATTTGACACTTCAATCATCAGTGAGTCTACTGTAATAAGCTCATATTAACCAGCCTGAGAGGACTGATTTCCAAAATTATCACCAACAAATAAAAGAAGTCGAAAGTCTTATTCAATAAAAAAACAAAGGAGGTTTCTCGGAGTGTTTTTGATCTTCCTTACCTTGATTTTGAGACTTTTGGGGCTTTCTTTTCGCATCCAGACAAGATTGGATACGCCTGACATTCGTCATCATCGCGGATGCCACCATCCTACATCTCATTCTGAAGCAACCTCGCACAGGCAGCTCGCTGGCTGCGCTTATGACAGCTGGTTGTAGGTGTTTGGT